>NZ_OZ026462.1:0-336619 GCF_964019745.1 Candidatus Zinderia endosymbiont of Aphrophora alni | reverse complement strand
ATATAAATTATTAATATTTAATATTTATTATTAAATAAATTTTTATAATATTAAATATTTTTATTTAATTTTATAAAAATATTAAAATATTTAAAATTAATATAATAAAATATTAAAAAATTTTTTTAAAAAGCTGATTTAGCTCATTTGGTAGAGCATCTGATTTGTAATCAGGAGGTGGCAGGTTCAAAACCTGCAATCAGCAAAATATATATTTTTAAAAAAAATAATTAAATATTATTTAATATATTATATATTATAATAATATTTAATATTTTAATATATATTATAAAAAAAATTATTTTTTTTTAAAAATAAATTATATAAATGAATAAATATCTTATTAAAAAACTTGAAAAATTAACACTTAGATTTAAAAAATTAGAAATTTTTTTTTCTAAAAAAAATACTAATTTTAATATTAAAAAAATTAATAAAATTTCTAAAGAATATTCAACAATCAAACCTATCGTTTTAACTTATTTATTATATAAAAAAGAATTAAAAAATATTAATTCAATAAAAGAATTATTATCAGATTTAGAAATAAAAGAATATATTTTAGAAGAAATAAATATTTCTAAAAAAAAAATTTTTTTATTAATTAACAAATTAGAAAAAATGCTAATTTTAAAAAAAAAAAAAAAAAATAATATTTTTTTAGAAATTAGAGCAGGAGTAGGAGGAGCAGAATCTTCTTTATTTGTTTATGATTTATTACGTATGTATACACGTTTTTCTGAAAAAAATAATTGGAAATATGAAATAATTTCTTTTTCTCATTCTGAAAAAGGTGGATATAAAGAAATAATTATACGTATAATAGGAAATAATGTATATTCTTTATTAAAATTTGAATCTGGGGTACATAGAGTACAAAGAATTCCAAATACAGAAACACAAGGTAGAATACATACATCTACATGCAGTGTAGTTATTTTACCAGAAGATGAAGAAATAAAAGATATTATTATTAATAATTCAGATATTAGAATTGATACTTTTAAAGCTTCTGGAGCTGGAGGACAACATGTTAATAAAACTGATTCTGCAGTTAGAATTTTTCATTTTCCTACAAAAATAACTGTAGAGTGTCAAAATAGTAGAAGTCAACATAAAAATAAATCTTCTGCTTTAAAAATATTATCAATAAAAATAAAAAAAATAAAAATAAAAAAAAAACAAATAAAAAATTCAAAAACTCGTAAATTATTAATTGGTACAGGAGATAGAAGTGAAAAAATTCGTACATATAATTTTCCACAAAATAGAATTACAGATCATCGTATAAATTTAACATTTTATAATTTGAATCATATTCTTGATGGAAATTTAGAAAAATTAATTACTAATTTAGTGTCATATTATAAAGTTAAAAAATTATCTAAATCTTAATTTTTAAAAATCTTTAAATTTTTTTAATTAAAATAAATAAATAAATGTACGTTTATGATAAATATGATAAATTAATTATTAAAGAACGTTTATTACAATATAAAAATCAAGTTTCACGTTATATTTCTGGAGAATTATCTGAAAAAGAATTTCGTATTTTACGTTTACAAAATGGTATTTATATGCAAAAACATGCATATATGTTAAGAATAGCTATTCCATATGGTTTATTATCTTCAAAACAAATGCGAATATTAAGTTTTATTAGTAATAAATATGATAAAGGATATGGGCATTTTACTACCAGACAAAATATTCAATTTAATTGGATAAATATTAAAGATACTCCTAAGATTTTAAAAAAATTATCTACAGTTGAAATGCATTCAATACAAACTTCTGGAAATTGTATTAGAAATATTACTTCTGATGAATTTTTTGGAGTTTCAAATGATGAAAATATTGATGTTAGACCTTTTGCAGAAATAATTAGACAATGGAGTACTTTTCATCCTGAATTTGCTTATTTACCTAGAAAATTTAAAATTGCAATTAGTGGTTCTAAAAAAGATAGAGCTGTACTTTTATTACATGATATTGGTTTAAATATCATAAAAAAGAATAAAAAAATAGGATTTAAAATTTTTGTTGGTGGTGGTATGGGTCGTACTCCAATTTTAGGAAAAGTTATTTATAATTTTTTACCTTGGAAACATATTATTACTTTTTTAGAAGCTATTTTACGTGTATATAATAAATATGGTAGAAGAGATAATATTTATAAATCTAGAATAAAAATTTTAGTTAATTTTTTAGGTATAAAAACTTTTATAGCAAAGGTTATAAAAGAATGGTTATTTATTAAGAATAATTTTTCTACTTTAACAAAAAAAGAATTAAAAAGAATATCCAATTATTTTATAAATAAAAAATACAAAAAATATAAAAATATTGATTTTTTTTTTCAATTTAAAAAAAAAAAAAATAATAATTTTCAATTATGGTTAAAAAATAATATTAAAAAACATAAAATTCCTGGATATTCTATAGTTATTATATCATTAAAACAAATAAAAACCCCTCCTGGAGATATTACATATAAACAAATGAAATTTATTGCTAAATTAGCTGATAAATATAGTTTATCAGAAATTCGTGTAACGCATAGTCAAAATTTAGTTTTTCCTAATGTAAAAATTAATAATTTATATAAATTATGGAAAAAACTTAAAAAAAAAAAATTAAATTCTTCTAATATTAATTTAATAACTGATATTATTTGTTGTCCTGGAGGAGATTTTTGTTCATTAGCAAATGCTAAATCTATTCCTGTTTCTAAAAATATTTCACATTTTTTTAAAGATATATTTTTTCAAGAAAATATTGGAAAAATAAATTTAAATATCTCTGGTTGTATAAATTCCTGTGGTCATCATCATGTAGGAAATATTGGTATATTAGGGATAGATAAAAATAATACTGAATGGTATCAAATTTCTTTAGGTGGTTCTCAAGGTTTTTTTTCTTCTATTGGAAAAATTATAGGTCCATCTTTTTCTTCTAAAGAAATTCCTTTAATAATTAATAAAATATTACAAATATATTTAAGATATCGTTTTAAAAATGAAATTTTTTTAAAAGTTATTAATCGTTTAGGAATATTTTTATTTAAAATTTTTATATATTCTTTATAAATTAATATTTGTTATATATTATAAAAATATGTCTATAATAATTAAAAATAATATTATTTTAAATGATAATTGGTTAATTTTTTATATTAATAATAAAAAAAAATTAAAAAATATAATTATACCTAATGGTAAAATAATTATTCATATAAATATTTGGAATAAATATTATTTTTTTTTAAAAAAAAGAAAAAATATAGGAATTTGGATTTTTAGTTTTGAAAATTTTAAAAAAATTAAAAAAAAAAAAATAAAATTTAAAATAATAGCTATAAATTTTATTAATTTTTTAGATGGTAGAGGTTATTCTTTAGCATATGAAATTCGTAATAAATTTAATTTTTTAGGTGAACTTAGAGCTATAGGAAATGTGTTACGTGATCAAATTTTTTATATGAAACGTGTAGGTTTTAATTCTTTTTTAATAAAAAAAAATAAAAATATATTTAATATTTTTAATGGTTTATATGATTTTTCTGAAAAATATCAATCATCATTTGATGAAAAAAAACCACTTTTTTTAAGAAAAAATCGTAAATTTAAAAAATTTTTTTTATAAATTAATAATTTTTAATATTTTATGAAAAATAATAGATTAATAAATTTAATAAATTATACAAAATTATTATTAAACAATATTTGTATAAATTTTTCACCAACTATATTTGCTTCTAGTTTATCTATAGAAGATATGGTATTAACAGATATAATTTTAAAAGAAAAATTTTCTATTGAAATATTTACTATAAATACAGGTTTTTTACATTTAGAAACATTAAAAATAATTAAATATATTAAAAAAAAATATAATTATAAAATATTTATTATTTATCCAAATAGAAAAGATATAAATAAATATTTTTTAAAATTTGGAATTTATGCATTTTATAAAAAAAATTATTTACGTAAAAAATGTTGTTATATTAGAAAAGTAAAACCTTTAAAAAAAATTTTAAAAAAATATAGATCTTGGATTACTGGTAGATGTATAGAACAATCATTATTTAGATCTATTTTAAAAATTAAAGAAAAAGATATTATTAATAATAATATAAAATTTAATCCTTTATTATTTTGGCAAAGAAAAGATATTTATAAATATATTATAAAAAATAAAATCCCATATAATATTTTATATAATAAAAATTATGAATCAATAGGTTGTAAACCATGTACTAGATCTATTTTAGATAAAGAAAATATAAGATCTGGAAGATGGTGGTGGGAAAAAAATAATTTAAAGGAGTGTGGTATACATTATATATAAAAAATATATAAAATTATATAATTAATTACTAATATTAAATATTTTTAATAAATGTATTTTTATAATACGTATACACATAATATATAGCATAATTAAAAAAATAATTTATTTTATGAGTTTTAAAAAAAAAAATTATTTAAACTGGTTGGAAGAAGAGGCTATTTATATAATGCGTGAAGTAGTAGCCGAGTGTAATAAACCAGTTTTGTTATTTTCTGGTGGTAAAGATTCTATTGTTCTTTTACGTATTGCTGAAAAAGCTTTTAGACCAAATAAATTTCCTTTTCCTCTTTTACATATTGATACTGGTTATAATTTTTTAGAAGTTTTAAATTTTAGAGATAAAAAAGTTTTAGAATTAAAAGAAAATATTATTATTAGAATGGTAGAAAATTCTATAAAAAATAATTCTATATATATTAAAGATAGTATTTCTAGAAATACTATACAAGCTATTACATAGCTATAAATGAATTTAAATTTGATGCTTGTATTGGAGGAGCTCGTCGTGATGAAGAAAAATCACGAGCAAAAGAAAGAATTTTTTCTTTTAGAGATGAATTTGGACAATGGAATCCTAAATTACAAAGACCAGAATTATGGGATATTTATAATGCTAAAGTTAATTTAGGTGAAAATATTAGAGTTTTTCCAATATCTAATTGGACAGAATTAGATGTTTGGCATTATATATATCATGAAAAATTATCTGTACCTAGTATTTATTTTGCTCATAAAAGATCTGTTGTAATATCTGATAAAGGTTTTTTAAAACCATTTTTTAAAAATATTACTAAAAAATTTGATAATAAAAAAATAAAAAAAAAAATGGTAAGATTTCGAACAATTGGAGATATTACATGTACTTGTCCAATAATTTCTACCGCAAATTCAATAAAAAAAATTATATTAGAAACTTCTATTTCTCAAATTACTGAACGCGGTGAAACTCGTATGGATGATAAAATATCTGAAAATTCTATGGAAAAACGAAAAAAAGAAGGTTATTTTTAGTGTTTTTTTCTAAAAAAAGTCGTAAATTTTTTTTTAAAAAAACTGAAATTTTAAGATTTATTACTGCTGGATCTGTTGATGATGGTAAAAGTACTCTAATAGGAAGATTATTATATGATAGTAAAAATGTTTTTATTGATCAAATAAATTCTCTTAATTTTTTTAAAAAAAAATTTTCTTATAAAAATATTGATTTATCATTAATTGTTGATGGTTTAGAAGCAGAGCAAGAACAAGGAATTACTATTGATGTAGCATATCGTTATTTTTCTACTTCTAAACGTAAATTTATTATTGCTGATACTCCAGGACATAAACAATATACTCGTAATATGATTACAGGTGCTTCAACAGCAGATGTTTCTGTTATTTTAATTGATGCTTCTAAAATAAAATATAAAAAAAATGGAAAAGTAAAATTATTAACACAAACTAAAAGACATACTACTATAGTAAATTTATTAAATGTTCAACATATTATAATAGCAATTAATAAAATAGATTTAATAAATTATGATTATAAAATATATAATAAAATTGTAAATTCTTATTTAATTTTTTTTGAAAGATTTAATATTAAAAATGTTAATTTTGTTCCAATATCAGCTTTATATGGAGAAAATATTATTTTTAGAAAAAGTAAAAATTTATCATGGTATAAAGGAAAAACTTTAATAGAAATGTTAGAAACATTTCCAATTGTTGATTATACTCATCATAAATCATTAAGATTTCCAATACAATTAATTGCACAATATAATAATTATAAAAAAAAAAAACGTGGATATATGGGTCAAATTAAATCAGGAAAATTAAAAATTAATGATAAATTACTTTTATTACCTATTAAAAAAAAAGTTACTGTTAAAAATATTATTTTTTTTAATAAATCTTTAAATATTTCTTTTAGTGGTAATTGTATAACAATTTTCTTAAAAGAAAATATAGATATTTCTCGTGGTGATATGTTAGTTTCTTTAAATAAAAAACCATATTTATTAAAAATTTTTAAAGCTAATTTATGTTGGTTATCAGAAGAAAAATTTAATATAAATTCTAAATATTTATTAAAACATACTACAAAATTAGTAATAGCAAATGTTGTAAAAATTAAATATTTATTAAATATTAATAATCAAAAAAAATATTTTTCAAATTCATTAAAAATGAATGATATAGCAAATGTTATTATTAAAATTCAAAATAATATTGTTTTTGATGAATATATTAATAATAAATCAACAGGATCTTTTATATTAATTAATAAAAATACTAATCAAACTGTAGCAAGTGGAATGATTAAATTATAATTATAATTTTTTAAAATAATAATAATATTAATAATAATAATAATAATGATGATAATAATAGCAATAATAGTAGTAATTATTCTTTTAATATATTAATATTTTAATATTTTAATATTAATATTAATATATTTTAATATTAATATTTTAATAATAATATTTAAATAATAGTATTTAAATAATAGTATTTAAATAATAATATTTAAATAATAGTATTTATTAAATAATAATATTTTAATATTTTAATATTAATATTTTAATATTAATATTTTAATATTAATATTTAATATTTAATATAATAATTATAATTATAATTATAATTATAATTATAATTATAATTTTTTTATTTTTTTTAATATATTAATATTCAATATTTAATATTTAATATTTAATATTTAATATTTAATATTTAATATTTAATATTTAATATTTAATACTTAATACTTAATATTTAATATTTAATATTTAACATTTAATATTTAATATTTAATATTTAACATTTAATATTTAACATTCAATATTTAACATTCAATATTTAATATTCAATATTTAATATTCAATATTTAACATTTAATGTTTAATATTTAATATTTAATATTTAATATTTAATGTTTAATGTTTAATGTTTAATGTTTAATGTTTAATGTTTAATATTTAATATTTAATATAATAACTATTATAAAATATTTTAAATTATGATTAATATTTTTTATATAAATTTTTATTTTGTTTAAATATTCTAATTTAACCCCTATAAGTAAAATTTTTTTTATTGGCGCAGGGCCTGGCGCAATTGATCTAATTACTATTAGGGGTTACAATATTTTAATTAAAACTGATATTATTTTATATGATGCTTTAATTTTTAAAAAAATTTTAAATTTTTCTCCAAATTCTAAAAAAATATTTGTAGGAAAAAAAAAAAATGAAAAACATATTACACAAAAAATAATAAATGAATATTTAATATATTTTGCTTTTCATTATAATTTTATTGTAAGATTAAAATCTGGAGATCCTATGATTTTTAGTAGAATAAATGAAGAATTAAAAATTTTAGAAAAATATTATATTCCATATGAAATTATTCCTGGGATAACTTCAGCTTTAGCTGCTGCATCTTCTTCTAGACGACCTTTAACTAAAAGAAATATTTGTAGAAGTATATCTTTATTTACTACAACTTTTACTAAAAAAAAATATATAAAGTATTGTCAAAATAATTGTACTTTAATACAATATATGAGTGGTAAAAATATTAAAAAAATTATTAATAAATTAATAACTATTGGATATAATGAACACACTCCAATAATTATTATTGAAAATTGTAGTTATTATAATGAATCTATTTTTTATTTAAAATTAAAATTTTTAAAAAATGTTATAAGTAATTTTACTAAACCTGTAATTATTATAATAGGAAATTCTTTAAAAAATTATTAATTTTTAATATATTCTTTAATACAATATTTTGCAATAGCTAATAAAATTTTTTTATCTTTTGTAATTATATCACAAATTTTAATATTTAAACTATATTTTTTCTTAATTTTTTTGATTATTTTTGGTAAATCTTTTTTAATATGTAAACCGTTACTAAGAAATATAGGAATAATTATTATTTTATTAATTTTTAATTTGATATTATTTTTAATAACAGTATAAATATTTGGTTTAGTTTTTGTTAAAAAAGCTAAATATATATTTATAGTATTTATATTTAATTTTATTATTTTTTTTATTTTTTTAAATATTTTTATCCAATTTTTGTTTTTAGAACCATGTGATAATAAAATAAGACTTTTTTTTAAATTATTATTTATCATATTTATATTAATTATTTAATTTTATTAAAAATAAATATAAAAAATATATTATATAAAATATATATTTTTTAAAAAAATTTTTATAATTATTTTAAATAAAATTTATATTAATAATAAATTAATAATTTATTATATTAAATAATTATTTTTTATAATAAATAATATTAAATTTTAAAAAAATTTAAAATTTATTAAATAATATTTATATATTTTAATATTATATTTTTTTTAAAAATTTTATATAAAATATAATTTTATTATTAAATAAATAAAATTTTTAAATATAAATAATATTTATTTATTTTAAAAAAAAATAAAAAATTATTTAAAATAATTATTATTAAATATTATTTTAATAATTAAAAATTATAATTTTAATTTAAAAAATATAATTATTTAATAATAATAAAATTTTTTAAAATTAATAAAAATATTTATAATATTAATTTAATTAAATATTTAAAATATTATTTTTATATTTAAAAATAATATTATATTATATTTTTATTATTATATTATATAATATTTTATTTTTAATTATTAATATTATAATTTTAATTAATTATAAATTATTATAATATAAAATTTAAAATAAATTAATTAATATAAATAAATATTTTAACAATTTAAATTTAAAAAATATTTTTGTAAAATATAAATAATTAAAATTTAAATTTATAAATATAATAATAATATTAATATTATATTTTTTTATAAAAATATATTTAAATATTATTTATATAAATAATAAATTTATTTATAATATTTTAGATATTTTTTAAATAAAATTATTATTAAATTATTTTTAATAATATTATATTAATTATAATATAAATTTATTAAATAATTAAAAATTATTTAATAATTTATTTTTTATATATTGTTTATATGGCAGTACAACAAAATAAAAAAACACCTTCTAAAAGAGGTATGCGTCGTTCACATGATAATTTAAAAATTAATTCTTTATCTATAAATAAAATAAGTAATGAAATACATATTAGACATCATATTTCAAAAAAAGGGTTTTATAGAAAAAAAAGAATTTTTTGTATAAAAAATAAAAAATAATATTTTTATTTATATTTTATAAAAAATATTTTTATTTATTTTTTATAAAATGTTTTATATAATATATTTATATATTATATATATGTAATATATTAAAAAAAAATAATAAATATATATTTTTTAATTTTTTTATTTTATTAAAAATATTTAAACAAAAATATTATTTTTAATATAATAAAATTTTTTTTTTATAAAAATTTATGATAGATGTTGAAGATATTGTAAAAGAAATAGTTGCTAATCAATTTGAATATTTAAAAAATAGAATAAATATAAATTATATTTTTACGCAAGATTATTGCGCTGATTCATTAGATATAATGGAATTATTTATGGCTTTTGAAAATAAATTTGATGTTTATTTTACAGATAAAAATATTGAAGAATTAACTACTTCTTCAAAAGTTATTTCATTTATTAAAAAAAAATTAAAAAAAAAATATAAAAAAAATAATAAAAATTGTGTTAAAAAAACGTAGAATAGTTATAACAGGTTTAGGATGTATTTCTCCAGTAGGTAATTCTGTAAAAAAAATGTGGAATTCTATTAAAAAAGGGAAATCTGGTATAAATATTATAAAAAAATTTGATACTTCTTTAATACCTATAAAATTTGCAGGTGAAGTAAAAAATTTTAATATTAATAATTATATTTCTGTAAAAAATTCTAGATGTATAGATAGATTTGTGCACTTTGGTATAGCTTCTGGGATACAAGCAATAAAAAATTCTAATTTAGATATTTTAAATATTGATAAAAATCGTGTAGGAATTATTATAGGTTCAGGTTTTGGTGGGATTTCAATATTTGAAAAAACTTATAAAAATTTTTTATTTAATAATTTTTATAAAATTAATCCATTTTTTATTACTTCTTCTATTATAAATATGATTTCTGCAAATTTATCAATTAAATATGGATTTAAAGGACCTAATTTATCAATAACAAATGGTTGTACTACTGCTTTACATTGTATAGGTTTAGCATTTCGTATGATTCAATATGGAGATGCTGATATTATAATTGCTGGAGGATCAGAAGCTAGTATTACTCCTTTATGTATTAGTAGTTTTTTTTCAATTGGAGCTTTATCTAAACGTAATAATGATTATAAAACAGCTTCTCGTCCTTGGGATAAAAATAGAGATGGATTTGTTTTAGGTGAAGGTTCTGGGGTAATGATTTTAGAAGAATATGAACATGCAAAATTAAGAAATGCTAAAATTTATGCAGAATTATTAGGCTTTGGTATGACTAATGATGCTTTTCATATTACTAATCCTAAAATTGAAGGTTTAGTTAATTCTATTAATTTAGCTTTATTAGATGCAAATATAAATTCATGTGATATTCAATATATTAATGCTCATGGAACATCAACAAAAATTGGAGATAAAAAAGAAACTGATGTTATTAAAATGGTATTTAAAAAATATGCATATGATATAATAATAAATTCTACAAAGTCTATGACTGGACATTTATTAGGGGCATCTGCAGGAATAGAATCTATTATTACTGTTTTAGCTTTATATTATCAAATTTCTCCTCCAACTATTAATATTTTTTCTCAAGATAAAGAATGTGATTTAGATTATTGCGCAAATAAATTTCGTAAATTAAAAATAAATTTTGCTATGAAAAATTCTTGGGGTTTTGGAGGAGTTAATGGAACATTAATTTTTAAAAAAATTTAATTTTTATTTTTTTTAAAAAAATATTTATATTTTTATATAAAATAAAAAAAATTATTTAAAAAAAAATGAAAAATATTCGTAATTTTTCTATTATTGCTCATATAGATCATGGTAAATCAACTTTAGCAGATCGTATAATAGAATTTTGTAATATTTCTATGAAAAAAAATTCTCTTAATCAAGTTCTTGATTCAATGGATATTGAAAAAGAAAGAGGAATTACAATTAAAGCACAAACGGTATTTTTAAAATATAAAGCTTTAAATAATAAAATTTATAATTTTAATTTAATAGATACTCCTGGACATACAGATTTTAATTATGAAGTTAATAAATCTTTATCTGCATGTGAAGGAGCATTACTTATTATAGATGCTTCTCAAGGAATAGAAGCACAAACTATATCTAATTATTATATGGCCTTAGATTTAAAAATAAAAATTATTCCTATATTAAATAAAATTGATTTATTATATTTAAATTTAGATTTAATTAAAAAAGAAATAGAAAAAATTTTAAATATTAAATCTGAAAAATTTATTCATTGTTCTGCAAAAACTGGTTTTGGTATAAGAAATATTTTGGAAACTATTGTTTTAGAAATTCCTGCTCCAAATGGTAATTTATCTTTTCCTTTACAAGCTTTAATATTTGATTCTTGGTTTAATAAATATGTTGGTGTTATAATTTTAGTACGTATTTTTAATGGAATTTTAAATTTAAAAGATAAAATTCTTTTAATGTCAACAAATTCTATTTATACTGTTATAAATTTAGGAATTTTTTTACCAAATTCTAAAAATTGTTTAAAATTAACTGCGGGAAATGTTGGGTTTATTATTGCTAATATAAAAAATTTAAATTCTGCTAAAATTGGAGATACAATAACATTATTAAATAATAAAACTAATAAACAATTGCCTGGATTTAAAAAAATACAACATCAAGTATTTTCTAATTTTTTTCCTATTGATATAAATCAATATTCTATTGCTAAAGAATCTTTAAAAAAACTTCAATTAAATGATTCATCTTTCAAATATAAATCTACTTTTTCAAAAATTTTAGGTTTAGGTTTTAGATGTGGATTTTTAGGTTTATTTCATATGGAAATAATACAAGAACGTTTAATGCGTGAATTTAATATTAATTTAATTATTACTGCACCTACAGTATTATATAAAATTATTAAAAAAGATAATTCCATTATTAAAATTGATGATCCAACAAAAATACCTAATATTTTATTAATAAAATATATTATGGAACCTATAGCTTTAGTAAATTTATATATTCCTAAAAAATATATTGGATTAATAATAAAATTATGTTTTGAAAAAAGGGGTATTCAAAAAAATATTATTTATTATAATAAATATGTTGAATTAATATATGAAATACCTATGTCTGAAATTATTTTTAATTTTATAAATATTATTAAATCTATTACTAATGGTTATGCTTCTATGAATTATAAATTTAAAAAATATAAAAAATCTGATATAGTAAAAGTTGATATATTAATTAATAAAAATATAATTGATCCATTATCTATTATGGTTCATCGCAGTAAAAGTTATCTCTTAGCTAATAAAATAATAAAAAAAATTCAAAAAATAATGTTAAAACAAATGTTTGAAATTTCTATACAAGCATCAATAGGAAAAAAAATAATTCTTAAAAAAAATATTAAAGCTTTAAGAAAAAATGTAATTTCTAAATGCTATGGTGGTGATATTACACGTAAACATAAATTATTAGAAAAACAGAAAATTGGAAAAAAAAAAATGAAAAAAATAGGTTTAATAAAAATACCTCAAGAAGTTTTTTTATCTATTTTAAAAATAAATTAATATTTTTACACTTAATTGTATAAATTTTTATTAATATTTTATAAATAAAAATATTATTATATAATAAAGAATATTTTAAGTTTAAAATGCTTTTATTTACTTTACAAAATAGAATTAAATATTTTTTTAAAAATATTAAATTATTAAAAATATCTTTAATACATAGTAGTTACAATATTATTAATAATGAGCGTTTAGAATTTTTAGGAGATTCTATTTTAAATTTTGTTATGACTCATTTTTTATTTGAAAAATTTAAAGAAAAAAATGAAGGTAGTTTATCTTATTTTAGATCATATTTAATAAATAAAAAAACTTTATATAAAATAGCATTAAAAATAAATTTAGCAAATTTTTTATATCTTGGAGGAAGTGAAATACAAATAGGAGGTAAATTTAAAATTTCTGTTTTATCAAATACTTTAGAAGCTTTATTTGGTGCTATTTTTTTAGATTCTAATTTTTTATCTACAAAAAGAGTTATATTTTTTTTATATAAATTATTTATTAAAAATTTTAATAAAAAATTTTTTTTATATAAAGATTTTAAAACAAAATTACAAGAATTTTTACAAAGAAATAAATATTTATTACCTACTTATAAAATAATAAAAATAAGTGGTTTAATTCATTGTTTAAAATTTAATGTAGAATGTTTTATATCTGATTTAAATATTAAAACTTATGGAAAAGGAAAAAATAAACAAAATAGTGAACAGGAGGCTGCTAAAATTGCTTTTAAAAAAATAAAAAAAATTTTTAAATAATATTTTTAATGTAAAAATATTTTTTTTAATTTAAAATTAATATTTTTAAAAAAATATTAATTTTAAATTAAAATAATATTAATTAAATATATTTATATAAATAATATTTTTATTATAATAATAATATTCATGAATTTATGTTTATTTGATTTAGATAAAACTTTAATTACTGTTGATTCTGATTATGAATGGGGAAAATTTTTAATTAAAAAAAATATTGTAAATATAATTGATTATCATAAATTTAATGAATTTTGGTATCAAAGTTATTTAAAAGGTAATTTAAATGCTAAAAAATATTTAAAATTTATTTTTAATATTTTTTCTAAATTTTCTAATTTAGAATTAAAAGAATTAATTTCTAATTATATAGAAGAAATTATTATTCCTTCTATTAAAAAAGAAGCTTTAAATTTAATTAATAAACATATAAATTATGGAGATATAATAATAATTGTTACAGCTACTAATGAAATTATTACAAAACCTATTTCTCAATTATTTAATATAAAAAATTTAATAGCTGCTATTCCTCAAAAAACTAGTAAAGGTATTATTACAGGAAATTTAAAAAATAAACCAACATATGGAATAGGAAAAATTATTAATGTTAGTAATTGGTTAAAAAAAAAAAATAAAACTATTTATAATTTTAAAAAAAGTTATTTTTATTCAGATTCTCAAAGTGATATTCCTTTATTAAGTATTGTTAGTAATCCAATTGCTATAAATCCTAATAAAAAATTAAAAAAATATGCATTTATAAAAAAATGGCCTATAAAAAATATTTTTATATAAAAATATATTATATATTTTATATTTTATATATAAATATATTTTTTAATAAAAAAAATATTTTTTATTTATATATAAAAATATTAATAAAAATTTTAAAAGTAATTTATATATTATAAAAATATATTAAATGTTAATAATATTTATATTTATAATATATTTAATTTTTATATTATTTAATTTATAAATATATTTAAAATATATTTATTAATAAATATTTTAAAAATTAATTTTTTTTAAATTTTTATAATTTATTTTATAAATTATTAAAAATAAATTTTTTTATAAATATAAAAAATTATATAAAAATTTTTTTATATATTATTATATAATAATTATATTATTAATAATAATCAATTAATAGCTATTTATTTTAATATTTATTTATCGTATTTTTAACATAATTTTATTATTAAAAATTTTTAAAAAAAAATTTTTTTAATATTAAAAAATTAAAAAATTTTTTAATAAAAAAATTTAAATTTTAAAAAAATTTTTAATAATATTATTTTATATATTTTTTAAAAATATAATAAACATTAATAAATTAATTATATAAAAATATTTTTATTTTTATAATTTATAGGATATAATAATATATGCAATATTATGAGATTATTTGTATATTAAATGTTAATAAAAAAAATAAAATTTTAAATATTTTAAATAAATGTAAAAAAATAATTATTAATTATAATGGAAAAATTTATAGAATTGAAAATTGGGGGAAACGTATTTTATCATATAAAATAAAAAATTTTTCAGAAGCTTTTTATATTTGTTTAAACATTAAAATTAATAAAAATAAAATAATTAAAATTGAAAATTTTTTAAAATTTAATAGTATTGTATTAAGATATTTAATAATTAAAATAAAAAATATACCATTAAGTAAATCATTTTTTATAAAAAATTTAGAAAAAAAAAAAAAAATAAAAAATAATTAATATTTAATTAAATTTATTAAATTATTAATAATTTTTAAGGATATTAAATAATGTTTATAAAAAAATTTAAAAAAAATAAATTTAAACAAAAACGTTTAAAACAAAATTTATTATTTAGAAAAAAAAAAAAATATAAATTTATTAAATCAGATGTTAAATATATTGATTATAAAAATTTAAATTTTTTAAAAAATTTTTTACAAGAATCTGGAGAAATAATACCAGCACGTTTTACTAATATTAAATCAAATTTTCAACGTCAAATAAATATTGCTATAAAAAGAGCGCGATTTTTAGCTTTATTACCATATATTAATTTTTATAAAATTAATTAAAAAATTTAAAAATGAAAATAATTTTATTAAAACAATTTAATAATCTTGGAAAATTTACAGATATTATTTCTGTAAAAAATGGTTATGCTCGTAACTTTTTAATTCCTAAAAAAATTGCTTGTATTGCTAATAATATAAATATTATAAAATATAAATTAAAAAAATCAGAAATAAAAAAAATAATTAGAAAAAAAAAAAAAAAATATAAAAAAATAGCAGAAAAAATAAAAAATTTGAATATTAAAATTTATAAAAAATCTTCATTTAAAGGAAATTTATTAAATTATATTAATAAAAATAATATTTTATTAGAATTAAGAAAAAAAAAAATTTTTATTGAAAAAGATCAAATAAAATTACCGTATAAATTTATAAAAAAAATCGGAAATTATAAAATACCTATTTATTTATTTTCTAATATAAATTCTATTTTATCAATTTTTGTTTTTAACAAATAAAAATATTTTATTTAAAATATAAATATATAAAATAATATTAGAAATATATTAATGAAAAATATTAATTTAAAATTAAATTTTTTACGAGTATTACCACATTCTATAGAAGCTGAACAATCAATTTTAGGTGGGTTATTAATTAATAATTTAGCTTGGGAATATATTTATGGTTATATTAATGAAAATCATTTTTATAAATATGATCATAGAATAATTTTTAAACATATTTCTAAATTAATTAATGAAACAAAATCTGCAGATGTAATTACTGTATATGAATCAATGTTAGAACAAGGAAATTTTAATACTAAAAATGGTTTAAATTATTTAAATTCTTTAATTCAAAATACACCTTCAATAATTAATCTTAAAAAATATGCTAAAATAATTAAAGAAAGAAGTATTTTAAGAAAACTTATTATAGTTTCTAATAATATTATAGAAAATGCTTTTAATCCTAAAGGAAAAAATATTAAAAATATTTTAGATGAAGCAGAATCTAAAATATTTTCTATATCAAATATGGAATTTCAAAAAAATCAAGTATTTATAAAAATTCAACCTTTATTAAATAAAGTTGCTAAACAAATAAAAAAATTATATAAAAAAAAAAATTTTAAAGATGTAACTGGAATTTCTACTGGTTTTATTGATTTAGATAAAATAACATCAGGATTCCAACCTGGAGATTTAATAATTATTGCCAGTCGTCCTTCTATGGGAAAAACAGCTTTTTCTATTAATATAGGAGAAAATGTTGCTATTAATAGTGGTTTACCAGTAGTTGTTTTTTCTATGGAAATGGGAGGAACGCAATTAGCAATGCGTATGTTAAGTTCTGTAGGTAAATTAGAACAACAAAGATTGCGTACTGGACAATTATTAGAAGGAGATTGGAAACGTTTAGTTTATACAATAAAAAAAATGAAAAAAATAAAATTTTATATTGATGAAAGTCCATCTTTAAGTTCTATGGATGTAAAATTAAGATCAAGACGTATTGCAAGAAAATATGGAAAATTAGGTTTAATAATTATTGATTATTTACAATTAATGTCTGGACAAAATTATCAAGAAAATAGAGCCTCTGAAATATCTGAAATTTCTAGAAGTTTAAAAAATTTAGCAAAAGAATTAAATTGTCCAATAGTAGCTTTATCACAACTTAATAGATCTTTAGAACAACGTTTAAATAAAAGACCAATTATGTCTGATTTACGAGAATCTGGAGCTTTAGAACAAGATGCTGATTTAATATTATTTATATATAGAGATGAATTATATAATTTAAATTCTAAAAATAAAGGAATAGCAGAAATTATTATAGCAAAACAAAGAAATGGTCCTATAGGAAATATTAAATTATCATTTTTAGGAAAATTTATAAAATATGAAAATTATATAAAAAATTTTTAATTTTTATTTTTTTTTAAAAAAAAATTGTAAATATTATTAATTTAATATATAATATTATTATTTATAAATAATTTATTTAAAAAAAATAAAATAATAGCGGGATGGAGCAGATATGGTAGCTCGTCGGGCTCATAACCCGAAGGTCGTAGGTTCGAATCCTACTCCCGCAACCTTAATTTTTAATATTGTGAATAAATTTTTTTATAAAAATTTTCCAATAAAATATACTATTGTTACACGTAATAGTTCTCTTGCTATTTTTCAAGCAAAATATATAAAAAAAAAATTACATAAATTATATCCATTTTTTAAATTTATTATTAAAAGTATAAATACTAAAATAAAAAAAAATATTAATAAAAATTTTTTAAAAATTAATAGAAAAAAAAATTTTGTAAAAAAATTAGAAAAATTAATAATAAAAAAAAAAGCTGATTTAGCAATTCATTGTTTAAAAGATGTACCTATAAATTTATCTTCATTTTTTAAAATATCTGTTTTTTTAAAAAGAGAAGATCCTAGAGATGTTTTTATTTCTAATTTTTATAATTCTTTAAATGATTTACCTAATGGTTCAATTATTGGTACTAATAGTATTAGAAGACAAATTTTAATTATGAAAAATTTTCCTAAATTAATAATTAAACCAATTACTGGAAATATTGAAACTAGATTAAAAAAATTAGATAATAAAGAATATGATGCATTAATTTTAGCATTAGCTGGATTAAAAAGATTAAAATTATTTAAAAGAATTAAAAAAATTATTAAAATAAAATATTTTTTACCTTGTCCAGGACAAGGTACTTTAGTAATAGAAATATTAAAAAATCGTAAAGATTTAGATTTTATTTTATCTCCTTTAAATCATAAAAATAGTAATTTAAATTCAATAGCTGAAAGAACATTATCACGTATATTTTTTAGTAATTGTCAAATACCTTTAAGTTCATTAGCAATTATAAAAAATAATTTAATGAAAATAAAAGCTATGATTGGTACTCCTAATGGAAAATATATTATTAATGCTAAAATAAATGGTAGTGCAATATTTCCAAAAAAAATAAGTAAAAAAATAGCTTTTTTACTTAAAAAAAAAGGTATAAAAAATATTTTAAATTTATATAAATAATTATTAAAAATATTATAAATTATTTATTGACCATTTAGGATCTATATTTATTAAATATTTATTTGAAGTATAACAAATATTATTTTTAATTCTAATTGCGCAAGCAAAAGCTATCATAACACCATTATCAGTACAAAATTCTTTTTTAGGATAATATAATTTATAAAATGTTTTTTTTTTAATTTCTTTTTTAAAAGATTTTTTTATTTGTTTATTAGCACTTACTCCTCCTGTTATTGAAAATATTTTAACATTAGTTTTTTTTATTGCTTTTATTACTTTATATTTTAAAACATCAATAATAGCTTCTAAAATAGATTTAGATATATTATATTTATCTTGAATTTTTATATTTTTAATATTTTTTATAGTTCTTAATACTGATGTTTTTAATCCTGAAAAACTAAAATTAAAATTTTTTGAATAAATCATAGGACGAGGAAAATTATAAACATTAGAAATTCCTAATTTTGCAAATTTAGAAATTATAGCACCTCCAGGATAACTGATGTTCATTGATCTAGCTAATTTATCTAAAATTTCACCTACTGCATCATCAAGTGTTTCTCCTAAAATTTTATATTCACCAATATTTTTAACTAATATTAATTGTGTATGTCCTCCAGAAATTAAAAGTGATAAAAAAGGAAAAATTATTAATTTAGAAGTTAAAAATGGCACTAATATATGTCCTTCTAAATGATTAATATAAGTAACAGGTTTTTTTAGTAAAAAAGCTAAACTATTTCCAAATAAAGCTCCTATTAATAATGATCCTGATAATCCTGGGCCTCCTGTACATGCTATAATATCAATTTGTGATTGATGAATATTACTTTGAAATAATAATTTTTTAAATAATGATAAAATTTTTTTTGTATGTTCTCTTGAAGCAATTTCTGGTACTATTCCTCCATATTTTGAATGTTTTAAAAATTGAGAATGTGTAATATATGAAATTAAACCATATTTAATAGAATATAAAGCTAAACTAGTTTCATCACAAGATGTTTCAATACCTAAAATAATCATATTTTAAATAAATTATAAAATAATTATGTATTATAATTCTAAATTTTTAAAAATAATAAAAATTATTTCTAATAATAAAAAAAAAAATAATAATCTTTCTAAAAATGACGCATATTTTCTTTTATGGTCAATTTTAAATAATAATATTTCTGATATAGAATTAGGTACTATTTTAGTAGCTATGCGTATAAAAGGTGAAACAATAAATGAAATTATAGGTTTTTTAAAAGTTATTAAAAATTCTTTTAAAAAAATTAAATTTTTTAAATATAAAAAATATGCTCCAATAGTCATTCCTAGTTATAATGGTACAAAAAAAAATATTAATTTTATTCCTTTACTAGCTTTATTATTAGCTCGTGAAAATATTCCTGTTTTAATTCATGGAACTATTAATAATTTTAATAAAATAACAACTACAAAAATTTTACAAAAATTAGGTTTTCGTAATGCTCATAATTATAAAGATATTAATTTTTTATTAAAAACTAAAAAAATAGCATTTTTTTCTATAAAAAAACTTTTTCCAAAAATTTATCGTTTGTTATCATTAAGATTTTTTTTAGGTATTCGTAATTTTGCAAATTTTTTAATAAAAATTATTCAACCATTTTCAAAACCTTCATTAAGATTAATATCTTATTCACATATAAAATATTTTAATATTTTATCAAAAATATTTATTAATTTAAATTTTAAAAAAGAAGGTGGAGTATTTTTAATGAAATCCACCGAAGGAGAAGTAATGACAAATATTAAAAAAATGAAACAAATAAATTGGTTTTTTCTAAATAAAAATGAAATAATATATAATAAAATTAATAAAAAAATATTTAATATATTTTTAAAAAGAAAAAATAATATTAAAAATACAGCTTTTTTAACAAAAGAAATACTTATTGGTAAAATTCCTATCCCATTTTTTATTAAAAAACAAATAAAAATTTGTATTTATATGTCTAAAATGATTAATTTATATAATTAATAATTTTTTTAAAAAATATTATAATATTAAATATTTTAGAGATGTGGTTGAGTGGTTTAAAACACTTCCCTGCTAAGGAAGCATATAGATTTTATTCTGTATCGAGGGTTCAAATCCCTCCATCTCTATTATATATTATTTAATAATATATTTTTATATTAAACCAGTACTTCCAAAACCTTTATTATTTCTTTTATTTTTTTTAAAATCTTCAACAAGATTCCAATTAATTTTTATTAAAGGTATAAAAATCATTTGTGCAATTCTCATCATTGGTTCTATAATAAATTCTTTTTTTCCTCTATTCAAAATAGAAATCATTATTTGTCCTTGATAATCTGAGTCTATTAATCCTATAGTATTTCCTAATATTAAATTATATTTATGTGCTAATCCACTACGAGGAATTATTAAAGAAGTAATATTTTTATCTTTTATATATATACCTATACCACTTGGTATTAAATATTTTTTTTTAGGAAAAATAATTTTTTTATTTTTTATACAAGCACGTAAATCTAATCCAGCACTACCATTTGTTTCATATTTTGGTAATTTATTTTTAATTTTATAATTAAAAATTTTAATATTAATATTTTTCATATTTTAATATTTTTAAAAATGTTTTTAAAATTTTTATTAAAAATTTTAAATTATATAAAATATTTTTTTATTTATTAAATATAATATATATATAATATATTAAAAAATATTATTTTTTATTAATAATTTATTATAAATACAATTTTTTTTTAAAAATTTTTATATAAACAATCTTTTTTCTCCTTTTTTAAATAAATTAATAATACATCTTTTACATAATGTTTTATGTTTATTATTTAATCCAACATTTTTACAATAATGCCAACAACGTTCACATTTTTTATATTTACTTAAATTAATTTCTATAGATTCTTTTTCTTTATCTAAAATTTTTTCAATTTTTATTGAAGAAATTATAAAAGCAAATTTTAAATCTTTACCAAAACTTTTTAATAAAAAATATTTTTTTTTTTTTACTTTTAATTTTACTTTAACTTCTAAAGTTGAACCAATTTTTTTAGAAATTCTATTTTCTTCTATTTTTTTTATTATATTATTTTTAATTTTTTTTAAAATTAAAAATTTTTTTAAAATTTCTTTAGAATTTAAAATTTTTGGTAAAACATGATATGTTTCTATAAAAATAGTTTCTTTATTTTCTTTTTTATTATTAAAATAATTCCATGCTTCATCTGCTGTAAATGATAAAATTGGAGAAATTAAACAAAGTATAGTTTTAGTTATATGCCAAATAGCTGTTTGTGCAGATCTTCTAGATAAAGAATTAATAGCATTAGTATATAATCTATCTTTTATTATATCTAAATAAAAAGATCCTAATTCTTCTGAACAATATTTTTGAATATTGTGAATAATTAAATAAAATTTATATAAACTATAATATTTTAAAATATTTTTTTGTAAAATATTTAATTTAATTATTGCATATTTATCAATTTCTAACATTTTTTCTATTAAAATAGAATCTTTTTTATTATCAAAATCTTCTATATTAGATAATAAAAATCTAATAGTGTTACGAATTCTTCTATAAATTTCTATTACACGATTTAAAATATCTTTTGATATAGATAATTCATTAGAATAATTTACAGAAGCAACCCATAATCTTAATATTTCTGCTCCATAAGTATCTATAATATCTTTAGGAGATATAACATTACCATTAGATTTAGACATTTTTTTACCATTTTTATCAACTACAAATCCATGAACTAATAAAGATTTATAAGGTATTTTATTATCTAACATTAAAGAAGTTAATAAAGAAGTATTAAACCATCCTCTAAATTGATCTATTCCTTCTACACATATATCAGAAGGAAATTTTAAATATTTTTTATGAGATCCTCTTAAAACTGTTTTATGTGTTGTACCAGAATCAAACCAAACATCTAAAGTATCTTTACTTTTTATATATTTTATAGAATTTTTTTCATTTATTATTTTTTGCAAATCAATTTTATGCCATATTTCAATACCATATTTTTCAATTTTATTAGCTATTTTTTTTAAAATTTTATCTGTTTTAGGATGTAATTCACCAGTTTTATAATGATAAAAAAGAGCTATAGGTACTCCCCATTGTCTTTGACGAGATAAAGTCCAATCTGGTCTATTAATAATCATATTTTTAAAAATATTTTTTCCTTTTTTAGGAAAAAAAGTTATATTTTTAATACTACTAATAGCTTTTTCTCTTAAAGTTTTTTTATTATTTTTAATAAGAATATCCATAGATGCAAACCATTGCAAAGTAGTTTTATAAATAACTGGTGTATTATGTCTCCAACAATACATATATTTATGTTTAAATTTTTCTATTTTAAATAATGATTCTGATTCTTTTAATTTTAAACAAATAATATCTATTGATTCCCAAATATTTTTTTTTTTTAAAAATGATATATTAATTTTAAAATTTCCAGAATCTGTTATAAAATCTAAAATATTAAAATCTTTAATATTATTTTTTTTACATAAATTATAATCTTCAACGCCATATGCAGGAGCTAAATGTACAATTCCAGTACCATTATCTTTAGTTATATTTTTATCTAAAAAAATTGGTGATAAACGATTAAAAAAATTATCAAATTTATAAAATGGATGTTTAAAATTAATTAATTTTAATTTTTTTCCCTTAATTGTAGAAATAATTTTACCATTTAAATTAATTTTTCTTAAAAAATTTTCTATTAAATCTTCTGCAAGAATAATTAATATTTTTTTTTTTATTTTTATTTCTATTAAAGAATAATTTAAGTTAGGATTTAAACTTAAAGCTTGATTTGAAATTAAACTCCAAGGAGTAGTAGTCCAAATAATAATAAATCCATTTTTTGTTGATAATTTTTTTAAATTAAATAATTTTGCTAATTTAATATGTTCAAAAAAAGGAAAACCTACATATAAAGATATACATTTTTTAATTTTATATTCTATTTCAGCTTCTGCTAAAGCTGATTTACAATCAAAACACCAATAAACTGGTTTTAAACCATGATATATATAACCATTTTTTAATAATTTTCTAAAAATTCTTAATTCTTCAGCTTCATTTTTAAAATTCATTGTTTTATAAATATTTTTCCAATCTCCAATAATTCCTAAACGAATAAAATCAAGTTTTTGTTTTTTAATTTGTTTTTCAGCATATTTTCTAGCTTCTGTTAAAACTTTTTTAATAGATATATTTTTACCAAATTTTTTTTCTATTTGAATTTCTATTGGCATTCCATGACAATCCCAACCAGGTATATATTTAGCATTATATCCTAACATACAATTAGATTTTATTATAAAATCTTTTAAAATTTTATTTACAGCATGACCAATATGAATAGGACCATTAGCATAAGGTGGACCATCATGTAAAATAAATTCTAATTTATCCTTAAATTTTTCTCTTATTTTTTTATAAATATTATCTTTTTTCCATTTATTAAGAATTTCAATTTCTAATTTTAATAAATTTCCTCTCATAGGAAAATTTGTTTTCTTTATATTAATTGGATATTTTATTTTTAACATTTTATAATATATATTATAATATTTATAACAAATTATTTTATAAAAATAATATTTACATATTATATAAAAAATTATATAATATTCCAAATAGATTTAAGTATATTAACAACAGTTATTCCTGCTGTTTCTGTTCTAAGTATTCTAGGACCTAAAGATAATATTTCTACGTTATTATTTTTAGCAAAATTTTCTTCTTTTTTACTAAATCCTCCTTCTGGACCAATTAAAAAATTTATATCTTGAGGAATATTATTTTTAGCCCAATTTAAAATTGAAAAATTTGAATTAGGTGAAAATAAAATTTTTTTCTTTTTACTTTTTAAAAAAAACGAAAATTTTTTTATTGAAAATATTTTCATTAAAGTATTTCTACCACATTGTTCAGAAGAAGATTTTATTATATTTTCCCAATTAATTATTTTTTTTTTTATTTTTTTTTTATTATAATGTAAATTACAATATTTAGTTTTTAATAATTGTATACAATATACACCTAATTCTGTAGATTTTTCTATTATCCAATTCATTTTTGATTTTTTTACTATTGCTTGTATTAATTTAAATTTGTAAGGAAGTTCAATAGATTTATTAATAAAATCACATATTTTAATATATATTTTTTTTTTATTTATTTCTATAATAAAAGCAATATATTCACCGCCTAAACCATTAAATAAAATAATTTTTTCTCCTTTTTTAATTCTTAAATTCATAAAATGATGAATTTTTTTTTTAGAAATAATTATTTTTTTTTTATTTTTTAAAATACCATTATAAAAAAATCTATGTTGCATATAATATATATTTTATTATTATATTAAATAATTTAAATAAATTTAAATAAAATATTTATAATATTTTTTAAAAAATAACAAATATTATTAAAATAAAATTAAATTACATAAATTTATAATTTAAAATAATAAAAATAAATTATAATTTTATAATTTAATTATTTTAAACATAATTTATTAAATTTTTAATAAATAAATATATAATAAATTTATTTTATTTAATTAAAAAAAATAATTTTATATTATTATATTTTTTATTTTATTTAATAAATTATAAAATTTTTATTAAAAATATTAAAAAAATGAATAATTATTTTTTAATAATTATTTTTAATTATTTTAATAATTAAAATATTATAAAAATTAAAATAATTATAAAATTAAAATTTAATAAATATTATTAATATAAATATAAATATTAATATTAATATTAATATTAATATTAATATTAATATTAATATTAATATTTTTAAAAAATTTAATAAAAAAATAATAAAAAAAAATAAATATTAATTAATTTTTATTTTTATTTAATTTTAATTTTATTTTAAAAAAAATTATTTATTAAAATATTTTTGTACATCTAAAGCCGCCATACAACCAAAACCAGAACTAGTAATTGCTTGTCTATATTTAAAATCATGAACATCACCTGCAGCAAAAATTCCTTTTATATTAGTAGAAGTAGTATATTTTTTATCTATTCCTATTTTTATATATTTATTTTTTGTTAAACTTATTTGATCTTTAAAAATATTTGTATTAGGTTCATGTCCAATAGCTATAAATAATCCATCTAAAGATAAATTAATTATATTTTTAGAATTTTCTAAAGATTGTATTTTTATACCTGTTAAACCTTGTTCTTTATTACCATATATTTTTTTTAAAAAAAAAGAAAATTTTATATCTATTTTAGAATTAATAGATTTATCTTTAAGTCTATTTATTAAAATTTTTTCAGCTTTAAAAATATTTCTTCTATGTATAATAAATACTTTTTTAGCTATATTAGCTAAATATAATGCTTCTTCTACTGCTGTATTTCCCCCACCTATAACAGCAACATTTTTATTACGAAAAAAAAATCCATCACAAGTAGCACAAAAAGAAATACCTTTACCTAATAATTCTTTTTCTAAAGGTAATCCTAAATACTTTGGAGAAGCTCCTGTAGCAATAATTAAAGCTTCACAAGTATATGAAGCATTATTACCTATTAATAAAAATGGTTTTTTTAATAAATTAACTTTAATTATAGTATCATTAATTAAATTAATTTTTAAATTTTTAGTATGATTTATCATTCTTTCCATTAATATTATTCCTTTTACTGAAGGATAATCACCTGGCCAATTTTCTATACCTGAAGTACTAATTAATTGCCCACCTGGAATTGGACCTGTTATTAATGTAGTATATAAATTTGCTCTTGCTAAATAAATAGCAGCTGTACAACCAGCAGGACCTGTTCCTAAAACTAAAATTTTTGAATGTTTTATCATTTGTATTTTTTTTATAAAATATTTTTAAAATAATTAAATTAAATCAAAATTATTCCAAAATTTATAAAAATGATTAATTATACAATTTTTTTTTGTTATATTTAATTTATTAGAATTAATTAAAGTTTTATTTAAATATTTTTTTGCTAAATAAACACTTATAGGTATATTATTATATTTTGACAACAAAGCTGTAATAGCTGAAGAAAATGTACATCCAGTTCCATGAATATTTTTATTATTTATTTTTTTTGAAATAAATTTTATTATTTTTTTAAAATTACATAAAAAATCAATACATTTTTTACCTTTTAAATGTCCTCCTTTTAATAAAACCCAAGGAATATTAAAATCTCTTATTTCTCTTAATAATAAATATATTTCTTTTTTTAAAATTTTATTTTTTATTTTTTTTATTAAAAATAATATTTCAAATAAATTAGGAGTTATTAATGTTAATAATGGAAATAAATTTTCTTTTAAAGATTTTATATATTTAATTTTTAATAAACATTTACCATTACTTGAAAATAAAATAGGATCAAAAATAATTGGACATTTTATTCTTTTTTTTTGTAAATTTGTAGAAATTGCTTTAATAATTTTATCATTAACAAGAACACCAATTTTTATTGCATGAATATAAATATCATCAAAAATAGCATTCATTTGATTAACAACTAAATTAGGATTTAACGGAAAAATTTTTCTAACTTCAAAAGAATTTTGTGAAATTATTGATGTTATAACACTAACTCCATAAGTTTTTAAAGCAGAAAAAGTTTTAATATCTGATTGTATACCCGCGCCACTAATAGGATCAGTACCCGCAATACTCATAATATTATTTATCATATATTATTTTTATATTTTATTTATTATTCTTAGGAAGTGGTGAGATTCGAACTCACGGTGAAGTATAAAACTACACACAGGTTTTCAAAACCTGAGCATTAAACCACTCTGCCACACTTCCAATTTTTAAAAATATAAAATATCCCAAAATCCTTTTTTAAATTTAATAATTCTATTAAATTTATATTCATAATATTTATTAATATGAGAAATATTTTGAATAACAATTTCTCCAATATTACGCAATTTTAAAATTTTTTTTTTTAATAATAAATTATTACACCATGGCGCATATATAGCTTTTTTTTTTTTCTTTTTAAAAATTAAATTTAAAATTCTTTTTAAATTTATAGTAAATCCTACAGTTGATTTTATTCTTTTATAAAATTTTGTAAAAAAATTATATCTTCCACCTTCTATAATAGAATTAGAATAATTTAAATGATATATATTAAATATAATTCCATTATACATATAATAATTGTTAAAATCAGATAAATCTATAATATAATTTTTATTTTTTATTAATTTAATTAAATTTTCTAATTCTTCTAAAGCTTTAATAATTTTAGGAAAAAATAAAAAAATTTTTTTAGCTTTTTTTAAAATATTTATATTTCCATATAAATAAGGAACTTTTAATAAATTTTTTTTTACTTCAGGTAAAAAATTTTTAGTTAAAATTTTTAATTTAAAAATATTTTTAGTAAATAATAAATATGATAAATAATTTTCTTGTTTTTTAGCCATCAAATCTTTTTTAATAATTGATTTTAAAATTTCTGTATGACACAAACTTACTTTAATATTTAAAATTCCTATTTTTTTTAAAATTAATAAAGCTAATTCTTGAATTTCAATATCAAATTTTAAATTATTTTTTCCATATATACCTATACCTATTTCATTAAATTCTTTTTTTATATATGTATTTAATGTTTTAGTAGTATATAAAATATTATTAATATAACATATTTTTATTATAGAATTTTTTTTTAAAAGATAAGTAGCAATTTTAAAAATTTCAAAAATTTTTTTTTTTTTAATTTTTAAAAAAAAATTAGAAAATTTTTTTAATTTTTTATATAAATTATAATTTATATTTTCTTTAATTTTTTTTTTAAAAAAAAAAAAATTAATATATTTAAATAATGATGGTGTGATCATTATATATCCAAATTTTTGAAAAAAAGATAATAATTTATAACGAAGTTTTTCTATATTTCTAGCTTGAGGTGGTAAAATATTAGAAGTATTTTCCAAAAAAAAATTCATATATATTATATTATAAAATATAAATTAATTATTTAATTTAATAAATTTTAAAAATTATTTATATTTTATTATATATTATATTATAATAATAATTTTAATTATAAGGATTATAACTATTTTTAAATTCTAATTTTAAAGGAGTACCAACAATAAAAAATGATTTTAAAAAAAAATTTATTAAATAACGTTTATAACTTTTTTCTAAAAAATTTAAAGAATTTCCATGAATAACAATAATTAGAGGATTTTTACCACCTTGATGAGCATATTTTAATTTTGGTTTAAAAAATCCTTTTTTTTTAGGAGGATGAGAAATTATTGCATTTTTTAAAATTTTATTTATTTCAAAAGATTTAAATTTTATTTTAGAAGATAAATAAGCTTTATTTATACCTTTCATTAATAATTTAATGCCTATTAAATTTAATGAAGAAATAAAAAAAAAATTTACAAAATATAAAAAATTCATTTTTATATTAAAAATATTTTTAATATTTTTTTTTTCTTGTAAATTTAATAAATCACATTTATTAAAAGCAATTACTAAAGACTTTCCTAAATTTAAAATAAATTTTGCTATATTTATATCTTGTACAGAAATTTTACAAGTTGCATCTATCATTAATAATATTACATTAGATTTTTTAATTGAATTTAAAGTTTTAATAATTGAAAATTTTTCAATAAAATTATTTTTTTTATTTTTTTTACTAACACCAGCTGTATCTATTACAATATATTTTTTATTTAAATATTTTAATTCTATTTCTATAGAATCTCTAGTAGTACCAGGAAAATCATGAACTATAACACGATTTTTATTTAAAAGTTTATTAATTAAAGTCGATTTTCCAACATTAGGTTGTCCAACAACAGAAAAAATAATTGAATTACTAATTTTATTATTTATTTCTTTTTTTTTATTTATTTGTAATTTATTTTTTAAATTAACTATTTTAAATATTTTTTCTATTAAACTATCTATACCTTTTCCATGTAAAGCAGAAATTATACTAGGTATTCCTAGTCCTAATTCATAAAAATCATATATTTTTGATAAATGCTTTTTATGTTCTATTTTATTTATTGCTAAAATAGTAGTAATATTATATTTTTTTAAAAATATAGCAATATTTTTATCATTAAAAGTTAATCCATAACGTCCATCTACTAAAAATATTATTAAATCAGATTCAAAAATTGCTTGTTTAGTTTGTTTTGCTACTTCATAAAGTATTCCATTTTTTATATGAGGATTAAATCCTCCAGTATCAATAAGTATAAATTTATAATTATTTATTACACATATACCATAATTTCTATCTCTAGTAGTTTCAGAAAAATTAGCAACTAAAGATTTTTTAGTATTAGTTAATCTATTAAATAAAACTGATTTTCCAACATTTGTTCTACCTATAATAGAAAAAGTATATAACATATTTTAATATATAAATAATATATTTTATAAATTATATTTTTTATTTTTAAAAAAATCAATTATTTTTAATAAAGGAATTTCTATCTGTTTTTTTTTAAAAAAATATTTCATATTTTTAATAATAACTGTATTATTTTTAATCTCTTTTTCTCCAATTATTATAGAATATTTTACTTTATTTTTATTTGCTAATTTTATTTGTGATTTAATATTAGAATTTTTTTCTTTATGCTCACAATGTAAAATAACTTTTTTTCCTATATCTCTAAGTTTTTCAGCTAATAAAAAAGATTTTAATTTAGCTTGTTTACCTTTATATATAATATATATATCATATTTATATTCTTTTTTTTTAAAATTATTAAATTTTAATTTTTCTATTAATCTTTCCATTCCTATAGCAAAACCACATCCTGGAATATTTTTTCCACTTATTTTTTCTATTAAATAATCATAACGACCTCCTGCACAAATTGTGTTTTGTGAATAATTTTTATCTTTATCTTTCCATTCAAATACTGTTTTATTATAATAATTTATTCCTCTTACTAAATAATTATTTATTTTAAAATAAATTTTATTATTTAATAATATTTTTTTAATTTCTTCAAAATGATATATAGAATTATTATTAATATAATTATATAATTTAGGAGCTAAATTTATTATTTTAATTATTTCTAAATTTTTTGTATCAAAAATACTAATAGGATTTGAATAAAATTTTTTTAATTCATTAGAATTAAACATATATTCATATTTTTTAAAAAATATAATAAGATCATTATTATATAATCTTCTATCTTCTATATCACCAATAGAATTTATTTCTAATATTATATTTTTTATATTTAATTTTTTCCAAATTCTATTACACATTATAATAATTTCAGCATCAATATCTGGTCCTATATAATCTATAGCTTCAGCACCTATTTGATGAAATTGACGATATCTACCAAATTGCGGTTTTTCATGACGAAACATTGCACCAGAATAATAAATTTTTTTTATTCCATAATGTATTAAATTATGTTCTATTATTGATCTAATAACTCCTGAAGTATTTTCAGGTCTTAATGTTAATTTTTCACCATTTAATTTATCTTGAAAAGAATACATTTCTTTTAAAAAAATATCATTTGAACCATATAAAGTTTTTTTAAATAAATTTGTATATTCAACTATTGGAGTTATTATTTTTTTAAATCCATAACTATTTAATATATTATATATTGTATTTTCTACAAATTCCCAAATACCAATATCTATTGGTAAAATATCATGCATACCTTTAACACTTAAAATTTTTTTATTTTTAGAATACATTTTTATATATTTATAATATATTTAAAATATTTTTACAATTTACCTATTAATTGACCACATGAAGCATTAATACTAAAACCTTTAGTTTTTCTAATTGTAGTTATAATCCCAGCTTTTATTAATATATTAGCAAATTTTTTAATTCTATTTTCAGAAGAACTTTTAAAATTAGTTTTTGGAAAAATATTAAAAGGAATTAAATTAAATTTACAATTTAACATTTTTTTTTTTTTTTTATTATAAATTAATTTTAATATTTCATAAGCATGATATTTATAATCATTTATTTTATTTAACATACAATATTCAAAAGTAATATTTTTTTTAGGAGAATATTTTATATAATTTTTACAAGATTTTAATAATTTTTTTAAGGAATATTTTTTATTAATTGGTACTAATTTATTACGTAATTTATTATTAGAAGCATGTAAAGAAATTGCTAATGATACAGGACATTCTAATGATAATTTTTTTATCATTGGTATTATTCCACTTGTAGATAAAATAATATGTTTTTTAGAAATTGCAAATAAATTAATATTTGTTATTATTTTTAAAGTAGCTAAAACATTCTTAAAATTTAATAAAGGTTCACCCATACCCATAAAAACAATATTTGTAATATTAATATTTTTAATAAAATAAAAAAAATTATTATATTTTAATTCATGTTTAACTTGTAAAAGTTGTCCAATAATTTCACTAATATTTAAATTTTTTTTAAAACCTAAACTACCTGTATAACAAAATAAACATTTTATTATACATCCTATTTGACTTGAAATACATAATGTAGCTTTATAATTTTTTATTATTAATACTGTTTCAAAATAATTTTTATTATTAAAACCCATAAGCCATTTTATAACACCATCATTAGATATTTTTTTATTTATAATATTAGGAATAGAAATATAAAATAACATATTCATTTTTCTTTTTATTTTTTTTGAAATATTAGTCATTTCATTAAAATTTCTAATATTATATTTATATATCCATCTTAAAATTTGATCAGCACAAAATTTTTTTTTTTCTAATTTATTTATATATTTTTTAAAAATATCAATATTTATATTTAAAATATTTATAAACATTATTAATAATAAATATAAATTTATTTTTTTAAAAAATAAAATTATTTAAATTAAATATTTTTTATTTATAAAAAAAATATTTAATTTTAATAATTATTATTTTTAATTAATATTTTTAATAAATATAATTATTAATTAATAATAAAAATATATTTATATTTTTAATATTTTTATTTAAAATATTTTTTATAATTATATTTTTATTATATTTTAATAATTATATTTAATTTAAAATTTTATAAAATTTATTTATTTTTATATCTTTAATATATATTTTTAATAATATTATTATATTAATCTTTGTAATATATTAATTACAGAATCAGGATTTAAAGAAATAGAATTTATTTTTTTATATATTAACCATTTTGTAAAAAAAATATTATCTGAAGGACCTTGTCCACAAATTCCAATATATTTATTATTTTTTTTACAAATTTTTATAATTTTATTAATTTTTTTTTTTAAAGCTAAATTTTCTTCATTAAAATCTTTTGATATTAAACGTATACCAGAATCTCTATCTAAACCTAATATTAATTGTGTTAAATCATTTGAACCAATAGAAAAACCATCAAAATTATTTAAAAAAAAATTTGCTAAAATAACATTTGAAGGGATTTCACACATCATAATAATTTTTAATCCTTTTTTAAATCTCTTTAAATTATTTAAATTTAATAATTTAATTATTTTATTTGTTTGCTTTAAAGTTCTAATAAATGGAATCATTATTTGTATATTTGTTAAACCCATATCATTTCTAATTTTTTTAATTACATTACATTCTATTAAAAAAGATTCTAAAAAATCTTTAGATAAATATCTAGTAACTCCTCTAAAACCAATCATAGGATTTTCTTCTTTAGGCTCATAAATTTTACCACCTAATAATTTTTTATATTCATTAGATTTAAAATCTGAAAAACGTATAATTACTGGTTTAGGCCAAAAAGTAGCAGCTATAGTACTAATACCTTCAGTTAATTTTTCTATATAATATTGTTTAGGAGTAGAATAACCATAAGATATTAAATCAACTATTTTTTTTAAATTTTTATTAATATTTGGATAATTTAAAATTACTTTAGGATGAATTTTAATATAATTATTAATAATAAATTCTAATCTTGTTAAACCAATTCCATTATTAGGAATTGAAAAAAATTCAAAAGCCATTTTAGGATTACCTATATTTATCATAATTTTTAATGGCAATTTAATTTTTTTTGTTTGTTTAAAATTTATAACTTTTATATTTAATAAACCTTCATATACTTTACCTTCTTCACCTTCTAAACAAGAAACAGTTACAATTTTATTTTTTTTTAACACTTTTGTCGCATTTATACATCCCACTATTGCTGGTACTCCTAATTCTCGAGCTATAATTGCTGCATGACAAGTTTTTCCACCTCTATTTGTTACAATAGCAGAAGTTTTTTTCATTATTATTTCCCAATTTGGATTTGTTATATCTGTTACTAAGATATCACCCTTTTTTATTAAATATATATCAGAAAAATTATTTATTATTTTTACTCTTCCAAAACCAACTCTTTGACCTATTGATTTTCCAAATGTTAAAATTTTTTTTTTTTTAAATTGAAAATTTTTTTGAATTTTTATATTTTTTCTTTGTGATTTAATAGTTTCTGGTCTAGCTTGTAAAATATAAATTTTTTTATTTAAACCATCTATACTCCATTCAATATCCATTAAATATTTATAATATTTTTCTATTATTAATGCTAATTTTGAAAGTTTTATAATTTGTTTATTAGTTAAAGAAAATTTTTTTTGCATTAACTTACTAGTTTTAGTAATTTTTGTAGTTTTACTAAAATTTTTTATAGAATTATTAAAATTCATTTTAAATAATTTAGAACCAATATTACGTTGAATAATAGGAAATTTATTTTTTTTTAAAGTAGTTTTATGAACATAAAATTCATCTGGATTTACTATACCTTGAACAATAGTTTCACCTAAACCATAATTAGAATTAATAAGTATAACATCTTCAAAACCAGATTCTGTATCAAGTGTAAACATAACACCTGATATTCCAATATCAGAACGAACCATTTCTTGTATACATACAGAAATATAAAAATTTTTTTTATCAAATATATAAAAATTTCTATATGAAATTGCTCTATTATTATATAAAGAAGCAAATACTATTTTTATAGCTTTTAATATATTATTAATTCCATAAATATTTAAAAAAGTTTCTTGTTGACCAGCAAAAGAGGCATTATTTAAATCTTCTAATGTAGAAGAAGATCTAATAGCAAAAGATTTTTTTTTTTTTTTTTTAATAAAATTTTTATAAAAAAAAAAAAAATCTTTTTTAAATTTTATTGTAAAAGAAGTTTTAATAATAAATTTACGTATTTTATAACCTATTTTTTTAAGATTTTTAACATTTTTAATTTTTAATAATTTTAAAAAATTTTTAATTATTTCCTTTAAAGAATATTTTTTATTTATTTTTTGATTTAAAAAATTCTTAAAAGCATATGATGTAGTAACAAAACCATCAGGAATTAATACACCAATATTAGTTAATTTATTAATCATTTCACCTAAAGAAGCATTTTTACCACCTACAAAATTTATATCATTTATACAAATATCTTTTAAAAAAATTAAATTTCTTTTTTTATATAAATTATTTTGTATATTATTTAACATATTTATTATAAATTTTAATATAAACTTATTTAGTTAAATTATTTTTTATTATAAATAATATTTTAAAAATATATATATTATATATACTTTTTAATAAAATTATAATATAATGTATAAAAATAGGTGCTTAGCTCAGTGGTAGAGCAATGCTTTTACAAGGCATGGGTCGTGAGTTCAATTCTCTCAGCACCTATTTTTTAAAAAAATATAAAAATAATATTTAATAAATTATTAAAATATTAATAATCATTTTAAAAAATTATTTGTTTTTACATTTTTTATAATATTAAAAATATTTTATATAATAAAAAAGGGTCTATAGCTCAGTTGGTAGAGCATCGTGTTGATAACGCGAAGGTCGTTGGTTCAAAACCAACTAGGCCTAAATATGAAAAATGGGGGTTTAGCTTAGATTGGTAGAGCACCTGCTTTGCAAGCAGGGGGTCATCGGTTCAATTCCGATAACCTCCACTTATTAAGATATTTTTAATATATTAACATTTTAAAAATATTTACATACATTTATAATATATATTAAATTTTATTAATTTATTAATTTATTAATTTATATATTCTATATTTTTTTAAAAAATATTTATTATTTTAAATAAAAAAAATTATTAATTTAAAAAAAATGAAATTTAACTTTCCAACACCTAAAGAAATTTGTATTTTTTTAAATAAATATATTATAGGTCAAAAAAAAACTAAAAAAATATTATCAGTTACTATTTATAATCACTATAAACGTTTATTTTTTTTTAAAAAAAAAAATAGCATAAATTTATATAAAACTAATATTTTATTAATAGGGCCTACAGGAACTGGAAAAACTTTTTTAGCTCAAATATTAGCAAAAGCTATTAATGTACCATTTGTTATTACAGATGCTACAACTTTAACAGAAGCTGGTTATGTTGGTGAAGATGTTGAAACTATTATTCAAAGATTATTACAAAATTGTGAATTTAATATTAAAAAAGCAGAAAAAGGTATTATTTTTATAGATGAAATTGATAAAATCTCTAAAAAATCAGAAAATTTATCTATTACACGTGATGTCTCTGGTGAAGGTGTACAACAAGCTTTATTAAAATTAATAGAAGGAACAATTTCTTATGTTCCTCCTAAAGGCGGAAGAAAACATCCTAATCAAGATTTTTTACAAGTAAATACTTCAAATATTTTATTTATTTGTAGTGGAACTTTTACTGGATTAAAAAATATAATTTCTAAACGTTTAGGAAAAAAAAAAATTGGTTTTTTTACTTCTATTAAACAATCTTCTATTTTATCTTATAATAAAATTATGCAAAATATAGAAACAGATGATTTAATAAAATTTGGTTTAATTCCTGAATTAATTGGAAGATTACCAGTAATAGCTACATTAAATGAATTAAATGAAAAAATTATTAAAAAAATTTTAATAGATACAAAAAATTCAATTTTTAATCAATATAAAATATTATTTAAAATTGATAGAATAAAATTAAAAATCACAAATCTAGCCTTATTAAAAATAGCTAAAAAAACATTATCTAAAAAAATAGGAGCTAGAGGTTTAAAATTTATTTTAGAGAATATATTATTAGATATAATGTATAAAATTCCAAATGAAAAAAATATAAAAAAAATATTAATTAATAAAAATTCTGTTATAAATAATAAGCCTATAATTATATATAAAAATTAAAATTTTTATAAAATTTTTTATATTTATATAATATATATTTTTTTTAAGGAATTTTAAAATGAAAATAAATAAATTACCTTTATTATTTTTAAAAAATATTGTAATGTTTCCTAACATGATTATTACTTTATTTATTACAAAAAAAAAATTTATTAAAACCGCAACATATGCTATGGATAAAAATATTAATATTATACTTATTGCATATAAAAACTATAAAGAAAATTATGATACATATAAAATTGGTTGTATTTCTAAAATTATACAATTTTTAAAATTTCCAAATGGAAATTTAAAATTATTAATTCAAGGCGTAAAAAAAATAAAAATTTTTAAAATAAAATATAAACAATCTTTTTTAATAAATTTTTTAAAAATTAAAGAATTTAAATATAATAGAAAAGAAATTAAAACTTTACGTAATTCTATTTTAAATAAATTTGAAATTTATACAAAAACAAGTAATAAATTTTATTATAAAATTACAAAATCTTTAAAAAAAATTCAAAGTATTAATAAAATTTTATTTATAATTTCATATTATTTACTATTTACAATAAAAGAAAGACAAAAAATTTTAGAAACTTTAAATATTTTTAGAAAAACAAAAATTTTATTGAAAAAACTTAATAATGAATTAAGTATTTTAGATTATAAAAAAAAAATTTTTAATAAAATTAAAAGAAAGATGGAAAAATCTCAACGAGAATATTATTTAAATGAACAAGTAAGAATAATTAATGAAGAATTAGGAAATTCAAATGATATAAATGATTTTTATAAATTAAAAAAAAAAATTTTTTCTTCTAAAATGTCTAAAGAAGCATTTGATAAATCTATAAGCGAATTAGAAAAATTAAAATTAATGCCAATTATGTCTTCAGAATCTAGTGTAACAAAAAATTATATAGAAACATTAATTAGCTTACCTTGGAATAAAAAAACAATAATTAATAATGATATTTTAAAAGTACAAGAAATTTTAAATTCTGATCATTATGGTTTAAAAAAAATTAAAGAAAGAATATTAGAATATTTAGCGGTACAAAAAAGAATAAATAATCTAAAAGGTCCTATTTTATGTTTTATTGGTCCACCTGGTGTAGGTAAAACTTCTTTAGGTAAATCTATAGCTAAAGCAACAAATAGAAATTTTATAAGAATATCTTTAGGAGGAGTTCATGATGAAGGAGAAATAAGAGGACATAGAAAAACTTATATTGGTTCAATGCCTGGAAAAATTATACAAAATTTAATAAAAGCAAAAGTAAATAACCCATTATTTTTATTAGATGAAATTGATAAATTAGGTATAGATTTTAAAAGTGATCCTGCATCAGCTTTACTAGAAGTATTAGATTCAGAACAAAATAATACATTTTCTGATCATTATTTAGAAGTAGATTTTGATTTATCAAAAGTAATGTTTATAGCAACTGCTAATACTTATAATATACATCCAGCACTTTTAGATAGAATGGAAATAATTAATTTATCAAGTTATACTCCAGAAGAAAAAATAAAAATTGCTTTAAATCATTTATTACCTAAACAAATTAAAAATAATGGATTAAAAAATGAAGAAATTAAAATTTTTAAATCAGCAATAAAAAAAATAATTAATTTTTATATTAGAGAAGCAGGAGTTAGATCTTTAGAAAAACAAATTTCAAAAATTTGTAGAAAAGTTGTAAAAATATTAACATTAAATAAAAAAAAAAAAAAAATCACCATTACTAATAAAAATTTAAAAAAATTTTTAGGAATACCTATTTTTGATAAAAAATTAACAAATAAAAAAAATCAAATAGGACAAATAAATGGATTAGCATGGACAGAAATAGGAGGAGAATTATTAACAATAGAAGCAGTAATATTACCAGGAAATGGAGAAATAATTACTACAGGTACTTTAGGTAAAGTAATGAAAGAATCTATTAATACCGCTTATACTGTTGCACAAATTATTTTATTAAAAAAAGGAATAAATAAAAAAATTTTTAAAAAAAATAATTTACATATTAATATTCCAGAAGGAGGTATTCCTAAAGATGGTCCATCTGCAGGTATTGCTATAACTGTTGTTATAATATCAGTATTTACTAATATTCCTATCAATATAAACATTGCTATGACAGGAGAAATTACTTTAAGAGGTGAAATATTAAAAATTGGTGGTTTAAAAGAAAAAATTTTTGCTGCTTATCAAAATAAAATTAAAACAGTTATTATTCCTAAAAAAAATATAAAAATATTAGAAAAAATTTCTAAAAAAATTAAAAAAAAATTAAAAATTTTACCTATTAATTATATAGAAGATGTTTTAAAAGTTTCTTTAGAAACTGAAATAAATTTATTAAATAAATAAAAATATAATTATTTTTAATTTATATATTTTAATTAAATATTATTTTGAAAATTTATTATATTATATTAAACAATAATTTTTATAATTTAAGAATTGATAAAATCTTATCTATTTTATTTCCTATATTTTCTCGTAATTATATTCAATATTTAATAAAAAAAAAAAATATTTTTATAAATAATAAATTTATTAAAAAATCAATAAAAAATAAAAATTTTAAAATTATAAAAATTATTTTTAAAAAAAATAATAAAAAAAAATGTTTTTTAGGAGAAAAAATTTTTTTTAAATGTATATATGAAGATCAAGAAATTTTAATTATTAATAAACCAATAAAGATTGTTGTACATCCTGCGCCTGGGCATTGGTATGGAACATTATTTAATGGATTATTATATAAATATCCAAAATTAATAAATATTCCCAGATTAGGTATAATACATAGATTAGATAAAAATACTAGTGGTATTATGATTATTGCTAAAACTATATTTTCTTATTATAAATTAATAAAACAATTTAAAGATCGTATTATAAATAAATATTATTTAGCTTTAGTTTGGGGGCATATTAATAAAAAAGGTATAATTAATAATTGTATTATTAGAGATTTTAAAAATAGAAAAAAAATGACTATTTCAAAAAAAAATATTTTTAAAAAATCTATAACTTACTATAAACGTTTAGCAATTAGTAAAATAAAAAAAGTAAAAGTTAGTTTTATATATTGTAAAATAAAAACAGGAAGAACACATCAAATAAGAATACATATGAAAAATTTAGGATTTCCTTTAATAGGAGATAATTTATATGGAAAAAAAAAAAATATTTATAAATTTAAATATCAAGCTTTAATAGCAAAAAAAATTTCTTTTATTCATCCTAAAAAAAAAAAAAAAATTTTTTTTACTATAAAATTATCTTCTTATTTTTTAAATTTATTAAAATAATTTTTTAAAATTAATTATTAAAATAATTTTATTTTTTTATAAAAATTTTAAAAATATTTTTATAAAATATAATATATATAAAAAAAATATTATTAATATTTAAAATATTACTTAATTTAATAAATTACATTATTATTTTTATTTAAAATATATATATTTTTAAAAAAATTTTTAATTTAAATAAAATATAAAAATATAATATTTATATTTTTATATATTAAATTAATATTTTTATAAAAAAATATAATATATTTTATATTATTAAAATATATATTTTAAATAATTTAAAAAAAATAAATTTTAAAAATTTTTAATTAATAATAATTATTACTTATAATATAAATAAAAATATTAATATAAATTAAATTTTATTAAAATAATAATAATCTGCCTTAAGGGTTTCGAACCCATAACCTATGGCTTAGAAGGCCATTGCTCTATCCTATTAAGCTAAAGGCAGATTTTTTTTTATTTTCGGAGTACAAGGATTTGAACCTTGGACCCCCTGGTCCCAAACCAGGTGCGCTACCAACTGCGCTACACTCCGTATATATAAAAAAAAATAAAATTTTAATAATTTATTAATATTTTTAAATTTTATAAAAATTATATATAAATTTTTTTTATAAAAATTATTTTTTTAAAAATAACAAATTTATTTTATTAATTAATTTTAATTTAATAATTTATTTATATTAAATATAAAATATTTTTATTAACTTTTAAATAAAAATTTTAATTTTTTAATAACAAAATTAATAAATTATTTATTTTTATAAAAATTATTATTATTAATTTTAATATTATTTAACATAAAAATATTAATTTAATTTTTAAAGTTTTTTTAAAAAATTTAAATATTTTTTAGGTAATTTAGAAATTAAAAAAATTTTTTTTTTTTTTTTAGGATGAATAAAATATATTTTATATGAATGCAAAAACATTTTTTTAAAAATTAAATTTTTATTTTTTTTTTTTAAATAATTATTTAAAATATGATTACCATATTTTTTATCACCAACAATAGGAAAACCTATAGAAGATAAATGAACACGAATTTGATGTGTATAACCAGTTTTTAATTCAGCTTCTAATAAAGAAAAATTTTTATATTTATTAATTAAAACAAATTTTGTATAAGAAAATTTACCATTATTTTTAATACAAATATATTTTTCATTATTAATTTTTTTTTTACCTAAATATAATTTTATATTATTATAAATATTTTTCCAAATTCCATATACTAAAACTAAATAATATTTTTTTATTAATTTATTACGCATTTGTTCATGTAAAAATTTTAAACAAGAACGTTTTTTAGCTATTAATAAAATTCCTGATGTATATCTATCTATTCTATGAACTAATTCATAAAAATTAGTTTTATTTTTATTATTTTTTCTAATATTTTCAATTAAACCAAAATTAATACCTGACCCTGAATGTACTGCTATACCAAATTTTTTATTTATTATTAAAAGATATTTATCTTCATATAAAATATTTAATTTAATTTTTAATATTTTATTATTCTGATTTTGATTTTGATTTTGATTTTGATTTTGATTTTGATTTTGATTTTGATTTTTTATTAAAGGTAATTTTAGTATATTATTTTTTTCTAATTTATAATAATATTTAACACATTTTTTATTTATTTTTATTTTACCTAAACGTAATATTTTATATATATAATTTCTATTAAAATTATTTAAAAAATTTAAAAGAAAATTATCAATTCTTTGTCCTATATATTTTTTAGAAATTTTTAAAAAAATATATTTATTAATAATCATTATTTTAATAATTTAATTTATTTTATTAAAAAATTTATTATAAATAATTTTATATAAATATTATTTAAAATTTAAAAATTTTTTTTACATATTAATAATATAATTTTTTTTTAATAAAATTTTTAATTAAAATATTTTATATATAATATCAATAAAATTTTTTTATTTTTTTCTTTCATTTTAGTAAATTATTCAAATTATTAAAAAAAAATTATTTAATACCTAAAATTTTATGTAATTTTGGAGATGTTGTTGTATATTGCATAAATATTTTTTTTTTAGGAAAAATATAAATACTTGAACCAAAAGCAGCTAAAGCCGCTTCATGAAAACCTGATAAAATTAATTTTTTTTTTCCTGGGTAAATATTAATATCACCAATTGCAAAAATCCCCGGTATATTTGTTTCAAATGTTTCAAGATTTTTAATAATTATTTGTTTTCTATTTATATCTAATCCCCAATTACTTATTGCTCCAAGTTTAGGAGATAATCCAAAAAAAACTAAAAGCATATCTAAAGGTACACGACGTATTACATTATCAGTACTTATAATTTTAATTTCAGATAATTTTTTTTCTTTATTAATATTAAAACCTATTATTTGACCTATTAAAAATTGCATTTTATATTCTAAACATAAAGATTTCATTTTAGAAACAGATAACGGAGAAGCTCTAAAATTATCTCTTCTATGTATCAAAGTTACAGTTTTTGCTATTTTTAATAAATTTAAAGTCCAATCTAAAGCTGAATCTCCTCCTCCACAAATAATAATATTTTTTTTTTTAAAAAAATTAATATTTTTAACATTATAAAATAGTTGAGAGTTTTTAAATTTATTTATCCCTGATACTTTTAATTCTCTTGGTTTAAATGAACCAACCCCTGCAGCAATAAAAATAGTTTTAGTAATAAATTTTGTTCCTATATTTGTTTCTACATTAAAAAAATTATCTTTTCTTTTTTTAATATTTAAAACTTCTTGATTTAAATGAAAAATAGGATTAAATGGTTCAATTTGTTTTAATAAATTATTAATTAATTGTTTTCCAGTGCACACTGGAACAGCAGGGATATCATATATTGGTTTATCAGGATATAATTCTATACATTGACCTCCAATATTTTTTAAAGAATCAATAATATGAACTTTAATTTCTAATAAACCTAATTCAAAAATTTGAAATAAACCTACTGGTCCAGCACCAATAATTAATGCATCAGTTTTAATAATATTTTTATTCATATATATTTATTATAACAATAATAATTAATTATTAAGATATTTTTAAAATATTTTATATAAAAAAATAATTAAATCTTTAAAAGATGTTTTTTATTTTTTATATTTTTCCATTTTTCTGAACTTTTTAAAGCTTCTTTTTTTTTTGTAATTTGTAACCAATTACTAGATAACTTTTTATTAAGTTCAATAAAATCAAATTGATTTTTTGGTACATCTTCTTCAGCATAAATAGCATTAACTGGACATTCTGCTACACAAACAGCACAATCTATACATTCTTCAGGGTCAATAACTAAAAAATTAATACCTTCTCTAAAACAATCAACAGGACAAACATCTACACAATCTGTATAACGACATTGTATACAAGATTCAGTAACTACATGTGTCATAAAATATTATTTAAAAATATTTATTTTTTTAATTCTATAAAAAATATCTTAAAAAAATATTAATTAATTTTAATATATATAAATTATAATATAAAAATAAATTATTTAATGTAATTTTTAAAAATTATATTTTTTATAAAAATAATATATATATATTATATATAATAAATAAAAAAAATGAAATTTAATATAATAATAATAGGAAGTGGATTAACAAGTTTTATAACAGCTTTACATTTATCAAAAACAAATAATATTATTTTAATAACTAAAAATAAATTATTAAGTGGTGCTAGTATAAAAGCTCAAGGGGGTATTGCGACAGTTTTAAAAAAAAATGATACTTATAAAAATCATATAAAAGATACTTTAAATGCTGGAGTAGGAATTTGTAATAAAGAATCTGTAACTTTTTTTATTAAAAATATTAAAAAAAATATTAAATGGTTAATTAAAAAAAATATAAATTTTACAAAAAAAAATAAAAAATATCATTTAACAATTGAAGGTGGACATTCCAAAAGAAGAATAATTCATATAAAAGATAATACTGGTTTAAAAATACAAAAAAATTTAAAAAAAAAAATAAAAAAAAAAAAAAATATTTTATTATTAAAAAAACATTTTTTAATTGATATTATCATAACAAAAATAAAAAATAAAAAAATAAAATGTATAGGAATAAAAGTTTTAAATATTAAAAATAATAAAATAATTAATATTTATTCTAATAATATTATTTTAACAACAGGTGGTATAGGTAATATTTATGCTCATACTTCTAACTCTAATTCCTCTACAGGAGATGGAATTGCAATAGCTGCTAGAGCAAAATGTAGAATAGTAAATATGGAATTTATGCAATTTCATCCAACATGTTTATATAAAAATAAATATAAAAGAAAATTATTAATTAGTGAAGCTTTAAGAGGAGAAGGAGCAATATTAACAATCCCTAAAAATATTATTAATAATATTTTTAATTCATCAAGATTTATGTATAAATATTCTAAAAAATTAGAATTAGCTCCAAGAGATATAGTAACTAGAGCTATTAATAATGAAATGAAAAATTTAAAACTTAATTTTTTAAATTTAGATATAAGTCATAAAAATTCTTTTTTTATTAAAAAATATTTTCCTTATATTTATAAAAACTGTTTATTACATAAAATTAATATTACTAAAGAACCTATACCTATTATACCAGCGGCACATTATATATGTGGAGGAATATTAACTAATACTTTTGGTTGTACTGATATAATAGGACTTTATGCAGGAGGAGAAACAACTTTTACAGGTTTACATGGTTCTAATCGTTTAGCAAGCAATTCTTTATTAGAATGTTTAGTTTCTGGTTATAATATTTATAAATATATAAAAAAAAAAAAAAATTATAAAAGTAAAAATTTATTTTACAATAATATTTATATAAATAAAATTTTTAAAAAAAAAAAAATATTTAAAATTAAAAATAATTTAAGATTATTAATGTGGAAAAATGTAGGAATAATTAAAACAATTTATAAATTATTATTAACAAAAAAATATATTTTCTTTTTAAATAAAAAAATTAATATTTATTTTTTAAAAAATAAAATTTCTAAAATTATTTTAGAATTAAGAAATTTAATAAAAATATCTTTTATAATAATTAAAAGTGCATTAAATAGAAAAGAAAGTAGAGGCGCTTATTATATTAATAATTATCCTAAAATTTCAAATATAAAAATAAATACAATTATAAAATAAAAAATATTTAATATTTAATATTTAATATTTATTTATTTATTTATTTATTTAATAAATAAATTATTTATTAAATTATAAAATTAATAAAGAAAAATCTATAGATTTTAAATTTTTTGTTAAAATTCCTAAAGAAATTCTATCAATATCAAGTTCAGCGATTTTTCTAATATTGTTAGCATTAATATTACCAGAAACTTCTAAAGAAGCTCTATTCTTATTAATTTTAACACTTTCTTTAATCATATCAAATGTAAAATTATCTAATATAATTGAATTAGCTCCTAAATTTAAAGCATCATGTAATTCATTAATATTTTCTACTTCTATTTGAAAAATAATATTATTTCTAATAAGTATTTTTAATATATTTTTTATATCACCAAACATTTTTATATGATTTTCTTTTATTAAAACCCCATCATACAAACCTAAACGTTGATTTATTCCTCCACCAACAATTACTGCGTATTTTTGTGCAATTCTTAATCCAGGAATAGTTTTTCTTGTATCTGTAATATATGTATTAGTATTTTTTACTAAATTAACAAATTTTCTAGTAATTGTTGATACTCCAGATAATAATTGTAAAAAATTTAATATAATTCTTTCAGATAATAATAAAGAATGTATATTTCCTATTAAATTACAAACTTCTGAATCTTTTTTTACAAAATCTCCATCAGAAAATTTCCATTCAATTCTTAATTTTTTATCAATTTTTGATAAAATTGAATTAACCCAAAACATTCCACATAAAATAGCATCACTACGAACAATAATTTTTGCTTTAACTATTTGTTTAAAAATAATAATTTTACTTGTAATATCACCAAAATTTTTTAAATCTTCTTCAATAGCTGCACTAATAATTTTATTCATTTAAATAAAATTTTTAAAAAAAAAATAATATTTTTATTTATTAAAAATAATATTATTTATAATAATTTATTTTTAAAATTTTTTGAAAAATTTAACATTTTTTTTATACATTTTTTAGCTTTTTTTGCTATTAAAGTATCAATTTTAATTTCATTAGAATTTATTTTTAAAACTTCTTCAAGTTTAATTAAATTATTCATTTCCATCCAAGGACAATGTGTACAACTTTTACATGTTGCACTATTACCAGCAGTAGGAGCCATAAAAAATATCTTTTCAGGAGATAATAATTTCATTTTATGAAGAATACCTTTATCAGTAGCAACTATAAATTTTTTTACATTATATTTTTGAGAAGCTAAAATTAATTGAGAAGTTGAACCAACAATATCTGCTTGAGAAATAATATCTATAGGAGATTCAGGATGTACTAAAACTAATGCATCTGGATATTTTTTTTTCATTAATTTTAATTCTAAATTTTTAAATTCTTCATGAACAATACAAGAACTATTCCATATTAACATATCAGCTTTTGTTTTTAATTTTATATAATTTCCTAAATACTTATCTGGAGCCCAAATAATTTTTTTCCCTTTATTATGTAAAAAATTAATAACATCTAAAGCTATTGAAGATGTTACCATCCAATCAGCCCTAGCTTTAATTAAAGCATTAGTATTTGCATAAACTACAACAATTCTTTCTGGATGTTTATTACAAAAATCATTAAAATCATTAAAATTACAACCTAATTCTAATGAACATGTTGCATTTATATCTAACATTAATATTTTTTTTTTTGGACTAATAATTTTTGCTGTTTCACCCATAAACTTAACTCCAGCAATAATAATAGTAGAAAAATTATGATATTTTCCAAAACGAGCCATTTCTAAAGAATCAGCTACACATCCACCTGTTTCTTCAGCAATATCTTGTAAATCATTATTTACATAATAATGAGCTATTAAAACAGCTTTTTTAATTTTTAATAATTTTTTAATACTTTTTTTTAAAATTTTACGTTTTTTAATATTAACTTTTAATTTTGTTTCAGACCAAGCTTTTAAAGTTGTAATCTTACCATTTAAATTTTGTCTTTGAAAATTAAACCACTTAATAGAAGATATCATAATTAATATTTAAATAATATAAATATATTTTATATATTATATTAAAAAAAATATAAAAATTATTTTTTATATTTTAAAAAAAATTGTTGTTTTTTAATTTCATATAAACATATTCCTAAAGCTACAGAAACATTTAAACTTTTTATATTACTAAACATAGGAATTTTAATTAAAAAATCACAATTTTTTTTTATTAATTGACGAATACCTTTATTTTCAGAACCTAAAATTAATGCCCAAGAACCTGTAAAATTCATATTATATAAATTTTTATTTAAATTATTACAATCCATACCTATTATCCAAACACCTTTTTTTTTTAATAAATTAATTATATTAATCAAATTAGAAACTTTAAAAAAAGGAATATTTAAAGATGCTCCACTAGAAACTTTTGTAACAGTTGAATTTAATTTAACTGATTTATTTTTTGCAATAATAACTGCTTTAACACCAAAACAATTAGCAGTACGTAAACATGCACCTAAATTATGAGGATCAGTAATTCTATCAAGAATTAAAAATAAAGAATTTTTTTTTATATTATTAATATAATTTTCAATTTTTAAAAAAGTATTTTTTTTATATATTAAAGCAACTATACCTTGATGAGCATTTGTTTTAGATATTTTAAATAAATAATTTTTATCTACTTTTTTAATTAAATTTTTTTTTTTTGATAACAAATTTAAAATTTTTTTTATACGAATATCATTTCTATTATAATTAATATAAATTTTATTTATTAAAAAAAATTTATTTTTTATACAAGAAAAAATTGAATGAAAACCAAAAATAATATTTTTTTTCATATAAATAATTATATTTTTTTTAAAAATTTTTAAAATTTACTAAAAATATTTTTTTATTATAATAATTATATTAAAAAATAATATTTTTATAAATATATAATATAATATTTATATTATATTTTTAATATTTTTTTTTTTTAAAAAAATTTTTTATAATACATAACTAAATATTATAACATTTATGAAAATAAATAACAAAGAAATTTTAAATATTATTTTAAATAAATACGCAAAAAATAAAAATGATACAGGTTCTACAAAAGTTCAAATAGCTATTTTAACTTATCGTATAAATAATTTAAATATACACTTTAAAAAAAATAATAAAGATAATCATTCAAAAATAGGACTAATAAAAATAATAAATAAAAGAAAAAAATTATTATTTTATTTAAAAAAAAAAAATGAAAAAGAATATAATTTATTAATTAATAAATTAAAAATAAGAAAATAAATTATATTAATATGTAAAGGAATTTGTGTTTAAAAAAATTATTAAAGTTTTAAAAATTAAATCTTATAAAATAATTTTAGAAACTGGAGAAATAGCTAAAAAAACTTCTAGCTCAGTAAAAATTACTGTTAATAATACAATAGTTTTAGTAACTGTTGTTAATAATTTACAAAAAATTAAAAAAAAAAATTTTTTTCCTTTAACTATTAATTATATAGAGAAATTATATTCAATAGGTAAAATTCCTGGAGGATTTTTTAAAAGAGAAGGAAAACCATCAGAAAGAGAAATAATAATATCTCGTTTAATTGATAGATTAATTAGACCATTATTTCCAAAAAATTTTTTTAATAAAATACAAATTATAATTCATACTTTATCTGTAGATAAAGAAAATGATCCAGATATTTTAGCAGCTATAGGAGTTTCAGTAGCAATATCTATTTCAGGAATACCTTTTAAAGAATCTATTGCTACAATAAGAATAGGATATATTAATAATAAATTTATTTTAAATCCTACTATTTCAGAATTAAAATTTTCAAAATTAAACTTAATTTTATCTGGAACAAAAAAAAAAATTTTAATGCTTGAAGCAATTTCAAAAGAAATATCAGAAAAAAAAATATTAAAAGCTATAACTTTTGGACAAAAAAAAATTAAAATAATAATAGATTTTATAAATAAATTTAAAAAAAAAGTAAATAAAAAAAAAATAAATTGGAAACCTGAAAATAAATATAAAATATTTAAAATTAAAAATTTAATAAAATATAAATTAAAAAATATATATAAAATTGATAATTTATTATTAAATAATAATAAATTAAATTTAATAAAAAAAAAAATTTTTTTAAGTTTAAATAAAATAGAAAAAAAAAAAATTAAAGAAATTAATAATTTTTATTTAAAAACAATTTTTAAAAAAAATAAAAATAAAATTTTTAATGGAAATTCTAGAATAGATAAAAGAGGAATAATGGATATTAGACCTATAAATATAAAAACTAGTATTTTACCTAGAACACATGGATCTATTCTTTTTACTAAAGGAGAAACTCAAGCATTAGTAATAACTACTTTAGGATCTTCAAAAGATGAACAAAAAATTGAAACTTCTTTAGGAGAACATTCAGAAAGATTTATGTTACATTATAATATGTTACCTTTTGCTACTGGAGAAATAAATAAAATAAATTTTCCAAAAAGAAGAGAAATAGGACATGGATATTTAGCAAAAAGAGCATTAATAAATTCATTACCTAATATAAAAAATTTTAATTATTCAATAAGAATTGTTTCAGAAATTACAGAATCTAATGGTTCTTCTTCAATGGCTTCTGTTTGTGGAGGATCATTAGCTTTAGTAAATGCTGGTGTTCCAATAAAAAATTATGTTGCTGGGATAGCAATAGGATTAATAAGAAATAAAAAAAAAAATATAATTTTAAGTGATATTTTAGGAAAAGAAGATCAATTAGGGATTTTAGATTTTAAAATAACTAGAACTATTAAGGGAATTACTGCTTTACAAATGGATATAAAAACTACAGGGATAACAAAAAAAAATATTTTTCGTGTTCTAATGCAAGCAAAAGAAAATCTTTTAAAAATTTTAAAAAAAATGGAAAATTCACTTTCTATAAAGAAAATAAAACTTTCAAAGTTTGCACCACATTTAATAAAATTTAAAATTAATCCAAAAAATATTAAAAATATAATAGGTAAAGGTGGTTCAATAATTAAAAATATTATACAAAAAACTAAAACAAATATAGATATTAGTAATGAAGGAATAATAACTATATTATCAATAGATAAAAAAACAGGACAAAATGCAAAAAAAAAAATTGAAATACTTACAAAATCTATAAAAATAGGAGAATTTTATAAAGGAACTGTAATAAAAATATTAGAATTTGGCGCTATAGTTCAAATTATTCCAGGTAAAGATGGTTTATTACATATTAACCAAATAACAAATAAAAAAAAAAAATCTATAAAAGATTTTTTAAAAAAAGGACAAATAATTAAAATTAAAGTAATAAATTGTGACAATAAAGGAAGATTAAAATTTTCTATGAAAAAAAAAAAATATTAAAAATATAATATATAATATTAATTATATGTAATATATTTTTTTTATTTAATAAATATATAAATATTAAAATATTAAAATGAGACGAAAAATATATAAAAGTTTTTTATTTTTACTTTTATTTTTTTTAATTTTTACACATATAAAAAGAATTAACAATTCAAAAATTATTCTTTATAAAAAAATTCCATACTCAAAATTTATAAATGATATAAAAACAAAAAATATTAAGAAAGTTTTAATAAATAATAATATTTTAAAAGCAAAAAATTTAAATAATGAATATATTAAAACAACAATTACTTCTTTAGATAAAAAATTAATATCACGTTTAATAAAAAATAAAATTATATTTGAAGTAAAAAATGGTCATCAAAAATCTTGGGTACTACAAACATTTTTATCATGGTTACCAACTTTTATGGTAGCATTTTTTTGGATGTTATTTATAAAAAATATGCAAAATAGTAAAAATGTAAATTTTTCTTTTAATAAATCTAAAGCTAAAATGATAAATACAAAAGATAATTTTATAAATTTTTCAAATGTTGCAGGGTGTAATGAAGCTAAAATAGAATTAAAAGAAATAATAGAATTTTTAAAAAATTCTCAAAAATTTAAAAAATTAGGTGGATACATGCCACATGGAATATTAATGGTAGGCCCTCCAGGAACTGGTAAAACATTATTAGCAAGAGCTATCGCAGGAGAAGCAAAAGTTCCATTTTTTACTATCTCAGGTTCTGAATTTGTAGAATTATTTGTAGGTCTTGGCGCTTTAAGAGTAAGAAATATGTTTAATAATGCTAAAAAATATTCTCCATGTATAATTTTTATAGATGAAATAGATGCAGTAGGAAGACAAAGAGGATATGAATTATCTGGTGGAGGTAATAGTGAAAGAGAACAAACTTTAAATCAAATATTAGTAGAAATGGATGGTTTTGAAAAAAATTCTGGAATTATAATAATAGCAGCCACTAATAGAGTTGATGTTTTAGATAAAGCATTATTAAGACCTGGAAGATTTGATAAACAAATATTAATTACATTACCAGATGTTAAAGGAAGAGAAGAAATTTTAAAAATTCATATTAAAAAAGTACCTATATTAATTAATATGAAAATAAGTATTTTAGCAAGAAGTACCCCAGGTTTTTCTGGTGCAGATTTAGCAAATTTAGTTAATGAAGCAGCTATTAATGCAGCTAGTTTAAATAAAAAAGTAGTAGAAATGGAAAATTTTGAATATGCTAAAGATAAAATTATTTTAGGCCCAGAAAATAAATCAATATTTATTCAAGAAAAAGATCGTATTAATACTGCTTATCATGAATCAGGACATGTAATAGTAGCAAAAACATTTCCAAAATCTGACCCAATTCATAAAGTTACTATTATACCTAGAGGATATTCTTTAGGAATTACTTGGCAACTACCTAAATATGATAAAATTAATTTATATAAAAAAAGAATTTTAGAAAAAATTTCTATTTTATTAGCTGGTAGAATATCAGAAGAAATATTTACAAAAAATTCTTCTACAGGCGCTTCTGGTGATTTTAAAAGAGCCACAAAATTAGCTAAAGATATGGTAATATGTTATGGTATGTCAAAAATAATAGGAGTTGTATATCATAAAAATGATGATTCTTTTAATAAAAATTATAATAAAAATATTTCTGAAAAAACAAAATACAAAATTGATAAAGAAATTAAAAAAATTATTAATACACAATATCAAATTTCAAAAAATATAATAAAAAATAATAAAAATAAAATAAAAATAATGGTAAAAAAATTATTAAAAAAAGAAACTTTAAATTCAAAAGAAATAAATAAAATTATGAAAATTAAAAATTAACTTTTTAATTATTTAAAATAAATAATTAATTTTATAAACAAAAATAATTATATTTTATATATAAAATATAAATAAAAAAAATTTAATTTTTAAAATATTAAATATATTATCATTTTTTTTTTTTTAAAAAATATTATTAAAAAATTAAAATAAATATAATTTTATTAATTTTATAAAAAAAATATTAAAATATATATAATATATATAAAAAATTAAATATAATATAAATTATTTTATAAAAATATTAAAAAATATAATATATTTTTTTTTATAAAAAATTTTAAAAAAATAAATAAAAATATTTATATATAAATTTAAAAAAATTTTATATTAATTAATAATATTAAAATAATTTATTATATTATAAATAAAAATTTTAAAAAATTTATAATTTAAAAATTATTTATATAATATATTTAAAAAATATAATAATTATAATAATAAAATTTTATAAAATATAAAATATATATATTACAACATATTAAAATAATACTATCATTTTTAATATGTTGTATAATATATATATATTTTTTTTTAAAAATACAGAAAATTAAGGAGTTTGAATATTAGAAGCTTGTTTACCTTTAGCACCTTGTGTTATTTCAAATTGTACTTTTTGTCCTTCTTTTAAAGTTTTAAATCCATTCATTTGAATAGCAGAAAAATGCGCAAATAAATCTTCACTACCATCATCTGGAGTTATGAAACCAAAACCTTTAGAATCATTAAACCATTTTACAATTCCTGTTGCCATAAAATTTTTCTTGTAAATATAAAAATTATTTAAATACCAAAACACATTACATATATATAAAATATATATAATTTATAATTATTATATAATAAAAATATTACAAAGTATATATTTTATTAAAATAAATAAAATATACAAAAAAATATGTATAAAATGTATGTAATTATTACTTTTTTACAAATTTTTTCAGGATTAATTATTATTATTTTAATATTATTTGAAAATAATAAAAATATTAATATATATAACAATAAATCTTATTTAAATTTTTTAGATTATGATGAATATTATCATTTTTACTTTAAATTAATCATAACTATAATAATAATATTTTTATTATTAACAATAACTTCTGTATATTTTAATAATAAAATTTTTATTAAAAATAATAATAATTAAAATTAACTATATAAAAATATTTAAGTATTTTTAAAATACCGATGTGGTGAAATGGTATACACGTTACCTTAAGGAGGTAATAGCGTAAAAGCTATACGAGTTCAATTCTCGTCATCGGTATAAATTTTTTTTTTAATATGTATAATAAAAATTATTTAAAAATATTATTATTTATATTTATAGGAATAACAATAGGTATTATTCCTCAAATTATTGGTTATATATGTGGACCACATAAATCATATAAAGAAAAAAATTCTTCATACGAATGTGGTTTTAATTCTTTTAAAGATTCAAGAATAAAATTTAATATTAAATATTATTTAATTGCAATTTTTTTTATTTTATTTGATATAGAAAGTATTTTTTTTTTTCCTTGGTGTATATCTATGAAAAAAATAGGAATATATGGATATATTACTATAATGATTTTTATTTTTGAACTTATTATAGCTTTTTTATATATATTAAAAGAAGGAGCTTTAGAATGGTAATAAAAAATGTTAAATAATAATAAATTACATAATGGATTTGCTACAACAACATTAAATAAATTAATTAATTGGGCACAAAGTGGTTCTATGTGGCCAATGACTTTTGGTTTAGCTTGTTGTGCAATAGAAATGATGCATGCTGGTGCTTCAAGATATGATTTAGATCGTTTTGGAGTAATGTTTAGAGCTTCTCCTAGACAATCAGATGTTATGATAATTGCTGGAACTTTATGTAATAAAATGGCACCTGCATTAAGAAAAGTTTATGATCAAATGCCTGAACCAAGATGGGTAATATCTATGGGCTCATGTGCTAATGGCGGTGGATATTATCATTATTCTTATTCTGTTGTTAGAGGATGTGACAAAATAGTACCTGTTGATATATATGTTCCAGGTTGTCCACCTACTCCAGAAGCATTAATAAATGGAATAATACAATTAAAAAATAAAATTAAAAATCAAAATATTATTAATAAATAATTTTAATTTGTAAAAATTAAATGAAAAATGAAAAACTTAAAAAATATATTTTTAAAATTTTAGGTAATTTTATAGAAAAATTTAAAGAAGAATTTAATGAAATTACTATTGTAATAAAACCAAAAAATTATTTATTTTGTATGAAAAAAATTTTTAATAATAAAAAAACACAATTTAAAAAATTAATAGATATTTGTGGTGTAGATTATTTAACTTATAAAAATAAATTTAAAAAAAATATTAATAGATTTGCTGTTATTTATCATCTTTTATCTATTAAATATAATTGGAGATTAAGAATAAAAGTATTTATTAAAAATAATAATAATCCTAAATTACCTTCATTAACAAATATTTGGAAATCTGCTAATTGGTATGAAAGAGAAATTTATGATTTATATGGTATAATTTTTACTAATCATAAAAATTTAAATAGAATTTTAACTGATTATAATTTTATAGGACATCCTTTAAGAAAAGATTTTTTAGTTTATGGATACACAGAAATATATTATGATAACTCTAAAAAAAATGTAAATTATAAAATTATAGATATTAAAAAACCATTTATACCACAAAGAATTATAAAATAAATTACTAAATTTTAATTATTTTAAAAATATAAATTAAAATAATATGAATAAAAAAAAAAAATTTATATTAAATTTTGGTCCTCAACATCCAGCAGCACATGGAGTTTTACGTTTAATATTAGAATTAGATGGAGAAATAATTAAAAAAGCTACACCTCATATTGGTTTTTTACATAGAGGAACAGAAAAATTAATAGAACAAAAAACTTATCTTCAATCAATTCCATATATGGATAGATTAGATTATGTTTCTATGATGTGCAATGAACATGCTTATGTTTTAGCTATAGAAAAATTATTAAAAATTGAAATACCAATCAGAGCTAAATATATTAGAGTTATGTTTGATGAAATAACAAGAATATTAAATCATTTAATGTGGTTAGGTTCTCATGCTTTAGATATGGGAGCAATGGGGGTTTTTTTATATACATTTAGAGAAAGAGAAACATTAATTGATTGTTATGAAGCAGTATCTGGATCTAGAATACATGCTGCTTATTATAGACCAGGAGGAGTTTATAGAGATTTACCAGAAAAAATGCCAAAATTTAAAAAAATTTTTAAAAAAAATAAAAATTATTTAAATAAAATAAATGAAAATAGACAAGGATCTTTATTAGATTTTATTGAAGATTTTACTAAAAAATTTCCTAAATATATCGAAGAATATGAAACTCTTTTAACAGATAATAAAATTTGGAAACAAAGATTAAAAAATATTGGTATTGTAACACCAGAAGATGCTATTTCTATGGGTTTTACTGGTCCTATGCTTAGAGGTTCTGGGGTTAAATGGGATTTAAGAAAAAAACAACCATATGCTATATATGAAAAAATAAATTTTTCTATACCAATTGGTAAAAATGGTGATTGTTATGATAGATATCTAGTAAGAATGCAAGAAATGAAAGAATCTAATTTAATAATTAAACAATGTATAAATTGGTTAAAAATAAATCCAGGACCTATAAAAATTAATAACCATAAAATTTCTCCTCCAACTAAAAATAATATCAAAAGTGGTATGGAAGAATTAATACATCATTTTAAATTATTTTCAGAGGGGTTTTGTCTTCCAGAAGGAGAAGTATATTCAGCTATTGAACATCCTAAAGGAGAATTTGGAATATATATTATTTCTGATGGAGCTAATAAACCTTATAGAATTAAAATAAGATCTCCAGGATTTGCACATTTACAAAGTTTTAATAAAATGGTTAAAGGTCACATGTTATCTGATGCTGTTGCAATAATAGGAACACAAGATATTGTTTTAGGAGATATAGATAGATAATAATTAAAATTATTTTTAATAAATAATTTTTAATATAAATATTTTTTAAAAATTTTAAATATGATTTTAAATAAAAAAATTTTAAATAAAATAAATAATGAAATTAAAAAATATCCTATAAATAAAAAAAAATCTGCTTTAATATCAGCATTAATAATTCTTCAAGAAAACTATGGTTGGTTATCTAAAAAACTTCAAAAAAAAATAGCAAAATATATTAATATACCATATATATCAGTATTAGAAATAATTACATTTTATAAAATGTATAATTTAAAACCTCAAGGTAAATATAAAATAACAATATGCACAAGTTTATCTTGTGTACTCTCAGGAGCTAACAAAATTAAATCATATTTAATAAAAAAATTAAAAATTAATTTTAATGAAACAACTTTAAATAAAAAAATTACACTAATAAATGGAGAATGTATAGGAACTTGTGGTAAAGGACCAGTAATTTTAGTAAATAATAAATATATATATAATAATATTACAAAAAAAAAAATTAATAAATTATTAAAAAAGGAGTTTAAATAATGTCATGTTTACACAATAAACATATAAATCCATTAATTTTCTTAAATTTAAATGGTAAAAATTGGCATTTAAATGATTATATTAAAAGAGGTGGTTATAAATCTTTAAAAAAAATATTATATAATAATATTAATCCTAAAAAAATAATAAAAAAAATTAAAAATTCTGGATTAAGAGGAAGAGGAGGAGCAGGGTTTTCAACAGGATTAAAATGGAGTTTTATAAATTATAAATATCCGGGACAAAAATATTTAATTTGTAATAGCGATGAAGGAGAACCAGGAACTTTTAAAGATCAAGATATAATACTTTATAATCCACATGCAATAATAGAAGGAATGATAATAGGAGGATATACTATGGGAATAACAATAGGATATAATTATATTCATGGTGAAATTTTTAAAGCTTATCAAAGATTTAATATTGCTATAAAAGAAGCAATAGAAGCAAATATTTTAGGAAATAATATATTAGGAAGTAATTTAAAATTTAATTTATATATTCATAGAAGTTATGGTTCTTATATTTGTGGAGAAGAAACAGCATTATTAGAATCTATAGAAGGAAAAAAACCCCAACCAAGATTTAAACCTCCATTTCCTGCAAATTTTGGTTTATATGGAAAACCTACTATTATAAATAATACAGAAACTTTTGCTTCCATTCCATTTATTATTAAATTAGGTGCAAAAAAATATTTAAAAATTGGCAAACCAAATAACGGAGGAACAAAAATTTTTTCTATTTCTGGTGATATAAAAAATCCAGGAAATTATGAAGTACCTTTAGGAACACCATTTAAAAAATTATTAAAAATTTCTGGAGGAATGAAAAATAAAAAAAAAATTAAATCAGTAATTCCTGGAGGTATATCTACACCAATACTTTTAGGAGAAATTATGATAAAAATTAATATGGATTATGATGATATTTTAAAACATGGCTCTATGTTAGGTTCAGGAGCAGTAATAATTTTAAATGAAACTAGATGTATGGTAAAAATTTTAATGAATATTTCAAATTTTTTTAAAAAAGAATCTTGTGGTAAATGTACACCTTGTAGAGAAGGAACTGGTTGGATATACTCAATAGTAAAAAAAATAGAAAATGGATTTGGAAAAGAAGAAGATTTAGAAAAACTTTTATTAATATCAAAAAATATTTTAGGAAATACAATTTGCGCTTTAGGAGATGCAGCTTCTATTTCTACTTCATCTTTTATTAAAACTTTTTATAAAGAATTTTTATATCATATAAAATATAAAAAATGTTTAATATTTTAATATATAAAAAATATATATTTTATAAAAATATTAAATAATTTTAAAAATATAATTTATAAATTTTAAAATGATAAATATTAAAATTAACAAAAAAAAATTTTTTATTAAAAAAAAAAATACAATATTAAATATTGCTAAAAAAAATGGGATATATATACCATATTTTTGTTATCATAAAAAATTATCTATTTCTGCAAATTGTAGAATGTGTTTAATAGAAATTAAAAATTCTATAAAATTATTACCAGCTTGTGCAACAGAAATAAGTGATGGAATGATTATAAAAACTAATTCTAAAAAAGTAATAGAAGCAAGAAAAAATATTTTAGATTTTTTTTTAATAAATCATCCTTTAGATTGTCCAATTTGTGATAAAGGTGGAGAATGTAAATTACAAGATTTTTCTATGAAATATGGAAATTTTTTTTCTAAAGATTATAAAAATAAAAGAGTTTTTTTAAAAAAAAATGTAGGTCCTTTAATTTCTATGAATGAAATGAATCGTTGCATTAATTGTACTAGATGTATAAGATTTAGTGAAGAAATTGCTGGTAATTCAGAAATAGGAATAATTAATAAAGGAGAAAAATCAGAAATTATTACATTTTATGGAAAAAAAATAAATTCAGAATTATCCGGAAATATGATAGATATTTGTCCAGTAGGTGCAATAACTTCAAAACCTTTCAGATTTAAAGCAAGACCTTGGGAATTAAAAAATAAAAAATCTATAAGTCCTTTTGATAATTCTGGATCAAATTTAACAATTCAAATAAAAGATAATAAAATATTAAGAATATTACCATATGAAAATAAAAATATTAATGAATGTTGGATATCAAACAAAGAAAGATTCTTTTATGATGGATTATATAATAATAGAAATTTATTACCAAAAATAAAAATTAATAAAAAATGGGAAGTAGTAAAATTATCAGAAGCTTTAAAATATATAAAAAATAAAATTATAGAAATTCAAAAAAAATATAATTCAAATTCTATAGCCACAATTTGTAATACATCTTCAACTTTAGAAGAATTATTTTTAATAAAAAAAATTACAAAAAAAATAAATTCACCAAATATAGATTTTCGTCTTAGACAAACAGATTTTAATTTAAATAATAAAATTATACCATGGTTAGGTATAAATATTAAAGATATTCCTAATATTAACGGAGCTTTTATAATAGGATCTTTTTTAAAAAAAGATCATCCAATAATTTCTTTAAAAATTAGACAATCAATTAAAAATGGTTCAAAAATTAATATTTTAAATGCAAATTATAATGATAATTCAATTTTAATAAATAATAAAATTATTATTCAACCATCTTTATGGGTAAAAATTCTTTATGAAATTCTTGTATATATATTAAAAAAAAAAAAAAAAAAAATCCCAGAATTTATTACTAATATTAAAATTTCTCAAAAATCAAAAAATATTGCAAATGATTTATTATTTTTAAAAAATACAATTATTTTATTAGGTAATTTAGTAACTCAACACCCAGAATACTCACAAATACATATAATTTCACAAACAATTTCTGAAGAAACAAATTCAAAATTAGGATATTTAACAGAAGCAAATAACATTATTAGTGGATATATAACAAAAGTTTTTTCTAAAAATAAAAATATTAATTCTAAAACTTTATTTAAAAATTTATACAAAAGCTATATATTATATAATGTAGAACCTGAATTTGATTGTTATAATCCTATATTAACAAAAAAAGCTTTAAAAAAATCGAAATTTACAGTTGTTATTTCTCCATTTATACATAATATGAAATATGCGCATGTAATTTTACCAATAACACCTTTTACAGAAAATTCTGGAACATTTATTAATGTTGAAGGAATTCCCCAAAGTTTTAAAAGATCAATAAAACCATTAAATAATATTATTTCAGGATGGGAATTATTATGCAAATTAGGAAAAATATTTAAAATACCTAATTTAAATTATAAATCTTCATTAGAAATAAAAGAAAAAATTTTTACAAATAAAAATGAAATTATTAATAAATTAAATAATTATTGTAAATTAAAATTTAAACCAATAAAAAAATATAATAAATTATTACTAGAAAGAATTTCAGATATACCAATTTATTTATCAAATTCTATTTTAAGAAGATCTAAAATACTTTCAAAAACTCAAGATTCTCAAGAACCTAAAATATTAATTTCAAAAAAACTATCAAAAAAATTATCTATTTCAAATTATAATATAATTTATATTAAACAAAAAAAAGGTTATGCAATTTTAGAAGCGTATATAGATAAAAATTTACCAGAAAATGTTATACAAATTTCTGCTGCACATAAAAAAACTTCTAATTTAGGAAAAATGATAGGAAATATTAAAATAAAAAAACATTATATTAATAATAATTAATAATTTTTTTTTTTTTTTTTAAAAAAAAAAAATATTTTATATGATAAAAATTTATAATTTTAATATTTTTTATGAAATAATAAAAATATTATTAATAATAATACCATTATTAATTTGTGTAGCTTATTTAACTTATATAGAAAGAAAAATTATTGCTTGGTTACATTTAAGAGTAGGTCCCAATAGAGTAGGTTTTAAAGGTTTATTACAACCTATCGCTGATACTTTAAAATTAATATTTAAAGAAATTATAATTCCAAAAAAATCAAATAAAATTTTATTTCATATTGCTCCAATTATAACTATAATGCCAACTTTAACAGCTTGGGCAATAATACCTTTTGGTCCAAAATTAATTTTTACTAATCTTAATACAGGTTTATTATTTATAATAGCTATAACTTCAATAGAAGTATATGGAATAATTTTTGCTGGTTGGTCATCAAATTCAAAATATGCTTTTTTAGGAGCAATGAGAGCAGCAGCACAAATGATTTCATATGAAATAACAATGAGTTTTTCTTTAATAATAGTTATATTATTAACTAAAAGTGTAAAATTAATTAAAATAGTTAATTTTCAAAATAATGGATTTTTTGCAAAAAAATTAGGATTAAATTTTTTATCTTGGAATTGTTTTTTAATTTTTCCAATATTTATAATATATTTTATTTCTGGGATTGCTAAAACAAATAGACATCCTTTTGATGTTGTTGAAGGTGAATCAGAAATAGTTGCAGGTTATATGGTAGAATATTCTGGAATGTTATTTGCTATATTTTTTTTATCAGAATATACAAATATAATTTTAATTTCTATATTAACAACATTAATATTTTTAGGAGGTTGGATAGCTCCAATTAAAATTTTAAATTTTATTCCAAATTTTTTTTGGTTAGGAATTAAAACTTTTTTTTTAATATTTATATTTATTTGGATAAGAGGTACTTTACCTAGATATAGATACGATCAAATAATGAAATTAAATTGGAAATTTTTTCTTCCAATTACTTTTATATGTTTTATTATAATCGCTACTATATTACAAATAAATATTTTTAAAAAATAAAATTATATAAAAAATGTTATATATAAAAAAAAAAATTAAAAATTTTTTTTTAGTAAAATTTATTAAAAGTTTTTTATTAACAATAAAATATTTTTTTTCAAAAAAAATAACTATTTATTATCCAGAAGAAAAAACTCCAATTTCACCTCGTTTTAGAGGATTACATGCATTACGTAGATATCCAAATGGCGAAGAAAGATGTATAGCATGTAAATTATGTGAAGCTATATGCCCTGCTATGGCTATAAATATAAAAATAAAAGAAGATAAAAATGGTTCTAGAAAAACTAAAAAATATAATATAGATTTAAAAAAATGTATTTTTTGTGGTTTTTGTGAAGAAGCTTGTCCAGTAGATTCAATAGTACAAACACATATTTTCAAATTTAATGGTAATAATAAAAAAAATTTATTTTTAACAAAAAAAATGTTACTTAAAAATGGTGATAAATATGAAAAAAAAATTATGAAAGCTAGAATAGCCGATTCTAAATATATTTAATAATAAAATTTATATAAATTTAATGAATATTAAAATATTATATTTTTTAACATCTTCAATTTTAATGTTAATTTCAGCTTTACAAGTTATATTAAATAATAATCCAATTAATTCTGCATTATTTTTAATATTAACATTTTTTTTAATGTCAAATATTTGGTTTTTTTTAAAAATTGAATTTTTAGCTACAATATTAATTGTTATATATGTAGGTTCTATAATGATATTATTTTTATTTATTATTATGATGATGAATTTAAAAAAAAATAAAAATAAAAAAATAAACTTTAAAAATTTTTTATTAACAATAATACCTTTAATAATAATATTATATAAAATAATATTTTTTATTTATAAAAATAATTTTCATAAAATTAAAATTAATAATTTTATAAAAATAAATCATAATAATATTAAAAAATTAGGAATTATTATATATACAAAATATATATATGCTTTTGAAATATCATCTATAATTTTATTAGTTTCTATAATAGCTATTGTTTCAATAATTATTAATAATAAAAAAAAAATAAAATATTAAAATGAATACCTTTTATTATTTATTAATAAGTTCAATATTATTTATAATTTCTATATTAGGAATATTTTTAAACAAAAAAAATATAATAATAATAATTATGTCTTTAGAATTAATGTTTTTATCAATAAATATGAATTTTTTAATTTTTTCAAATTTTTTTAATGATATTTTAGGACAAATTTTTGTATTTTTTATTTTAACTGTTTCTGCTGCAGAAACAGCTATAAGCTTAGCTTTTTTAATAAAAATGAATAAAAATTTAAATAATATTAATATTCAAAAATTACATAATTTAAAAAAATAAAAATTAATTAAAGTGATTATATTAAATAATAAATTTTTTTTTTTAACTATTATAATTTCACCATTAATAAGTTTTATAACTATTGGCTTATTAGGAACAAATTTCTTTTTAAATATAATAAATAAAAAAATTACAAATTTTATAGCAATAAGTAGTATTTTACTTTCAACTTTTATTTCTTTTAAAACTTTTTTATTAACAATCAATGGACATATTTATAATATAAATATATATACATGGATAAAATTTAATAATTTAAAAATAAAATTTGGTTTTTTAATTGATAATTTAACATCAATAATGATGTTAATGATTACATTTATTTCTTTAATAGTATATATCTATTCAATAGAATATATGAAAAATGATAAAGGTTATAAAAGATTTTTCTGCTATTTATCTTTATTTATTTTTTCAATATTAATATTAATAATGAGTAATAATTTATTACAATTATTTTTTGGTTGGGAATTAGTAGGAATAGTTTCTTATTTATTAATAGGATTTTGGTATAAAAAAAAAAAAGCCAATAAAGCTAGTATAAAATCATTTTTAATAAATAGAATAGGAGATTGTGGACTATTAATAGCAATAGGATTAATATTTTCATATACAAATTCTTTTAAATACAATAAAATTTTTAAAAATTTACATTTTTTAAAAAATATTTATTTATATAAAACTAATATATTAATAACAACTATTATTTGTATATGTTTATTTATTGGAGTAATTAGTAAATCAGCTCAATTCCCTTTACATATCTGGTTACCTAATTCTATGGAAGGTCCTACACCTGTTTCAGCACTTATTCATGCTGCAACTATGGTGACAGCAGGTATTTTTATAATTTCTAGATTATCACCAATATTTGAATTATCTAAAAATACATTATCAATAATTTTAATTATTGGAGGAATAACATCTATGTTTATGGGAATACTTGCAATTATTCAAAATGATATAAAAAAAATAATAGCATATTCTACTATATCTCAATTAGGATATATGACCATGGCATTAGGTGCTTCAGCATATTCTATAGCAATATTTCATTTAATTACTCATGCTTTTTTTAAAGCATTACTTTTTTTATGTGCAGGATCAATAATTATAAATAATAATCATATACAAGATATAAGATATATAAATAATAATATTAAAAAAAATATACCAATAACATGGGCAACTTTTTTAATTTCTATATTTAGTTTAATAGGAATACCTTTTTTCTCAGGATTTTATTCTAAAGAAAGTATAATAAAAATATTATCAAAAACTAAAATAACAGGCTCTAATTTTGCATATTTTTCATCATTATTTTCTATTTTAATAACTACTTTATATTCATTTAGAATGTATTTTAAAATATTTCATAAAACTTCTAAAAAAAATATTAATAATAAAAAAAAAAAATCTAATTATTTTATAAAAATTCCTTTAATAATTTTAAGTATTCCCTCATTTTTTTTAGGTTATTTTCTTATAAAACCAATAATTTTTAAAAATTTTTTTAAAAAATGTATAACTACAAACATTAATTTTAAAAATATTAAATATTTAAAAAAAATTTTTATTAATCCATTTTTAATGAGTCTTAAAGCTTGGAAAACTATTCCTTTTTTATTAATAATAATAGGGATTTTTATAACATATTATGTATATATAATAAATATAAATTTCACAACTTATTTAAAAAATAAATTTAATTTTATATATAAAATTTTAAAAAAAAAATATTTTATTGATATTTTTTTTAAAAAAATTTCTTATTTATTAATTTTAATATGTAAAAAAATGAAAATTTTTATAGAAAAAAAAATATTTAATAATTTTTTTTTATTTGGAATTATTAAAATAATAAAAATTATTTCAAAATTTACAAAATCATTAAATTCCGGATATATTCATAAATATATTTTTACTATGATAATAGGATTATTAATGATTTTAATTTATTTACCTATAAAGTTTTAATTAAAATGAAATTATTTTTACATATTTTAAGTTTTTCAATATGGTTACCAATATTATGTGGTATATTTTTAATATTAATTAATAATTATAAAAATAATGAAATTAAAAAATATATTTCTTTAATAAGTGCAATTATTAGTTTCATACCAACATTATTAATAATTTATTTTTTTAAAAATTCAGAAAAAAATTTTCAATTTTCAGAAAAAATACATTGGATAAAATGTTTTAATATTAATTATCATTTAGGTATTGATGGAATTTCATTATGGTTTATACCATTAACAGCATTAACAACTTTAATAACTATATTATTAGCATGGGATAATATTAAAAAAAATATTTCTCAATATTTTGGATTATTTTTAATATTATCAGGATTAATGATAGGAGTATTTTCTTCTATTGATTCTATGCTTTTTTATATTTTTTTAGAAACTACACTAATACCAATATTTATAATTATTGGAATATGGGGTGGGAAAAAAAAAATATATGCAACATTTAAATTTTTTTTTTACACATTATTAGGTTCAATAACAATGCTTTTAGCATTAATATATTTATATATCAAAACTAAAAATTTTGATATTACATCTTGGTATAATTTACCATTAACTTTTAATGAACAAAAAATAATATTTTTAGCATTTTTTTTTGCTTTTGCTATAAAATTACCTATTTGGCCATTTCATACATGGTTACCAGAAGCCCATGGAGAAGCTCCAACTAATGGATCAATTATTCTAGCAGCAATTATGTTAAAATTTGGCGCATATGGCATATTAAGATTTTTATTACCTATTACACCAGAAGCTAATAAATTTTTTGCCCCAATAATAATTATATTATCATTATTTTCTATTGTTTATATAGGTTTAATAACAATTGTTCAAAAAGATATAAAAAAATTAATAGCATATTCTTCTATAAATCATATGGGGATCGTAACAATAGGAATTTTCTTATTAAATAAAATAGGGATTTTAGGAGCAATTATACAAATGATCTCTCATATATTTACTTCAATTGCTATGTTTAGCTTAATAGGAATTATATATGAAAAAACTAAAACAAAAAAAATTAATAATTTAGGTAAATTAATTAAAAAAATACCTATTTTTTCTACATTTTTTATAATTTTATCTTTAGCAAATTGTGGTTTACCTTCAACTTCTAGTTTTGTTGGTGAATTTTTAGTAATAATAAGTGCTATTAAATATAATTTTTATATAGGAATAATAACATCAACAATTTTAATTTGGTCTGCTATATATTCATTTCTTTTAATAAAAAGAATTATTTTTGATAAAACAAAAAAATGTTCTATTAAAATAATAAAAGATATTAATAAAAAAGAATTTTTTGTTTTATTTATTATTACAAGTTTAATTTTTATTATTGGTATTTTTCCTAAAATAATAATTACTCCATTAGAAACTTCAATAACAAATTTATTAAGTTAATGTATATTTTATTTATATATAAAATATAAATTATTTTTTATAAAAATGAAAAATTTAAATTTAATTTATTTTTTCCCAGAAATAATTTTATTTATAACTATTATTATATATTTAATAATTAATATTATTTTTAATAAAAAAAAAAAAATAAATTATTATTTATCAATTTTTTCTTTATTAATATGTTTAATATTTACTATTAAATATAATTTAAATAATAAAATTATTTATTTATTCAATAAAACTTTTATAAAAAATAAAATTTCTAATTTTTTAAATATATTTATATATTTAATAAATTTATTAATTATATTATATAGTTATCAATATTTTAATATTAAAATTAAAAAAAAAAAAAAATATTTAAAAAAAGAATTTTTTTTTTTTATATTAACTTCTATAATAGGTCAAACAATAATAGTTTCTAGTAATAATTTACTAATTATTTATTTAGGTATAGAATTAACTTCATTATCTATAAGTAGTTTATTAATATCAGAAAGTAAAAAAAAAAAATCTTATGAAACTTCTATAAAATATTTTATTTTAAATATTATAGCATCAGGTTTTTTTTTATATGGAATCTCCATGATATATGGAGCAACAAAATTTATTAATTTAAATGATATTTATTATTCATTAATATCTGGAAATTTTTTTTTTAATTTATTAATATTAGGAATAATTTTTATATTATCTAGTATATTTTTTAAATTTGGAATAGCACCATTTCATATGTGGATACCAGATATTTATGAAGGCTCTATATGTCCTATAACTATGTTAATAAGTTCTACTCCTAAAATTGTTTTTTTTTCTATAATATTAAAAATATTTTATTATTTTTTTCCTATAATAATAAATTTTAAAAAAATTTTAATATTTATATCAATATTATCAATTATAATTGGAAGTACTGCAGCAATAATGCAAAAAAATATTAAAAGATTATTAGCTTATTCTTCTATTTTTCATAGTGGATTTATTTTACTCGGAATAACATCTACAATATTTTGTAGAAATTCTATAGAATTTATAAATTCTTTTTGTTTTTCGTTATTTTATATAATTATATATGTTATTAATAATTTAGGAATTTTAGGAATAACAATTATTCTTTCAAAAAATAAATATGAATCTAATAATATTAGAAATTTTAATGGTTTAAAAAAAAAAAATTTTTTACTTACTTTAATAACATTAATTTTAATACTTTCATTAAGTGGTATACCACCTTTAATTGGTTTTTATACTAAATTTTCAATTTTAAAAATAATAATTAAATTAAATCAAAAATATATAGCAATATTAATAAGTATATTTTCTTTAATAAATATATTTTATTTATTAATAATAATAAAAAATATTTTATTTAAAAAACCAATTATTAATACAAAAATAAAAAACAATTTTTTAATTAAAATATTATTAATAATAAATATAATTTTTATTTTATTTATAAGTATATTTCCAGATTTTTTAATAAATATATGTTTTAACATAATTATTAAAACTTTTACTAAAATAAAATATTTATTAATTTAAAATTTTGGAGTTGGCGGGGATCGAACCCGCGTCCGTAAAATATCAATATAAACATATCTACATATTTAGCATTGTTTTTTTAACTTAATATTAATAAAATAAACAAGCATATTTATTAATATAAATTCACAAAAAATTTAATTTTAAAATTTTGTGAAAAAAATTTTAAAACGATTCTCTATTTATAACCTTATATATTATTAATATATTTTTTATATATAATAAAAACCATTATAGAGAAATCATGGAATAAGGTAACTACTTATTTTTAAGCAGCTATTGCGTAATTATTTTCGTTTGCAGTTATTTTTTAAAAAATTTTCTAATAAATTTTATGAGATAATTAGATTCTCAATATGCAATGTATTATTATGATAAATACGTCGAAACCAAATCAACCCCTATTAACAAATATATAAAATTATAACATAAATAAAAATATTTAAAAATAAAAATATGAATAATAAACAATTATTACGTTATTCAAGACATATTTTATTAAAAGAAATAAATATTAAAGGTCAAAAAAAATTATTATCAAGTCATGTAATAATTATAGGTATTGGTGGTATAGGTTCTACAGCTGCTATTTATCTTGCTTCTTCTGGTATAGGAAAAATTACATTAATTGATAATGATATTGTAAATTTAACAAATTTACAAAGACAAATTATACATAATACTAATAATTTAAAAAAAAAAAAAGTTTTATCAGGAAAAAAAACATTAAAAAAAATAAATCCAAATATTAAAATAAAAACTATAGAAGAAAAAATAAATAATAATAATATTTATAATTTTATAAATAAAAAAAAAATATTATTAGATTGTAGTGATAATTTTAAAACAAGATTTATAATTAACAAAGCATGTGTTAAAAATAAAATACCATTAATTTCAGGATCTGCTATAAAATTTAATGGACAAATTTGTGTTTTTGATAAAAGATTTTCTAAAAATCCTTGTTATGAATGTGTATTTCCTAAAAAAAAAATAAAAGAAGAAAAATGCTCAAATTTAGGAATATTCTCGCCATTAGCAGGAATAATAGGTGCAATACAAGCTTCAGAAACTATAAAATTAATAATAAATATTAAAAATAAAAAAAATTTTTTTTATACATTAAATTTAAAAAAAATGAAACTTCTAAAATTTAAAATTAAAAAAAATTTATTTTGCAAAATTTGTAAAACTAAAAAAAATATTTTTATTAATCATAAATATAATTAAATTTTTTTTTAAAATTTTCTACTCTTCCAGAGATATCTAATATTTTATTTTTACCAGTATAAAACGGATGAGATTTAGAAGAAACTTCTATTTTAATAAAAGGATAATTAATACCATTAAAATTAATTTTTTTTTTTGTTTTTATTGAAGATTTAATAATAAATTTATAATTTATTGAAACATCATAAAAAACAACATATCTATATATTGGATGAATATTTTTTTTCATAAATTTTTTATTAAAAAATAATTTTTTAATTTTATATTATCATTTTTAAAAAATCTTCATTATTTTTTGTAATTTTAAATTTTTTTAAAAAAAATTCCATAGCAGAAATTTCATCCATATCAAATATTAATCTTCTTAAAATCCAAATTTTTTGTAATTTTTTTTTTTCTATTAATAATTCTTCTCGTCTAGTTCCAGATTTTTTTAAATTAATAGCAGGATAAACTCTTTTTTCTGCTAATCTTCTTTCAAGATGAATTTCCATATTTCCAGTGCCTTTAAATTCTTCATAAATTACATCATCCATTTTACTTCCAGTATCAATTAAAGCAGTAGCAATAATTGTTAAAGATCCACCTTCTTCTATATTTCTAGCAGCTCCAAAAAACCTCTTAGGTCTTTGTAAAGCATTTGCATCAACACCTCCAGTTAATATTTTACCAGATAAAGGAGTAATAGTATTATAAGCTCTCGCTAATCTAGTAATAGAATCTAATAGTATTATAACATCTTTTTTATTTTCTACTAATCTTTTTGCTTTTTCTAATACCATCTCTGAAACTTGTACATGTCTATAAGCTGATTCATCAAAAGTAGAAGCAATAACTTCTCCTAAAATAGATCTTTGCATTTCAGTTACTTCTTCTGGTCTTTCATCTATTAATAAAACTAATAAAATAACTTTTGGATAATTTAAAGTAATAGCACGTGCTATATGTTTTAAAATAATAGATTTTCCTGATTTTGGTGAAGAAACTAATAATCCTCTTTGACCTTTACCAATTGGTGCTATTAAATCAATAACTCTACAAGTAGTATTTTCTTCTTTTGTTAAAAGATTTTTTTCTAAAATAAATAATTTATTCGCATGTAAAGGAACTAAATTTTCAAATAAAATTCTTTGTTTAAAAAATTCTGGTGATTTATAATTAATTTTAATTATTTTCATAATTGCAAGATAACGCTCATTAATTTTAGGTAATCTAATTTCACCTTCTATAAAATCTCCAGTAAAAAGATTAAATTTACGTATTTGAGATGGAGAAATATAAATATCATCAATAGAAGCAATATAATTTGAATTTGAAGATCTTAAAAAACCAAAACCTTCAGGTAATATTTCTAATATACCATTACCAAAAATTTGTTTTCCTAATTGAAAATTTTTTTTTAAAATATTAAAAATTAATTCTTGTTTTTTTAAAAAAGATATTTTTTTTAAACCTAAATTAGTAGCAATTTTAAATAAATAAGTCATATGTAAAATTTTTAATTTTGATAAATGCATAAATATTATTTAAAATTTTTTCTTTTTTTTTACTTCTTATTTCTTTCTTTTTTATTTTTTTTTTTATAAAATATATCTTAAAAAAATTATTTATGAACATTTTTTTCAATAAAATACATAAGTTGACTTTCAGAAAAAACTCCTATTCTTTTAGAAATAACTATACCTTTTCTAAAAAAATATAAAGTAGGAATACTTTTAATATTAAAAATTTTAGTAATTTCAGAATTTTCATCTACATTTAATTTTGTAAAAATTATAATATTTTTATATTCTAATGCTACTTTAGAAAAAATTGGTAAAACCATTTTACAAGGATTACACCAAGGAGCCCAAAAATCTAATATAATTGGTCTTTTAGCTTTTAAAATATCATTTTCAAATGATAAATCTGTAACAGATTTTACAATTTTTAACATAATTAAAATTTTTAATTTTTTTTTTATAAATTAATATATAATATATATTATATATATTTTATATATAAATAATTTATATAAAAATATAAATATTTTTTTAAAAAAAATATTTAAATATTAGTATATATTATAAGTATATTCTATATATAAAACAATTTATATTATATAATAAATATAATTAATATCAATTACAATTTGTTTTTAATAAAAAATATAAAAATATTATATATATTTTTATTTATGAAAAAAAAAAAATTTAAAATAAATAATTTAATAGTAAAAAAAAAAATATTTTTTTCTACTGCTAATAATTTAAATAATTCAATTTTTATTGAAGCTTGTGCTGGGAGTGGAAAAACTAAATTAATAATTATTAGAATTATTCATTTATTAATAAAATATAATAATTATAAAAAAATATTAATTTTAACATTTACACGTATAGCTTTAAAAGAAATAAAAAAAAAAATAAAAAAATTTTTTTTTTACATTATAAATATTAACAAAAAAAAATTTTATAAAATTTTTATAAAATATGGTTTTTTAAAAAAAGAAATAAAAAAAAATTATATAAAAATAAAAAATTTATATAAAATATTTTTATTTAAAAATAAAAAAATAAATTTTTTTACATTTCATGGTTGGTTTTTATTTTTTTTAAAAAAAAATTTTTTTTTTAAAAAAAAATATAATATATTAGAAAATACAGAAATATTAATAAATGAAACATATAAAAAATTATTAATTAATTTACAAAAATTAAAATATAAAAAATATAAAAAATATTTTTTAAAATCTATAAAAATTTTAGGTATAAAAAATACTAAAAAAATTTTAAAAAAATTTATTTTTAAAAGAGATGAATGGTTATTATACAATAATATTTTAAAAAAAAAAAAAACAACACATTTAAAAGAAATAAAAAAAATTTGTAAAAAAAAAAAAAAAAAATATATATTAAAAATATGGAAAGAAAAAAAATTTATAAAAAATATAAATTTTATTATAAATATTTTTAATAAATTAACACCTTCATATAAAAAAAAAAGTTTAATTTTATCTAAAATTTTAATTTCTAAACCTTCAATAAAACAATTTAAAAAATTATATAATATATTTTATACTAAATATAAAAAAAAAAGAAAAATTAATATTTTAAAAAAAAAAATAAATTTTAATTTATTTAAAATAAAATATTATAATATTATTAATATATTAAATATTAATAATAAAAATTATATTTTTAAATATAATAAAATATTATTTAATATAGCAAAATTTTTTTTAAAAATATATATAAAAAAAAAAAAAAAAAAAAAAATATTAGATTTTATAGATTTAGAATTTGAAACATATTTATTATTAAATAATAATAATAAAAAAAAAATAAATATAAATTTTAAACATATTATTATAGATGAATTTCAAGATATAAATTTAATACAATGGAAAATTATTAATTCAATTATTAATTTAAATAAAAAACAAAATAATATAAAAATATTTTTTGTAGGCGATCCAAAACAATCAATTTATAATTTTAGGAAAAGTGATTATAGAATTTTTATTTATATAAAAAAATTTTTAAAAAAAAATAAAATTTTTTTATTACAAACAAATGTAACAAAAAGAAATTCTATAAATATTATAAATATAATAAATAATACTTTAGTAAAAAAAAATATTTTTTTTCAAAAACAATATACGACAAATTTAATAAAAGGTGAAGTTTGGAAATTACCTTTAATTAATTATTTTAATAAAAAAAAAATAAATAATTTTAAAAAAAAAAAAATAGATATTCAAAGATTTAAAGAAGGAGAACAAATTGCACAATCAATTTTATTAATAAAAAAAAAAAAATTAATATATAAAAAAAAAATAAAAAGAAAAATTAAATGGAAAGATTTTTTAATATTAATTAAAACTAGAAAATATTTAAAAGAATATGAAAAAGCTTTTAAAAAATATAATATACCTTTTACTTCAGATAAAAAAAAAAAAATATTTAATTTATTTATTATAAATAATTTAATTATTTTATTAAAATTTTTAACAACTAAAAATAATAAATTATTATTAATACAAATTTTAAAAAGTAATTTTTTTTTAATTTCTAAAAAAGATTTAAAAAAAATTTCTAAAATAAAAGAAAAAAAATATAAAAATTTTTTTTTACAAAAAAAATATTTATTTTCTAAAAAAACTAATTTTATTTTAATATATTTATTAAAATGGATAAAATATACAAAATATTTTTCAATTTATAATTTATTAAAAAAAATTTTAAAAGAATATCAATTAATAAGTTTATTTTATAATAAATTTATAAAAAATTTTAAAAAAATTAAAAATTTTTTTAAATTTATTTTTTTATATAAAAATATTAAAAATATAACTATAGAAAAATTTATTATTTATATAAAAAATATTTCAAATAAAAAAATTTATATAAAAAAAGAAAATTATTTTTTTAAAAATACAATACATATTGTAACTATACATAAATCAAAAGGATTAGAATCACCAATAGTAATATTGCCTGATACTAATCATAATAATATTATATATGAAAATATTGATTTATTATTTAATTTTCCTTATGATAGTAATAGTAAATTACATTTTTCAATTTTTGAGAAAAATAAAAAATATGAATTAATTAAAAAAAAATTTTTTAATTTAGAAAAAAAAATAAAATTTCAAGAATATTTAAATATTTTATATGTTGCTTTAACAAGAGCTAAACAATTATTAATTATAAGTGGTATAAAAAATAAAATAATAAATAAAAAAAATATTTTTAAAAATTGGTATCAAATATTATTTGAAAATAATAAAAAATATAAAAAAATTTCTAAAAAAGAATTATTTAAAAAAAAAAAAAATATTTTTTATATTAAAAATAAATATTTTATTAAAAATAATATTTATATAAAAAAAAAAAAAATTTATATTTTTATTTCACACATTTTAAATAAAAATAAATGGCCTATAAAACTTCCTAATATTCAAAATATTAAAAAATATTTTTCTTGTTCTTATAAAATAACTAAAAAAATTTTAAAAATAATTATTAATGTTTTAAATAATTTTAAATTAGAAAAATTTTTTAATCCTAAAAAATTTATTAAAGCATTAAATAATGTAAAAATATATAAAAAAAAAAAAAAAATAATATGTAATAGAATTGTTTTTTTTAAAAAAAAAATATGGATTTTAAATTACAATTTATTTATTTTAAATAATAATTCTTTATTAAAAAATTTAAAAAAAATTTTAATTTTTCAAAAAAATTTTTTTTTAATTTTTCCTTCTAAATTTATTAATTCAGCTCTTATTTTAAATAATGGTAAATTAATAATTAATAAATAATTTATTTTATATACTTTATAAAAAGTATATCTTTATAAAAATTATATATAAAAAATATTTATGACTTTTATTATTTTAAAAGAAAACGAACCTTTTGAAGTAGCTTTAAGAAGATTTAAAAGAAATATTGAAAAAAATGGATTATTAATAAGATTAAAATTAAAAGAATTTTATGAAAAACCAACAGCTAAAAAAAAACGTAAATTAATTTTAGCAAAAAAACGTAATTATAAAAGAATTAAAAGTCAAAGACTACCTAAAAAATTATATTAATATCTAATTATTAAATAAAAATTTATGATAAATAAAAAAAATATAAAAGAAATATTAAATAGTATAAATATTATTGAAATAATAAATAATTATATTACATTAAAAAATAAAGGTTCTAATTATATTGCTTTATGTCCATTTCATAATGAAAAAAATCCTAGTTTTACTGTAAATCAAGAAAAACAATTTTATTATTGTTTTGGTTGTAAAACATCTGGAAATGTAATCAATTTTTTAACTAATTTTTTAAAAATTAATTTTTTAGAAGCTATAAAAATTTTATCAAAAAATAAACAATCGATAATTTATAAAAAACCACGAATAATAAAAAAAAAAAAAATAAATAAAATTGAAATTCTTAATTTAATAAATATTGCTAAACATTTTTTTATGAAACAATTATTTTTATCAAAAAATGCTTTAATTTATTTAAAAAATAGAAAAATTTCTTATAAAATAATAAAAAAATTTAATATAGGATATGCAAAAAATAAATGGAATTTATTATATAAAGAATTTTTAAAATATAAATTTTTAAATTTTTTAGATTCTACTTTAATAATTAAAAATAATATTAATAATTATTATTATGATAGATTTAGAGGTAGAATAATATTTCCAATAAAAAATATTCATGGTCAAACTATTGGTTTTGGTGGTAGAACTATTAAAAATGATAAAATTAAATATTTAAATTCTCCAAAAACAGAAATTTTCGAAAAAAAAAATATACTATATGGTTTATATGAAGTAAAAAAAAAAATTCAAAAAAAAAATTATGTTTTAGTAACTGAAGGTTATATAGATGTATTAACATTATACCAATCTGGTTTTAAAAATACTGTAGCAGTTTTAGGTTCAACATGTACATTAATACATATAAAAAAATTATTACAACAAACAAAAAATATAATTTTTTGTTTTGATGGCGATGAAGCTGGAAAATTAGCTACAATTAATACTTTAAAAGTATGTTTAAAAATTAAAATAGATAAAAAAATAATAAAATTTATTTTTCTTCCTAATGGTTATGATCCAGATACTTTTATAAAAAAATTTGGAAGTGAAAAATTTAAAATTTTAATTAAAAACTCTATACCTTTTTCTAAATTTTTAATAAATATAATTATTGGTAATAATAATATTAATAATTTTCAAGATTGTATAAAAATTAAATTAAAAGCAAAAGAAATTTTAAGAAAAATGCAGGGATCTTTATTAAAAATACAAATTATTAAATTTATTAAAAATATTTTATCTTTAAAAAATATAAATTTTTGATTAATTTTAATTTATATAAAAAATTAATAATTTTAAATATAAGAAAAAATTTAAATAAAAAAATATAAAAATTTTAAAAATTATTCTAAATATGAATGTATCTAAAAACAAAAATAATAATAAAAAAATTTTAAAAAACAAAAATAATATCAATAATATTTTAAAAAATAATATTATTTTAGATGAAAATAAGATAAATAATTTAATGAAAGTATATATGAAGGAAATGGGGGATATAAAATTATTAACTAAAGAAGCAGAAAAAAAAATTTTTAAAAAAATAGAAAAGGGATTAAAAAAAATAAGATATTTTTATTTTGTTTGTTTAAATATAATTTCAAAAACTTTAAAATATTTTAAAAAAATTATAAATAATAAAATTTTAATAAATAAAATAATTGAAGGATTTAATAAAAATAAAAAAGAAAGAATATCTTTTAAAAAAAATAATTTTAAAAAATCTACTTTATTATTTAATAAAATTATTAAATTTAAAAAAAAATTATCTATAAAATATCTTTTAATTTTAAAAAAAAAAAAAATATTAAAAATATTAAAAAAAATTTATAAAAATAAACCTATTTTTTTTATTAAATTACAAAATAAAATTTCAAAAAAATTTTCAAATTTTATTTTTACTCCTAAAATTATGAGTGAATTTTATAAAAAAATAAAATTAACAATAAATTTAATAAAAAAAATAGAAAAAAAATTTTTTAAAATAATAGTAAAAAAATGTAATATAGATTATAAAGTATATAAAAATAATTTATATAAATATAAAACAAATTATATTTGGATAGATAAAAATTTTTATCTTTTTTTAAAAAAAAAAAAAATATTAAAAAAAAATTTTTTTAAAATTCAAAATTTAGAAAAAAAAATATTAGATATAGAAAAAAAATGGTCTTTACCAATTTTAAAAATTAAAAAAATTTTCAAAATTATACTTAAAGCAAAAAAAAAAATTAATAAAGAAAAAAAAAAAATGATAGAAGCAAATTTAAGATTAGTAATTTCTATATCAAAAAAATATATTAATAGAGGTTTAAATTTTTTAGATTTAATTCAAGAAGGAAATATAGGACTAATAAAAGCTGTAGATAAATTTGAATATCAAAAAGGATATAAATTTTCAACATATTCAACATGGTGGATACGTCAAGCAATTACTAGATCTATTGCTGATCAAGCAAAAACCATTAGAATTCCCGTACATATGATAGAAACAATTAATAAAATAAATAAAATTTCTAGACAAATATTACAAAAAACTGGTTTTGAACCAGATATTTTAACATTATCAAAAAAAATAGGAATTTCTAAAAAAAAAATAAAAAAAATTATGAAAATAGCTAAAGAACCTATTTCTATGGAAACACCTATAGGTGATAATAATGATTCATATTTAGGAGATTTTATTGAAGATACTAATATAATAACACCTTCAGAAGCTGCTTTTAATTCTTCTATGAAAAATTCTATAAAAGAAATTTTAAAAGGATTAACAAAAAGAGAATCAAAAATAATAAAAATGAGATTTGGTATAAATTCAGATATAGATTATACATTAGAAGAAGTTGGGAAATATTTTAACGTTACTAGAGAAAGAATTAGACAAATAGAAGCTAAAGCATTACGTAAATTAAAAGAATCATCAAAATTTTTAAAATCTTAAAAATTAAATGGGCCTATAGCTCAGTTGGTTAGAGCAAACGACTCATAATCGTTCGGTGGGGGGTTCAAATCCCTCTGGGCCCATAAAAAATATAAATTTAATTTTTTTTAAAAAATAAAAATAAATTTATTAAAAAATGATAAGAATAGTTTTAAGTATTCAATATGATGGAAATTTATGGCATGGATGGCAAAAACAAAAACATAAATTAACTATACAAGATAAATTAGAAGAAGCTATTAAAAAATTAATATTAATAAAAATAAATGTTATTTGTTCTAGCAGAACAGATACAGGCGTTCACGCATTAGAACAAATTGCTCATTTTGACACTAATATTAAAAAAAGTAAAATACTTTGGTTATACGGAATAAATCATTTTTTACCACCTACAATTGTTATAAATTGGGTTCATAAATTTAAAATTAATAATATAAAAGAAAAAAATTTTCATTCTAGATTTAGTGCAATTTCTAGAATATATCAATATATATTGTATAATAATATTTTAAAATCACCATTTTTATATGGAAAAGTTGGTTGGACTCATAAAAAACTTAATATAAATTTAATGAATAATGGCGCTAAATATTTAATAGGATTACATGATTTTTCAAATCTTAAATCTTCAAAATGTCAATCAAAAACTTCAATTAAAAATATAAAATATATTAAAATATATAAATATAAAAAAATAATAATATTTATTATTAATGCAAATTCATTTTTATATCATATGGTTAGAAATATAATAGGATTACTAATAAATGTAGGAAATGGTTTATATAAACCAATAGATGTATATAAAATATTAAAAAAAAAAAAAAAATATAATATTTTTACATTTATGCCATATGGATTATATTTAACAAAAATTAATTATTCAAATATTTGGAATCTTCCTAAAAAAAAAAATATAAATTTTTTTTTAAATATATATAAATTTTTAGTACAATAAAATGTATAAAACAAAAATCAAAATTTGTGGTTTAACAAAATTAAAAGATATTAAAAATATTTCATTATTTGGGATAAATGCTATGGGATTTGTATTTTTTAAACAAAGCCCAAGGTATATAAATCCTATAAAAGCTTCTAATTTAATAAAATATGTATCTCCATTTACTATAAAAGTAGGTTTATTTGTAAATCAAAATTTAGAAAATATTAAATATGTTTTAAAATATGTTCAATTATCATTATTACAATTTCATGGCGATGAAACTCCTGAAGAATGTTCAAAAATAGCATTTTTAACAAAATTACCTTTTATAAAAGCAATAAGAATTAAAAAAAATACAACAAGTATAGAATTATTAAATTATGAAAAAAAATTTACTAATTCAAGTATTTTTTTTAAAGGTTTATTATTAGATACATTTAATAAAAATTATGGAGGAAGTGGGAAAACATTTAATTGGGATATTATTCCTAATGAAATAAAATCAAAAATTATTTTAAGTGGAGGGATAAATATTAATAATATTTCTAAAGCAATAAAAAAAATTAAACCATATGCAATAGATATAAGTAGTGGCGTTGAAAAAAAAAAAGGTATTAAAGATATAAAAAAAATAAAATTATTAATTAAAAAAATAAATTTAATTAATTTTAAATAAATAAATATTTATTTTTAATAAATAATTAAAAAATGAAAATTTTAAATAATATTTTTTTTAAAAAAATAAATAAAAATATTTATAATTTACCAAATAAAAAAGGTTATTTTGGAAAATATGGAGGAAAATTTATTTCAGAAACATTAATTTTAGCATTACAAAAATTACAAAAAATATATATTAAAAATAAAAATAATAAAAATTTTATAAATAAAATTAATAATGAATTAAAAAATTTTATTGGTAGACCAACTCCAATTTATTATGCTAAAAATTTATCTAAAATTATTGGAGGAGCAAAGATTTTTTTAAAAAGAGAAGATTTAAATCATACAGGTTCGCACAAAATTAACAATGTTATAGGACAAATTATTTTAGCAAAAAAAATGAATAAAAAAAGAATAATCGCTGAAAGTGGTGCAGGACAACATGGTGTAGCAGTAGCTACTGTTGCTGCAAAATTTGGGATGGATTGTAATATATATATGGGAAGTAAAGATATTAAAAGACAATTACAAAACGTTTATAAAATAAATCTTTTAGGAGCTACTGTAATTCCTGTTAATTCAGGTTCTAAAACATTAAAAGATGCTTTAAATGAAGCTATACGAGATTGGACAACAAATATTGAAACAACATTTTATGTAATAGGAACTGTTGCTGGTCCTCATCCATATCCTACAATTGTTAGAAATTTTCAATCAATTATCGGTAAGGAATGCATAAAACAAATGCATAAAATTTTAAAAAAACAACCAGATTACATAATAGCAGCAATTGGTGGTGGTTCTAATGCTATAGGAATTTTTTATCCATATATTAATTATAAAAAAATTAAACTTTTAGGAATTGAAGCAGCTGGTAAAGGATTAAAAACTAATAAACATGCTGCTTCTTTATTGATGGGATCTTCTGGAATATTACATGGTAATAGAACATATTTATTACAAGATAAATACGGACAAATTTTAAAGACACATTCTATATCCGCAGGTTTAGATTACCCTGGTGTAGGACCAGAACATTCTTTTTTAAAAGATATAGGTAGAATTAAATATAAAAATATTACTGATAATGAAGCTTTATCTGCTTTTTATGATTGTTGTAATATTGAAGGAATTATTCCTGCTTTAGAATCTAGTCATGCTTTAGCATATGCTTTAAAAATTTCTTCTATTTTAACAAAAAAAAAAAATATTCTAATTAATTTATCTGGAAGAGGTGATAAAGATATGCATACAATAAAAAATATAAATAAAAATTTATAATATTTATATATTTTATAATAAATATGTCTAGAATTAAAGAAACATTTTCTAAATTAGCATTATTAAAAAAAAAAGCATTAATAACTTTTATTACAGCTAACGACCCCGCACCTAAATATACATTAAAATTAATGAATACATTAGTTAAATATGGTGCTAATATTATTGAAATTGGAATACCTTTTTCTGATCCTATGGCAGAAGGAAAAACAATACAAAAATCTCATAAAAGATCATTAAAATTTAAAACAAATCTAAAAAATATATTAAAAAATATATATAATTTTAGAAAATTTAATAAAATTACACCAATAATTTTAATGGGATATGCTAATTCAATAGAAAAATTAGGAATAAATAATTTTATTTATCAAGCAAAAATTTCAGATATAGATGGAATAATAATAGTTGATTATCCTCCTGAAGAATGTAAAAAATTTACCAAAAAAATGAAAAATAAAAAAATTGATCAAATTTTTTTAATATCTCCTACTACAAATAAAAAAAGAATAGAAAAAATTTCTAAAATTAATAGTGGATTTATTTATTATGTTTCTTTAAAAGGAGTTACTGGATCAAAAAATATAGAAATTAATAATTTACAAAAAAAAATTAATATAATAAAAAATTATACTAAATTGCCAATAAATATAGGTTTTGGGATTAATTCTTTAAAAATAATTGAAAAAATAAAAAATATAGCAGATGGAATTATAATAGGAAGTAAAATTATAAAAAAAATAAAAAAATCTTCAAAAGAAAATATTTTTAATGATATTAAAAAATTAATAAAAAATATACGTTATACTTTAGATAAATAATAAAAATTATAATTTTATATAAAAAAATAAATTTTTAAATAATTAATTATTTAATATAAAAAATAAAAATATAAATATAAATTTTTAATAATTTTAATTATTAAAATAAATAATATAAATTTATTTTTTTTATTTTAATAATTAATATTAATTAAAAATAAAATTATATATTAAAATTATATATTTCAATAAAAATATATTTTTAATGTTTTTAAAAATATTTAAAAAAATATTTTATTATTTTTTTAAAAATTTATAACATTATAAATATTATATTATTTAATATATTTAAAAAAAATATAATAAATAAAATATTAATAAAAAAAAATAATATATATATTATTTTAATAAAATTATTTTTTTTAAAAAAAATAAAATATTTATAATATTATTAAATATAAACAAAAAAATATAATATGAAAAATATATATAAAATTTTATTTTTAAACCCTCATTTTAATAAATAAACAATTAAAAAATTCAAAAAATATATAATATTATAAATCTTTTTTTTTATTATTTCAAATATTTTAAATAAAATAAAATATAAATAATTTTATTTATTAAATTTAAATATTATGAATAAAAAAAATTTAGGATTTACTACTAAAATTTTACATTATAATAAAAAAAAATATATTGAACATGGTTCAATACATAAACCTATATATAATAATGTAGCTTTTAAATATAAAAATGCTAAACATATTGCAGAAGTTTTTCAAGGAAAACAAAATGGATATAGATATGGTAGACAAGGAAATCCTACAGTATCAGCATTAGAAAAAAAAATAACATTAATGGAAAACGGCAAATATACTATATGTTTTTCAACAGGTATGGCAGCAATAGCAGCTATTATCCAAGGATTATTAATTAAAAACGATCATATTATTTCTTCATTTTTTTTATTCGGTAATACTAATAGTATGTTTAATACAATTAATTTACAAGGTATTAAAATAGATATGGTAGATGCTACAGATATAAAAAATATAAAAAAAAAAATTACTTCAAGAACTAAAATAATTTTTGTAGAAACAATAGCAAATCCTAGAACACAAATAGCAGATTTAAAAAATATTGGAAAATTATGTGAAAAAAAAAATATTTTATATATAGTTGATAATACTATAACATCTCCATATTTATTTCAACCTAAAACCGTTAAAGCAAGTTTAATTATAAATTCATTAACTAAATCAATATGTGGTCATGGTAATACATTAGGAGGCTCTCTAACTGATACTGGGATTTACAATTGGAAAAAATTTTCTAATATTTTAAATATATATAAAAAATATCATTATAGTAAATGGGGTATTATTCAAATCCGATCAAAAGCATTACGTGATTTTGGTGCCTCTTTAAGTCCAGAATCAGCCTATAATATTTCAATTGGAGCAGAAACAATTTCTTTAAGACAAAAAAAAGCTTGTAAAAATGCATTATCATTAGCAAATATGCTAAATAATGAAAAAAATATTTCAAAAGTTTTTTATCCTGGTTTATCAACACACCCTCAACATAAATTAGCAAAAAAAAAATTTAAATATTTTGGAAATATTTTAAGTTTTGAATTAAATAAAAATATTAAATGTTTTGAATATTTAAATAAATTAAAAATAGCTATAATTGCTAGTAATTTAGGAGATAATAGAACTTTAGTAATTCCAGTAGCACATACTATTTATTTTGAAATGGGAAAAAAAAAAAGAAAAAAAATGGGTATTTCAGAATCTCTAATAAGAGTATCAGTAGGTATTGAAAACATTAAAGATATATTATATGATTTTAAAAAAGCTTTAAATTTTTAAAATATAAATATTTATTTACAATAATTTATAGTATATTGAGGTATTTTTATAATTAAATTTTGTTTTTTTAAAATTACTTGACAAGAAAGTCTAGAATTAGCTTCTAAACCCCATGCTATATCTAATAAATTTTCTTCTTTTAAAGATGGTTTATTTAAAAGATTAAATCCTTTACAAACTATAACATGACAAGTTGTACAAGCGCAAACTTTCCCACAAGAATGTTCAATATATATTTTATTTTTTAATAAAATATTACACAAACTTTCACCAAAATTAAAATTTTTAATAATAAAACCATTAGGGCAATAATAAATATGTGGTAAAATTATAATTTTTGACATTTTTAAAAAAAATTAATAAAATTTTTATATAATAAAAAATATATATTATTTATATATTTTTATAAAATAAAATTATTTATATTTATTTTTTAAATAAACATTTAATAAATAATTTTTTTTTTTTTTTTAAAAAAAATTCTTTAGCAGAAATTTTTAATAAACCATCAATATCAATTTTAAAAATTATTAATACACGAATATTTCCAGCTTTCATAGGAGATATTCCACTTATTTCAAATTTTGCTATAGATTTACAATTAATAACTAATTTATCTTCTCCTTGTAAAATATTTAATAAAATTTTTGTTTGATTATTTTTTAAGGTAGTAAAATATTGACTATAAAAACAAGGAATTATAGAATTTTTATTTATAATTTTTTCAACTATTCCATTAATAGTTTCAATACCTAACGAAAAAGGTATTACATCTAATAATAATATTTTTTTTAAATTTAAAATAGTATTATTAATTAATAAATTTCCTTGAATAGCTGCACCTATAGAAACAACTCTATCTGGATCAATATTAAATAAAACTTTATTATTAAACAATTTATTAATAGATTTTCTTAAATAAGGAATACGAGTAACACCACCAACTAAAATTACTTTAGTAATTTCATTTATATGAATATTAGATTCCCTTAAAATTTTATAAATAATATTAATAGTTTTTTTAATTAATATTTTAATTAAATTAATAAATTTTTTTAATGTTAAAAATAAAAAAATTTTTTTATTAAAATTTAAAATTAATTTAATTTTTAAATATTTTTTAAAAGAAAGAATTTCTTTAAATTTACGAGATTTTAATCTTAATTTATATAAATCATTTTCAGATAAAAAAAAAAAATCTAATTTTTTTAAAATCCAATTAAATAAAATATTATCAAAATCATCACCACCTAAAAAAGGATCACCACCTACAGCTAAAACTTTAAAAATATTTTTTTTAATTTCTAAAATAGAAACATCAAAAGTACCACCTCCTAAATCATAAATTAAAAATTTTCCAAAAGAAAAATTATTTAATCCATAAGCAATAGCTGCAGATGTAGGTTCATTTAATAAACGTAAAACTTTTATATTTGCTAAATTTGCAGCATATTTTATAGATTTTCTTTGTAATTCATTAAAATATGCGGGAACTGTAATAACCGCTATATTTACATTAATATTTAATTTTTTTTTAACAATTTTTAATAAAGCAAAAAATATTTTAGAAGAAATTTCTACAACACTCTTAAAACCAAAAGAAGTATTTATATATAAAATTCCAAATAATTCTTTTATATTATAAGATATATTTTTTAAAAATGAAATTTCTTTTAAATCTCGTCCTATAAAACGTTTAATAGAAAAAATTATATTTTTATTTTTAATAAATTTTAATTTATCAATTTTATTTCCAATTAAAATTTTTTTTTTAGTTAAAAACTGTATATTAGATGGTAATAAATCATATTTTTTATTATATTTTATAGTTTTAGGTATACCATCTATAATAATTGTTACTAAAGAATTAGTAGTACCAAAATCTATTCCTAATACTAAATCATTTTTATTAATAATATTTATTATTTTTTTAATTTAAAAAAATATTTATTTAATTTCAAAAAAAATATTATTTATATTTTTAATAATTTTTTCTAAAAATATTAAATTATATATTAATTCTTTTAAATTTTTTAAATTTTTCTTAATAAATTGAATATTTATTAAATTTATAATAATTTTTTTTTTTTTATAAATATTAATTTCAAATTTATTTAATTTTTTTTTTTTATTATTATATTTTATATATTCTAAATATTTTCTTAATTTTAATTGTTTTAATAAAAATTCTTTAGAAAAAAAAATATTTTTATTAATAAATAAATTATAATTCATTAATTTACACAAATATATTGATCTTTTTAAAGGATTTTTTAAATTTAAATAAGCTTTATTAATAAAGGAAGAAAATTCTATTTTTTTTTTTTTTTTTTTTTTATTTAAAAAAATAAATCTATCAGGATGATTTTCATTTTGTAATTGAATATATTTTTTTTCTAAAATTAATAAATTAATATTAAAAATAATAGGTAAATTAAATAAAAAAAAATAATTTTTCATATATATAAAAATATATATTTATATATAAAAATATTAATTAAATTAATTTATTTATTTTAAATTTTATTTAATTTTTTTAGCTTTTGTTTTTGTTTTTGTTTTTGTTTTTGTTTTTGTTTTTGTTTTTGTTTTTATTCTAGTTCTAGTTCTAGTTCTTATTTTATTTTTACTACTATTTTTTAATTTTCTTAATTTATAATCTTTTATTGCAGCTCTTATTGCATCTTCTGCTAAGATTGAACAATGTATTTTAACTGGAGGTAAAGAAAGTTCTTCAACTATTTCTGAATTTTTTATTAATAATGCTTCATCTAATGTTTTACCTTTAATCCATTCTGTAATTAATGAAGAAGAAGCAATTGCTGAACCACAACCATAAGTTTTAAATTTAGCATCTTCTATAATACCTTTAGAATTAACTTTAATTTGTAATTTCATAACATCACCACAAGATGGAGCACCAACCATACCAGTACCAATATTTTTAAAATCTTTTTTAAAACTCCCAACATTACGAGGGTTTTCGTAATGATCTAAAACTTTTTTTGAATATGACATTTTTTTTTTTTTTAAAATATGTTTTTAAATTAAATTTTCCATTTAATTGTATTTAAATTTATACCTTCTTTATACATTTCCCATAACGGGGAAATTTTTCTTAATTTTTTAACATTTTTTTTAATTAAAAAAATCGCAAAATCTATTTCTTCTTCAGTAGTAAAACGCCCTATTGTTAATCTAATAGAACTATGTGCTAATTCATCACTAATACCTAAAGATTTTAAAACATAAGAAGGTTCTAAACTAGAAGAAGTACAAGCAGATCCTGAAGAAATTGCTATTTCTTTTACTGACATTATTAATGATTCACCCTCTATATAATTAAAACTAATATTTAAATTATGAGGAACACGAAATTTTAAATCACCATTTATATAAGATTCTTCAATACATTCAAGATTTGATTTTAATTTATTAAACATATATTTTATACGAATTAATTCTTTTTCCATTTCTAATCTAGTAATACGAAATGCCTCTCCCATACCAACAATTTGATGTGTCGCTAAAGTACCTGATCTTAAGCCACGTTCTTGACCACCACCATGAATTTGTGCTTCAAGTCTTATTCTAGGATTTTTAGAAATATATAAAGCACCTATACCCTTAGGACCATAAACTTTATGTGCTGATAAACTCATTAAATCAACATTCATTTTTGAAACATTTAAATTAATTTTTCCTATTGCTTGTGCAGCATCACAATGAAAAATAATACCTTTTTCTCTACAAATTTTTCCTATTTCTTCAATAGGTTGTATAACTCCTATTTCATTATTTACTAACATTACTGAAATTAAAATTGTATTATTTTTTATATTAGATATAATATCTTGAATATCAATTAATCCATTTTTTTTAGGTTTAATATAAGTTACTATAAAACCACAACGTTCTAAATTACGAAATGTATCTAAAACAGATTTATGTTCAGTTTTAACTGTTATTAAATGATTTCCTTTAAATTTATAAAATCCAGCAACTCCTTTAATTGCTAAATTATTACTTTCTGTTGCTCCAGAAGTCCAAATAATTTCTTGAGAACTAACTTTTAATAATTTAGCAACTTCCTTTCTAGCATTTTCTATATTTTTTTCTACATCCCAACCATATATATGACTACGAGAAGAAGAATTACCAAAATTATTATTTAAAAAAAAAATCATTTTTTTAATTACACGAGGATCTATAGGAGTTGTTGAAAAATAATCTAAATAAATTGGATTTTTTTTTAAAAATAATTTATTATTTAAATAATTTTTAATTAAAATATTCACTTTTAAAAATATTATAAATATATAAAATACATATTTGTTATTAATTATAACAAATAAAAATTTATTTTTTAAAAAAAATTTTTTAAAAATGAAATATACAAATATACTAGAAATAAATAATTCTAAAAATATAAAAATAACAATAATTTGTTTACATGATTTAGGAGGTGATAAAACAAATTTTTTACCAATAATAAAAAATACTAAAATTTATAAAAATATAAATATTCGTTTTATTTTTCCACAATCACCTAAAATTTCTATTTCTGCTAATAATAATATTATTATGAATGCATGGTACAACGTATATTGTAAAAAAAAAAAAATAGAAGATAAAAAAGGAATAAAAAAATCTCAAAAAAAAATTGAAAAAATTATAAATAAAGAAATTAATAGAGGTATTTTAACAAAAAATATTTTTTTATTAGGATTTTCACAAGGAGCAGTAATAGCATTACAAACAGGCTTAAAATATTCTAAACAATTAGCAGGTTTAATATCTTTATCAGGGTATTTACCTTTTAAAAAAAATATTAAAAAAAAAAAAATTATAAATAGTTTAAATACACCAATATTTATTGCACATGGTATATATGATAATATTATAAATGTTAAAAATATTATAAAATTAAAAAATTTTTTTAAAAAAAATAAATATAATTTTAAATGTAATTTATATAAAATAAAACATGAAATTTGTAAAAAAGAAATTTCCGATGTAGATTTTTGGATAAATAAAAAAATTTTAACAAATAATTAATTATTATAAATAATTTTATATATTTTTTTTATATAATTATCTATATTTAAAATAGGTTTTTTTGCTACACCTGATTTATTAGCGGCTATAGCAACAGCTGGAGCAACTTTAAACAATAAACGAGTATCAAAAGCTTTAGGAATAAAATATTCAGAACTAAATTCTGGAATTTTACCATATATTTTAAATAAATTTTCATTATATTCATTAGAATGTACTAATTCTGCAATAGCATATACAGCTGCTATTTCCATTTTTCTAGTTATTGTAGTAGCACAAGAATCTAAAGCGCCTCTAAAAATATATGGAAAACATAAAGCATTATTAACTTGATTTGGATAATCAGAACGACCAGTAGCAATAATAGCATCATTTCGTATTAATTTAACATCTTCTGGAAAAATTTCAGGTATAGGATTTGCTAAAGCAAATATTAAAGGATTTTTAGACATAATTTGTACCATTTCTTTTGTTAAAATTCCTCCCACTGATAAACCTAAAAAAATATCAGCTCCTTTAATTATTTCTAATAAAGTTCTAGCTTTAGTTTTTTTAGCAAAACGAAATTTTTCAGTATTTTTTAAATCTGAACGACCTTTATATATAACTCCAGTTAAATCAGTAACAAAAATATTTTCTATTGGAAAACCTAAATCTATAATTAAATCTAAACAAGCTAAAGAAGCAGCACCAGCACCAGAAACAACTAATTTTACATTTTTAATATTTTTATTAACAATTTTTAATCCATTTAATAAAGCAGCTGCAACTACAATAGCAGTACCATGTTGATCATCATGAAAAACAGGGATTTTCATATCTTTACGTAATTTTTTTTCTATATAAAAACATTCAGGAGATTTAATATCTTCTAAATTAATAGCACCAAAAGTAGGTTCTAATGATGTAATAATATCACATAATTTATCAGGATTATTTTCATTTATTTCTATATCAAAGGAATTAATACCAGCAAATTTTTTAAATAAAATACTTTTTCCTTCCATCACAGGTTTTGATGCTAATGCTCCTATATTGCCTAAACCTAAAACGGCACTACCATTACTTATTACACCTACTAAATTACCTTTTGAAGTATATTTAAAAACATTTTGAGGATTAATTACAATTTCTTCACAAGGAAAAGCAACACCTGGAGAATATGCAAGAGATAAATTAAAATGATTATTAACTATTTTAGTAGATTTAACACAAATTTTTCCAGGTAAAGGGTTTTTATGATATTTTAAAGAATATTTTTTAAAATCTTTTTTTTTAATTTTCATATTATTAATGTTTTATTATAATTTTTATTTTATATATCAAAATTTTTAAAAAATAATTTATTATATTATAATATAATATAATTTAAATAAAAAATTTTTTATATATTTTAATATATTAAATTAACAATAAATTATTAAATTATTTTAAAAATAATTATATATTATTTTATAAATATTTAAAAATATTTTTAATAATTATATTATATATAATATAATTATAAATTAATAAATAATAATATTAATAAAAAATTTTTTAAAAATATAAATATTAATATTTTAAAAAACTTTAATCTTATTAAAAATAATTTATATAAATTTATATTAAAAATAAATTTAAAATTAATAAATATTAAAAATTTAATAATAAATATATTTAATAAATTAATTAAAATTTTAAAAATTAAAATATAATTTTTATTAATATATTAAAATTATATTTTTTTAAATAATTTTAATAAATTAAATTTTATAAAAATTTAAAAAATAAATATTAAATTATTTAAATTAAAAAATAAATAATAATTTATTATATTTAATTATATAAATTATATAAAAATTATTTTTTTAATAATTTTAAATAAAATATAAAATATATATTATAATATTTTGTTAAAATGCGGGAGTAGCTCAGTTGGTAGAGCAATACCTTGCCAAGGTATAGGTCGAGAGTTCGAAACTCTTCTCCCGCTTTTTTATTATTTTTTTAAAAATATTTAATGACGAGATAGCAAAATGGTTATGCAAGGGCCTGCAAAGCCTTAGAAGTCGGTTCAATTCCGACTCTCGTCTATATTATTACTTATAATATAAAATCTTTTTTATTATTTAATTTTAAATTAATATTTTAAATATTTTTTTAAAAAAATAAAAATTAAATATTTTTTAAATAAATTGGAAAAAAATTTTTATTTAAAATATATTCTTTATTTTTAAATTTTTTATAACCTAATCTAGCAATTTGTATAGCATGAGGATTTGCTTCTATTAAAAATTTAATAAAATATATTTTAGAAAATTTTTTTTTTTTTTTAAAAAAAGATTTATCCCCACAAAAAAAAACATTTCCTTTAGGTAAAATTTCAAATATAGAAGATATAACAGGATTTATAACCACTACCCAATTATAATTAATAAATTTATATTGAGACCAATAAAATTTATTATTATTTGCATCAATAATAGATAAAATATTTTTTTTTTTAAAATTATCAAAACAAAATTGTGACATAGCTTCAAAAGTAACAATTGGAATTATTGGAATATTTTTATTAAAAGAAAAACTTTGAGCAATTATAAAAGCAATTTTTATACCAGTAAATGATCCTGGACCAATACCAATTGCAATAACATCTATAAACGACAAATCTAAAAAATTTTTTTTAAAAAATTTTTGTATTATAAATAAAATTTTTTTAGAAAAATTACCTAAATTTTCAAAAAATTCAGTATATAATAATATCGAATTATTTAATACAGCTATAGAAGAAAATAAAGTAGAAGTCTCAATTGCTAATAAAATTGACATTTATTTTAAAATATATTATATATTTTTATATATATATATTTTTATATATAAAAAAAATATGAATTATAAAATTTTTAATAAAAAAAAATATTTAGAAATATATGAAAAACTTTCAAAAAATAAATGGGTTATTTCTTGTTTCTGTGTTGAATGGTGTGAAATTTGTAGAAGATTTCAAAAAAATTTTTATAAATTATCAAAAAAATATTTAAAATATTATTTTTTTTGGATAGATATTGAAGAAAATAATGATTTTTTTACTAATATTAAAACAGATAAATTTCCTAAAATATTAATTCAATATAAAAAAAAAATAATTTTTTTTAGTAATTTTGAAACAAATATTTTTAATATATATAATATAATTAAAAAATTTAAATTTAAATCACAAAAAAAACTTAACGAATTTATAAAAAATAATAACATAATTTATAATTGGAAACAATATAATTTATATAATTATATTAAAAATAAAAATATTATTTTTAAAAAATAAAAATATGAAATTAGAAAAAATAAAAAAAATTTTTATTGATTTTTTTATATCTAAAAAACATACTTTTGTTCCTTCTTCTAGTTTAGTAGCCAAAAATGATCCAACAATTATGTTTGCTAATTCAGGAATGGTACAATTTAAAAATATATTTTTAGGTATTGAAAAACCAAAATATAAAAGAATTACTTCTATTCAACGTTGTATAAGAGTAGGAGGAAAACATAATGATTTAGAAAATGTTGGATATACCTCAAAACATCACACATTTTTTGAAATGTTAGGAAATTGGTCTTTTGGAGATTATTTTAAATATAAAACTTTAAAATGGTCTTGGGAATTATTAACTAAAATTTATAAATTATCTGAAGATAAATTATTAATTACAATTCATAAAAATGATGAAGAATCATATGAAATATGGACTAATAAAATTGGAATTTCAAAAAAAAAAATTTTTTTAATAAATAATAATTCTGATAATTTTTGGCAAATGGCAAATACTGGTCCTTGTGGACCATGTTCAGAAATATTTTATGAATATAAAAAAAATAATAATATAGTTACAATTAATGAATTAAATAATAATAGTAATTATATAGAAATTTGGAATAATGTATTTTTAGAATTTAATAAAAAAATAAATAAAAAAACTAATCAAATAATTTTAAAAAAATTACCATTAAAATGTGTAGATACTGGAATGGGATTAGAAAGATTAGCTACTATTTTACAAAATGTAAAAAATAATTATGAAATAGATTTATTTAAAAAAATAATTATTTATATTGCTAAAAAAATTAATTTTAAAGATACTAAAAATATTTCATTAAAAATTATTTCTGATCATTTAAGAGCATCTTCATTTTTAATAATGGATGGGATTTTACCAAATAATAATGGACATGGTTATATATTAAGAAAAATAATTCGTAGAGCTATAATTTATGGATATAAAATAGGAAAAAAAAATATTTTTTTTTATAAATTAGTTCCTATTATTATAAAAGAAATGAGTCTTTCTTATCCTAAACTTATAAAAAAAAAAAAAAAAATACAAGAAATAATAAAAAAAGAAGAAATACTTTTTAAAAAAACTATTAAAAATGGATTAAAAATTTTTAAAAAAATAACTAAAAAAGAAAAAATAATTACTGGAAAAACTGCTTTTATTTTACATGATACTTATGGATTAAATATAAATTTAATTATAGAACTATGTAATATATATAATATTAAAATAAATATAAAAGAATTTAATAATGAAATGAAAAAACAAAAAAATAAATATAAAAATTTTTAAAAATTAATAATTTATTAAAATTATTTTATTAATAATTAAATATATATTTTTAATACAAATATGAAAATAAAAAAAAAAGTAAATACTTGTTATTTAAAATGTCCCTTACCAATATTAAAAACCAAAAAAGAATTATCAAAAATTAAAAAAAAAGAAATTTTATTAATAATAACTACAGATATAAATTCAAAAATAGATTTTGAAATTTTTACAAAACAAACAAAACATATATTAAAAATATTTTTTAAAGAAAAAAAATTTTTTTTTTTTTTTATAGAACATAAATAATTTTATTATTTAAAATAATTAAAAAAATAATTTATTTAAATAATATGATATATAATAATATTATAAATATAATTAAAAATTATTTATTTAAATTTAATTATAAATTAATAAAATTTAAAAAAAAATCTAATAATTTATTTAAAATTTTTATTGATTTTAAATATTCTTTTAAAAATAAAAAAAAAATTACAATAAAAGATTGTGAAATTATTTATAATCAACTTAAATATATTTTATACACAGAAAATATCAAATTTAATTTTTTGGAAATATCATCTCCAGGATTAAATATAAAAATTAAAAAATGGAATGATTTTATACGTTTTATTAATTATGAAATAATTTTAAAATTAAAAACTACTCCTAAAAGATTTAAAAAAAATCAAAAATTATTTCAAGGTATTCTTTTAAAACCTGAAAAAAATTTCTTTAAATTAAAAATACATAAAAAAAAATTTTTACAATTTACCTTAAATAATATTTATAAAGCTAATTTAGTAAAAAATATACATTTATTTAAAAAATAAATATAAAAATTTTTATATATATTTTTATTAATAAAATTATTATTGATTAATATTAAAAATATAATATAATTATTATAAATAATTATTATTTAATTTAAATAAATCAAAATAATAATTAAAAATATATTTTTTTAAAAAATTAATTTAATATTTATATATATTATTATATAATAATTATTATTATTAAATAAATTTATAAAAAATAAATAGATGCAAAATAAAAAAAAAATATTTTTAAAAAAAAAAAAATTAAAAAAAAGTAAAAATTTTAATAAAATTAAAAAAAAAAAAATAAATAAAAAAAATTTAATTTCATTAGAAAATAAAATTATTTATATTCCAAAATATATATCAATTTCTGATATAGCTGAAAAAACTTTAATAACATCATCAAAAATAATAAAATTTTTAATAAAATCAGGAAAAATAATTACTAAAAACGAAATTTTAGATCAAAAAACTGCTATAAATTTAATTCAAAAATTAGGATTAAAAGCTGAAAAATATATTAAAAATAAAAAAAAAAAAAATAATTTTAAAAAAAATAAAAAAAATTTTATATTAAGAGCTCCAATTGTTACTATAATGGGACATGTAAATCATGGTAAAACTTCACTCTTAGATTATATACGTAAAACTAAAATTACTAATTTTGAAATAGGAGGAATAACTCAAAACATAGGTGCTTATCATATTAAATTTAACAAAAAGAATATAACATTTATAGACACTCCAGGTCATGAAGCATTTTCTTCAATAAGAACAAAGGGAATAAAAATTACAGATATTATTGTATTATTAGTAGCCGCTGATGATGGTGTTATGCCTCAAACTAGAGAAATAATATCACAAATATTGCCTACAAAAATTCCAATAATTGTTGCAATTAGTAAAATAGATAAAATAGATATAAATTTAAAAAAAATTTATGAGGAATTAATTAGAGAAAAAATTATTCCTGAAAAATATGGTGGAAATATTCCATTTATAAAAATTTCTATAAAAACAGGAAAAGGAATAAAAACATTATTAGAATATATTTTATTACAAGCAGAAATTATGGAATTAAAAACCACAATTTCTACTCCAGCAAAAGGAGTAATAATAAATTCTAAATTAGATAAAGGAAATGGACCTATAGCAACTATATTAGTAAAATCAGGTATATTAAAAATTGGAGATTTTATATTAACTGATACAACTTATGGAAAAATAAAATCTATTTTAAATGAAAATTTTAAAAAACTTGATAAAGTTAAACCATCAATACCTGTGGAAATTTATGGGTTAAAAAAAATACCAAATATTATAGAAAATTTCCATGTAACAAAAAAAAAAATAAAAAAAAATTTTTTTTTAAAACAAAAAAAAAATAAAATAATAAATTTTGAAGATACAAAAAAAAAAAAAATTTCTTTAATATTAAAAACTAATTTACAAAGTCATAAAGAAGTTTTAATACAAAACATTAAAAAATTATCTAATGATGAAATAAATATAAATATAATACATTCAGCTATAGGAGAAATTTCTGAAAATGATATTAATTTAGCTATTATATCAAAATCTAAAATTTTAGGTTTTAATACAAAAATTAATTTAAAAGCTAAAAAACTTGCAAAAAAAAATAATATTTATGTTAAACAATATAATATTATTTATGAAATAATAGAAGAAATTAAAAATTTAATTTTAAAAATAAAAGAAAAATTTAAAATAAAAAAAATAATAGGAATAGTAGAAATAAGACAAATATTTAATAATAATAAAAAATTTTTTATTGCTGGATGTTATGTAAAAAAAGGTGAAATAAAAAAAGAATCATTAATAAAATTAACTAGAAATAATAAAACTATCTTTATTGGTAAAATAGAAACTTTAAAAAGATTTAAAAAAAATGTTCAAATAGTAAAAAAAGGTTTTGAATGTGGAATTTCTTTAAAAAATTTTAAAGATATTAAAATAAATGATTTAATAGAAATTATAAAAATTTAAAATATTAAAAATAATTCTTATAATTTATGAAAATAAAAAATAAACATCAAAAAAAAGAAAGATATATACAAATAGCTTTTCAAATACAAAAAGATTTATCAAAAATTATTTCAAAAAAAATTATTTATTTAAATATAAAATTTATTACAATTACAAAAGTTGAAATAAAAGCTGGGAATAATAATGCTAAAATTTTTTTTAATATAATAAAAAAAAAAAAAAATATTAAAAATATAACAAATATATTAAATAAAAATTCTAAATATTTTAGAAAAAAATTAAGTAAATATTTATCTTTATATAATACACCAAAATTAAAATTTATATATGATAATTCTTTTTTTTATAATAATAGAATACTTAATTTAATTAAAATTGCTAATAAAAAAAAATAATTTTATTATTTTTTAAATTTTAAAATTTTTTTAAAAAAAATAAAATTAAAATTTAAAAAAAATAATGAAAATAAATAAACAAAAATTGAAGATATAAAAATAAATGTTAAAAACATTATTCTTTCTAAAGGATGTTTAACATTAAACCAATTAAAAAAATTAGAAATAATAATTTCAAAAATTAACATAATTATTAAAGCAATTATTATTTTTAAAAAAAAAGTAAACCATCCTTTTTCAAAGGATTTTTTTTTTTTAGAATTAAAAATAAAAAGTAAAAATAAATTACTTAAAATATTAGTTATAGCAGTTGATAAAGAAAAACCAATATGTCCTAAATAAGGAACTAAAAAATAATTTAATATTTGAGAAACAATCATTATAAATAATGAAAATTTTATAGGAGTTATTTTATCTTTATTAATAAAAAAATTAATTAAAAAAACTTTATTTATTAATAATGATGTTAAACCTAAACTATAAAAATTTAATGTTTTACTTGTCATAAAAACAGAATTTATATCAAACTTATTATAAAAAAATAAAGTTGAAATTATAGGAACTGATAAAGTAAAAAAAAATATTTGTAAAGGAAAAATTAATAAAAATACTAAACGTAAAGTATAATCAAAAAAAGTATAATATATAAAATTATTTTTTTTAAAAAATACTTTTGAAAGTATAGGTAATATTATTGTATATAATACACCACAAATAAGTGCTAAAGGAAACTCTATTAAACGATCAGAATAAAATAACCAAGAAACACTTCCTTCTTTTAATTTAGAAGCAATTTTAATGTTTAATAATAAATTTAATTGTAAAATACTATAAGATATTATAGGTGTTAATACTTTTTTAAATATATACGTAGCTTTTTTATTTTTTAAACTAGAAAAAAAATTAAAATAAATTTTAGGTAAAATCCCAATTTTTCTTAAAAACGGTATTTGAAATAAAATTTGTATAATTCCAGAAAAAAATATAGAAAATCCCACACCATAAATTGGGCAATTAAAAATAGGAGTAACAACATATATACTAATTATAAATAAAATATTTATAATTATTAAAGAAATTGTTGAAATTTTAATATTGTTATATATATTCAAAATACATCTAGAAATAGCAATATAAGAAGAACAATAAATAAAAGGTAACATTATTTTTATTAAATTAGAAGATAAAAAAAAAATTTTTTTATTACTTTTAGTTTTTATTAATAATATTTTAACTATAGTTAATGAAAAAATTGTTGATAAAATAACAACAAAAAATGAAAGCCACATTAAAATAGTAGTAACATCATTTATAATTTTTTTTATCTTTAAAAAAGAATATTTTCTTTTATTTTTATATTCTATTATTATAGGAATAAAAGTTTGTGAAAAAATATCTTCAGAAAATATTCTACAAACTAAATTTAATATTCTAAAAGATATATTAAAAGCATCAGTATAAATAGAAACCCCAAAATTGTGTGCGAAAACAATTTCTCTTAAAAAACTAATAACACGTATTAAAAATACTATAATAAGTACAAAAAAAAAAGATTTATACATTTTAAAAATAAATATTTTTATTAATAAATTTATTATAAAATAATATGACAAATATAAAACAATCACAAAAAAGAATAAAACAATCAAAAAAAAAAAGATTATATAATTTAAGTAAAAAATCTATATTAAAAACTTCAATAAAAAAATTTTTAAAAATTTTAAATTTAAAAAATTCTCAAGAAATTTTAATAAATTTTAAAAAAACTTTTTCTATTATAGATAAAACAGCAAAAAAAAAAATAATTCATAAAAATAAAGCCGCAAGATATAAAAAAAAATTATCAATTAGTTACAAAAAAAAAATATTTAATATTTAAAATGTTATTCTAAATATTTATATTTATACAAATATATTATTAAAATTAAAGTAGTAAAAATCATTAAAAAAACTGAAAAATAATAACCAAAAAACCAATTTATTCCTGGTATAAATTTAAAATTCATACCATAAATACTAGCAACTAATGTAGAAGGTAAAAAAAATACTGATATAATTGTAAGAAATTTAACAACTTTATTTTGATTAATATTTATAAAATTTATAACAGTATCCATTAAAAAATTTTTCTTTTCTAAAAGAAAGGAAATATGTTGAGATATAATTTTTATATTGAATAAAATTTCATTAAAAATAATTTGTTGTTTTAAATTTAATAAATTATTTTTCATTAATAAATTTATTATGTATTTTATATCTATAATATTATTATAAATTTTATTACTTAAATTTTCAATATAAAAAATTATATCAAATACATATTTAGCATCATAGTCATTAAAAATTTTTTTTAAAATATTAAAATCAATTAATTCTAATTTTTTATAAATTAATTTTATAATATCTATAAAATATTCAACATGATATTTATATAAATTTAATAAAATATCTTTACAATCAATATAATTATAAATATTATTTTTAATATTATTTTTAATTAAAGAAAAAATAGGTAAATTATATGTACGTATAGTAAATAATATTTTTTTATATAAAATAAAAGTTACTAATGTTGTTAAAAATTTTTTTTTTTTAATTTCAAATAAAAAATTATTATAAAAATAAATATAATTTTTTTTTAAATTTTTTATATAAAAAATATTTTTTTTTTTTTTTTTTAAAAATATTTTAATATTAAAAATTTTTTTAATCCATTGTTTTTCTTCTATAGAAGGATTTATTAAATCTATCCATATAGGTGTTATATTATCAAAATCATTAACATTTAAAATATTTTTTTTTTTTAAATTTCCATTACAAAGTATAAAAGCTTTTATCATATATTTAATAAATATTAAAATGATTATAAAAAAAATATATATTTATATATTTTATACTATTTATAAAAATTATGTATTTATTATTTAACATAATAAATTTTATTTTTTAAAAATAAAAAATATTTTATTTATTATTAATTTAAATACTAATTTAATAAATATTAAAAATAAAATTTATAATAATTTTATTTTAAATAAATATAAAAAAATTAAATTTAAAAACTTTTTAAAATAAATATAAAATAATAAAAAATAATTATGATTAATATTTAAAAATTAACATATAAAAATATAATTTTAAAATATATATAATTAATATATTTTTTATTAAAATACATATTTTTATATATATATAAAAATATTTTTTATATTTATCAAATATTGCAATAGCAACATTAAATAATTTTAAATTTATAATTATAAATTAATATTTAATTATTAATTAAAAATTATATAATATATTTTATATATTAATATAATTTTTAAATTTAAAATTTATTTTTTTTTCTTAAATTTTCTTTTAAAATAATCTTTCTTAAACGAATATTTTTTGGAGTTATCTCTATAATTTCACTTTCATTTATAAAATTAATTGCATATTCAATTGTTAAAGGAATAGGGGGGATTAATTTTATTGCTTCATCAGAACTAGATGCTCTAATATTAGTTAATTGTTTACATTTTATTGGATTAACTACTAAATCATTTTCTCTAGAGTGAATACCTATAATCATACCTTCATAAACTAAATCATTAGGTTTTATAAACATTTTACCTCTTTCTTGTAATTTCCAAATAGAATAAGCCACAGCACTTCCTGTACATTGAGAAATTAATACACCATTACTACGTTTTTTAGAATTTAATGAAAAATTTAAATTATTTTTAATTGGTATATATTTTTCAAAAATATGATTCATTAATCCACTACCTTTTGTTAACATTATAAATTCATTATGAAAACCAATTAAATTATTAGTAGATATACTATATTCTAAATGAACAATATTTTTTTTAATATTTATATTTAAAATATTACCATATCTACAACCTATTTTTTTCATAATTATACTTTTATATTTTTCTTCTATAAAAATATTTAATTTTTCAAAAGGCTCACATTTTACACCATCTATTAAAATAATAATAACTTTTGGACGTGAAACAGATAATTCAAAACCTTCACGACGCATTTTTTCAATTAATACTGCTAAATGTAATTCTCCTCTACCAGAAACTTTATATATTAATTTATTATTATTTTTTTGATTTATATATAAAGAAATATTTCTTCTTTGTTCTTCATATAATCTATGTTTAATTTGACTATCAGTAACAAATTTCCCTTCTTTTCCAGAAAATGGAGAATTATTAATAAAAAAATCCATAGAAATAGTAGGATTATCTATATTTAATTTAGGTAAAGGTTTCCAATTATCTATAGAACATATAGTAGCACCTATAGCAATATTATTAATACCACTAATTAAAATAATATCTCCAGAAAAAGCTTCTTGTACAGGAATTTTTTCTAATCCATTAAAAATTAATATTTTTTTTATTTTATTTTTTTTAGGTATAGATAAATTATTATTCGACCATAAAACTTCTTGCCCACATTTAATAGTACCAGAAAATATTCTACCAACACTTACTAAACCAAAATATGGTATATCTTCTATAGCTATAATTCTAATTTGTAAAAATTTTTCTAAATTATCATAACAATAAGGAATATTTTTTAAAATTTCTTCTAATAATGGTTCCATATTTCCAGTATTTAATAAAGGATCAATATTAGCAAAACCTTTTTTTGCAGAACAATAAATAATAGGAAAATCTAATTGTTCTTCAGTAGCTCCTAAAGAATCAAATAAATCAAAAGTAGAATTAACCACCCAATCAACACGTTTTTCTAAAATATCTATTTTATTTATTACAACTATAGGTTTTAAACCTAAAGATAAAGCTTTTTTAGTAACAAATTTTGTTTGAGGCATTGGTCCTTCTTTTGCATCTACTAATAATAATACTCCATCAACTATAGACAAAACTCTTTCTACTTCCCCACCAAAATCAGCATGTCCAGGTGTATCTATAATATTAATACGTATATTTTTATAATTAATAGAACAATTTTTAGAAAAAATTGTAATTCCTCTTTCTTTTTCTATTTCATTAAAATCTAAAATACGATTAATACTTTTTTTTTCTTTATTTACAACTTTTGAAAATATCAATAATTGATCTATTAAAGTAGTTTTACCATGATCAATATGTGCTATAATAGCTATATTACAAACATAATTTTTTTTTTTACACATAATTAAAATATATAATAAATAATATTAAAAATTTATAATTTTGAAAAAAAAAAAAAAAAAAAAATAAAAATTTTTTATTTTTTATATAAAAAATATATCAATTAATAATAAATTACATTAATTTTTTAAAAATATTTTTATATATAAAAAATAATATTTAAATAAAAATATAAAATAATATGAGACAAATTATATTAGATATAGAAACTACAGGATTAAATCCTGAATTAGGAGATAGAATAATAGAAATTGGTTGTATAGAATTAATAAATAGAAAGATTACAAATAATAATTTACATTTATATATAAACCCCGAAAGAAATTCTTCACACCAAGCATTTTTAATACATAAAATAGATAACAATTTTTTAAAAAAAAAACCCAAATTTTCTCAAATTGTAAACAATTTTTGTAATTATATTAAAAATAGTGAAGTAATTATACACAATTCAAAATTTGATATAAGTTTTTTAAATAAAGAATTTAAATTATTAAATTTAAATTCTTTTACATATTATATATTAAAAATTATTGATTCTTTAAAAATAGCAAAAAAAAAATTTCCAGGACAAAAAAATTCTTTAAATGCTTTATGTAATAGATATAAAATTTTAAATTTTAATAGAAATATTCATGGTGCTTTATTAGATGCTAAATTATTAACAAGTGTATATTTAGCAATGACTAGTAAACAAAAAAATTTTTATAAAAAATGGGAAATAAAAAAAAATAAATTTAAAAAAAATATAAATTTAAATACAAATATTTTACTAAAAAATAAAAATGTTATTTATGCAAATAAAAAAGAACTATTAAAACATAAAAATATTTTAAATATTATAGAAAAAAAAAATAAAAAAAAATGTATTTGGAATAAAATTAAAATTTAATTAAAAATAATAAATAAAAATTTTTTTATAAAAATATATAAAATTATTAAATGAAAGTTTTAATAGCTATAAAAGAAATTATAGATCATAATCTTAAAATTACTATTAAAGATGATAACAAAAATTTAAAAATAAAAAATTTAAAAAAAACAATAAATCCTTTTGATGAAATAGCTTTAGAAGAAGCTATAAGATTAAAAGAAAAAGGAAAAATTAAAGAAACAATTTCTATTTCTTGTGGAAATATTAGTAGTAAAGAAATTTTACAAAAATCATTAGCAATGGGTATAGATAAAAGTATTTTAATAGAAAATACTACAAAAACAATTTTACAACCAATAGATATTGCAAAATTAATAAAAAAAATTATTAAAAAAGATAAAAAAATTAAACTAGTAATTTTAGGAAAACAATCTATAGATTATGATTATAATCAAACTGGACAAATGTTAGCAGGTTTATTAAATTGGCCACAAGCAATTTCTATAACAAAATTAAAAATTAAAAATAATCAAATTTATGTAACTAAAGAAATTGATTCAGGAATAGAAAAATTATTATTAAATTTACCAGCAATAATAACAGTTGATTTAAGATTAAATGAACCACGTTATATAACATTAATAAAAATTTTAAAAGCTAAAAAAAAAAAAATTAATATTTTAAATACAAACAAATTTAATATTAATTTAAATAAAAATATAAAAATATTAAATTTTTCATATAATAAAACAAAAAAAAAAAAAATTAAAATAATAAATTCCATTGAATTATTAAAAATAATTAAAAATTATATTTAATAATATAAATATTATTAATAAATATTAATATATATTTAATATAATATATGAAAGTTTTAATAATTGCTGAACATGATAATAAAAATTTAAACGAAAATATATTAAACGTTGTATATGCTGCTAAAAAAATTAGTAAAAATATAGATATATTCATAGCAGGATATAAAGCTAATAATATTATTAATATATCTTCAAAAATTGAAAATATATCTAATATATTATATATTGAAAATAAAAAATTTACTTATTTATTATCAGAAGATGTTACAGAAGAAATATTTAAAATTTCTAAAAATTATACACATATTATGTGTTCTACAACATCTTTTGGAAAAAATATTTTACCACGTTTAGCAGCAAAATTAAATGTAAATCAAATTTCAGAAGTAATAAAAATTAAAAATTTTAATACATTTAAAAGACCAATTTATACAGGTAATATTATTTCAACAATAAAATCAAAAGATTTTATAAAAATAATCACAATTAGAGCTATATCTTTTAAAAAAGCAAAATTTAAAAAAAAAAATTCTAATTTTAATACTAAAATAAAAATAATAAATACTATTAATAAAAAATTTAAAAATTCAAAATTTATATCAAAAAAAATTAATAAAACTAATAGACCAAATCTAAATACAGCTAAAATTATTATTGCTGGAGGAAATGGTATAAAATCTAAAGAAAATTTTAAATTATTAGAATTATTAGCAGATAAATTAAAAGCAGCAATTGGCGCAACTAGATCAGCAGTTGATTCTGGTTATATATCAAATGAATTTCAAATAGGACAATCTGGACAAATTGTAGCTCCAGAATTATATATTGCTATTGGGATTTCTGGCGCCATTCAACATTTAGCAGGTATTAAAGATTCAAAAAAAATTATAGCTATTAATAAAGATAAAGATGCTCCTATATTTTCAATTGCTGATTATGGAATTATAGGAGATTTAAATAAAATAATACCAAATCTAATAAATAAAATAAATTAATAAAAATTTTTAAATAATTTTTCTTTAATATTCAAATCAACTTTTTTTAATAAATGTTTATAATAGTTTATTGAATGATTATTTGGTAAAGTTTTTTTTATATCTAACCATGATAAAAAATTTATATTTAAAAATTTTTCAATTTTTATTGAAAGTAAAGGTAAAATAGGTTTTAAATAAATTGTTATTATTCTGAAGCATTCTAATAAATAACTACATATTTTTTGTAAATTTTTATCTTTTTTAAAAAAATTCCAAGGTTTATTAAAATTTATATAAATATTTATTTTATTAATAATTTTCATTATAAAATATAAAACTTTTTTAAAATTTCTTTCTTCATAAAATTTATAAATATTATTAAAAATACCTTTAATATTACGTAATAAATAATAATATTTTACCCCCCAATTAGTATTTAATTTATAATTAAAATTATTACAAATAAATTTAGAAATTCTACTAGGAATATTTATATATTTTCCTATTAAATCAGAATTAATTCTATATATAAAATCATCAATATTTAAATCTATATCTTTTATTTTTGAATTTAATTTATAAGCTATATAATATCGTAACCATTCTGGATTAAAACCTAAATTTAAATATTTTAAAGGACAAATTCTATAATTATTAGATTTAGATAACTTTTTACCATTAATAGTTATAAAACCATGAACAAAAATATTTGTTGGTAATTTATTTTTTGAAAATTTAAGTATAGCTGGCCAAAATAAAATATGAAAATAAATAATATCTTTACCTATAAAATGATATTGTTCAGTATATTTATCTTTTAAAAAAAAATTATAATTAATATTTTTTCTATCTAAAAAATTTTTTAAAGAAGAAATATAAGCTATAGGTGCATCTAACCAAACATAAAAATATTTATTTAAAGTATCTGGAATTTTAATCCCAAAATATGGATAATCACGACTAATATCCCAATCTTTTAAATTATTTTTTAATAACCATTCTTTAGCTTTGTTTATAACTTCTGTTTGAAATTTAGGTTTTTTAAAAATCCATTTAGATAAAAAATTTATACATTTTTTTTTAGATAATAAAAAAAAAATATGATCAGATTTTTTTTTAATTATTTTTTTATTAGAAAAAATTGAATATGGATTTTTTAATTCCATTAAAGAATAAACAGAACCACAAATTTCACAAAAATCACTATTTTGATTTAAAGCATCACATTTAGGACAAGTACCTTTAATATATCTATCAGATAAAAAAATTTTTTTTTTTAAATCAAAAAATTGCTCAACTTTTTTAAAAGAAATCATTTTTGATTTATCTCTTAAATATAAATATATTTTTTTAGAAAGTATATGATTTTCAATACTATCTGTAATATAATAATTATCAAAAGATATATAAAATTTTTTTAAAAGTTTTTTTCTTTCAATATTAATATTATAAATAAATTCTTCTATTTTTTTTTTTTTTTTTTTTGCTTCTAACATAACAGGAACACCATGAGTATCATCAGCACCTATAAAATATACTTCAATATTTTTTTGCATTCTTTGAAATCTAACCCAAATATCTGCTTGAATAAATTCCATAATATGCCCAATATGAAGTTTACCATTTGCATAAGGTAAAGCCGTAGTAACAAATATCTTTCGAGTTTTTAAATTATTAATATTCATTTTTAAAACCTTTTTATAAAACTATTATTTATTTTTTTTTATAAAAATATTTAATAAAAAAATATATAATATATATTATAAAATATAATTAATTAAATTTTTTAAATATTAAATATAAATTTATTAATAATTTATATTAAAAATATGAATAAAAAAAATATTATAAATAATAATATTATTAGAACTAGATTTGCTCCAAGTCCTACTGGTTTTTTACATTTAGGAGGGGCAAGAACAGCATTATTTTCTTGGGCATATGCTAAAAAATTCAATGGTTTATTTTTTTTAAGAATTGAAAATACTGATATTAAAAGATCAACTAGTAAAGCTGAAAAAAATATTATTGATAGTATAAAATGGTTAGGATTAAAATATGATAAAAATATAATATATCAAACAAATAGATTTAAAAGATATAATGAAATAATTAAAAAAATGTTAAAAAAAGGTACAGCATATTTTTGTTATTCTACTAAAGAAGAATTAAAAAAAAATAAAGAAAAACAAAAAAAAATAGGAATTAAACCTAAATATAATGAAAAATGGAGACCACAAAAAGGTAAAATTTTACCTAAAATACCAAAAAATATTAATCCTGTAATAAGATTTAAAAATCCTAAAAAAAATTTTGTTTTTTGGAAAGATTTAGTAAAAGGAAAAAAAAAAATTTCTAATAATGAATTAGATGATTTAATTATAGTAAGATCTAATGGTATTCCAACATATAATTTTTGTGCTATTTTAGATGATTTAGATATGAAAATAACACATGTTATTAGAGGTGATGATCATATTAATAATACACCTAGACAAATAAATATTGCAAAAGCTTTAAATAAAACCCCACCTAAATATGCACACATTCCAATGATCTTAGATAAAAATGGCGAAAAATTATCTAAACGTAATAAAGCAATTAATATAAATGAATATTATAAAATGGGGTTTTTACCAGAAGCAATAATAAATTATATTGCTAGATTAGGCTGGAGTCATAAAAATGAAGAAATTTTTTCTATAAATAAATTTTATAAATGGTTTAACTTTAAACAAATTTCTAAATCTCCATCAAAATTTGATAAAAAAAAATTAATATGGATAAATAAATATTATATTAATTCAATGAATAATAATAAATTATTTATTCTAATAAATAAATATTTAAAAAAAAATATTTATATAAAAAATACAATTAAAATAAAAAAAATTATAAAACTTTTTAAAAGTCGTTCAAAAACAATTAAAAATTTAATAAATTATATTAAAATATTTTTTAAAGAAATAAAAATAAATAAAAAAAAAATATCAATTTATAATACTGATATTATTAAATTAGCTTTAAAAAAATTTATAAAATTTTGTTTAAAAATTAATTGGAATAAAAAAAATATTGATAAAATTATAACTTTTATTATAAATAAATATAAATTAAATTTAAATTTATTTGCTACAACCTTAAGAATATTAATATTAAATAAAACAAAAACTCCCTCAATTTCTTCAATATTAGAAATATTTGATAAAAAAATTATAATTAATAAAATTATAATTTTTTTAAAAAATTATTAAAATATTTTTTTTTATATAAAAAAAAAATATATAATATATTATAATTTTTATAAAAAATTGTCCCTATCGTCTAGAGGTCTAGGACATCACCCTTTCACGGTGAGTACGGGGGTTCAAATCCCCTTAGGGACATTAAAAATATTTATAAATATTTAATTTAAATTAATAAATTTGTAATCATTTTTAAAAAATATGAATAAAAAAATTTTAAATTTTCAAACTGAAGTTAAGCAATTATTGAAACTTATGATAAATTCTTTATATTCTAATAAAGAAATCTTTTTAAGAGAATTAATTTCTAATGCTTCAGACGCAATAGATAAATTAAGATTTAAATCTTTTAAAAATAATAAATTACTTGAATCAGATTCAAATTTTAAAATTGAAATTTTTTATAATAAAATACAAAAAACAATAACTATTTCAGATAATGGTATTGGAATGACAGAAAAAGAAATTACATTAAATTTAGGTACTATTGCTAAATCTGGAACTAAAGAATTTTTTTCAAAATTATCAAATAATCAAAAAAAAAATGCAAATTTAATTGGACAATTTGGAGTAGGATTTTATTCTGGATTTATAGTTGCAGATTTAATAACAGTAAATTCTAGAAAAGCTGGAAAACCAAAAGAAAAAGGAATTAGTTGGCAATCTAAAGGTACAGGAGAATTTTCAATAGAAAATATAAATAAACTTAATAGAGGTACAGAAGTAATTTTACATTTAAAAAAAAATGAAGAAGAATTTTTATCTTCTTGGAAATTAAAATTAATTATTAAAAAATATTCTGATCATATATCAATTCCAATATTAATGTATAAAGAAATTTGGGATAAATCAAAAAAAAAATTTTTTATTACTAATAAAAAAGAAATTATAAATAATACTCAAGCACTTTGGACAAGAAATAAATCTGAAATTAAAATTGAAGAATATAATGAATTTTATAAAAATATTACTAATGATAATAAAAATCCTTTAACTTATATACATAATAAAATTGAAGGAAATAATGAATATATTCAATTATTATATATACCTTCAAAAGCTCAATTAGATATTTGGGATAGAAAAAAGAAAGGTGGATTAAAATTATATTCTCAAAGAGTATTTATTTTAGATAATGTTAAACAATTATTACCACCATATTTAAGATTTATAAAAGGAATAATAGATTCTGCAAATTTACCACTTAATATTTCAAGAGAAATTTTACAAGATTCAAAAAATATTAGAATAATTAAAGAAAATTCAACAAAAAAAGTTTTAAATATGTTAGAAAACTTAATAAAATCTGATAAAAAATTAAAAACTAAAAAATATAAAATATTTTGGAAAAATTTTGGAAATATTTTAAAAGAAGGATTAGGAGAAGATATTGTAAATAGAAAACAAATAATTAATTTATTAAGATTTAATTCAACATATTTTAATAAAAAAGAAAAATTAACTTCATTAAAAAAATATAAAAAAAGAATGTTAAATAATCAAGATAATATTTATTATATAACTGCTGAAAATTATAAAACTGCTATTAATAGCCCTCATTTAGAAATATTTAAAAAAAAAAATATTGAAGTATTAATATTAATTGATAGAATAGATGAATGGATATTATCATTTTTAACAGAATATAAAAATAAAAAATTAATATCTATTGCAAAAGGAAATTTAAATTTAGGAAATTTAGAAACTGATGAAGAAAAAAAACAAAAAAAAGAAAAAGAAAAAAAATTTTTAAAATTTATAAAAAAAATAAAATTAATTTTAAAAGATAAAGTACAAGATGTAAGAACAACATCTCGTTTAATAAATTCTCCAGCATGTTTAATTTCAGATGAAAATGATATATCTAATAATTTAATTAGAATATTAAAATCTTCTGGACAAAATCCTAAAAAAAATAAACAAATTTTAGAAATAAATCCTAAACATTTACTAATTAAATATATTAAAAAAGAAAAAGAATTTTTTAATGAATGGATTAATATTTTATATAATCAAGCAATTCTATCAGAAGGTGGTAATTTAACAAATCCTTCTAATTTTATTAATAATTTAAACAAAATTTTTGCTATTATAATAAAAAAAAATAAAAATTTTTAATATTAAAAATATATTTTTTATTTTATATAAAGGATTTTTATGAATATATATGAATATCAAGGAAAAAAAATTTTACAAAATTTTAAAATAAATATTCCTAAAGGAATTCATTGCAAAACATATAATGAAGCTATAAAAGCTGCTAAATATATTGGTGGATCAAAATGGGTTATTAAAGCTCAAATTTATTCTGGAGGAAGAGGTAAAAATAATGGTATAAAAATTGCTAAATCTTTATATGAAGTTGAAAAATATACTAAAAAAATGTTAAATAAAAGAATTATTACTAATCAAACAAAAAAAAAAGGAGAAATAATAAATTCAATATTAATTGAAGAAAAAATTTCATTTAAAAAAGAATTTTATATTAGTATTTTAACAGATAGAATAACTCAAAAAATAATTATTATTATCTCAAAATACGGAGGTATAGAAATAGAAAAAACTTCTCTTGAAAATCCTCAATCAATATATAAAATATATATTAATCCTAGAGAAAAAATAAAAAATAAAATAATTAATAATATTATTAATATATTAAAAATCAATAAAAATAATACTAATAAAATTAAAAAACAAATACAAAGAATATATAAAGCATATTGGAAAACAGATTCTGTTTTATTAGAAATAAATCCTTTTATTATAACAAAAAAAAATGATTTAATAGTTTTAGATATAAAATTTAATTTTGATAAAAATGCACTTTTTAGACATCCAGAAATATTAAAATTACAAAAAATTAACAAAGAAAATAAAAATGAAATAAATGCTTCAAAATTAGGGATGTCATATATCTCACTTAAAGGAGATATTGGTTGTTTAGTAAATGGTGCTGGATTAGCAATGGCTACTATGGATATTATAAAATATTTTGGAGGAGAACCAGCAAATTTTTTAGATATTGGTGGTAATATTAACAAAAAAAATATTGCAAAATCATTTAAAATAATGTTAAAAAATAAAAAAATTAAAATTATATTTATTAATATATTTGGAGGAATAATAAAATGCGATATAATTGCTAAAGGTTTAATTTTAGCTTCAAAAATTATAAATATAAAAATTCCTATTATTATAAGATTAAAAGGAACAAATGAAAAAAAAGCTAAAAATATTTTAAATAAATCTAAATTAAAAATTAAAATTATAGATAATTTTGAAAAAGCTACAAAAGAAGCAATATTATTAACTAAAATTAATTAAAAATTTTTATATGTCAATACTTATTAATAATAAAACAAAAGTTATTACTCAAGGTATAACAGGAAAAATTGCAAGTTTTCATACAAAAATTTGTAAAAATTATGCTTTTGGAAAAAAAGCATTTGTTGCAGGAGTAAATCCTAAAAAAGCAGGAGAAAATTTTGATGGAATACCAATATATAAAAATGTACAAGAAGCAAAAAAAAATACAAAAGCAACAGTTTCTGTAATATATGTACCAGTACCAAATGTTATACAAGCTATATTAGAAGCAATAAATGCTAATTTAAAATTAGTAATTTGTATTACAGAAGGAATACCAATAAAAGATATGTTAATTATAAAAGATTATATGAAAATTATAAAAAGTAAAACTTTATTATTAGGTCCTAATTGTCCTGGGATTATTACACCAGAAGAAATAAAAATAGGAATTATGCCTACACATATACATAAAAAAGGAAATATAGGAATTGTTTCTAGATCAGGAACTTTAACATATGAAGCTGTTAATCAATTAACAGAATTAGGCTTAGGACAATCAACAGCTATAGGTATAGGTGGTGATCCAATTAATGGATTAAAATTCATTGATATAATTAAAAAGTTTAATAATGATAAAAAAACAGACGCAATAGTAATGATTGGTGAAATTGGTGGAGAAGATGAAATAGAAGCAGCACTTTGGATTAAAAAAAATTCCAAAAAACCTGTTATTTCATTCATAGCTGGAATAACAGCACCAAAAGGAAAAATTATGGGGCATGCTGGAGCATTAATTACAAGTGGCAAAGATACTGCAAAAGCAAAATTAGAAGTTTTAGAAGAATGTGGAATTAAAATTACTAATAATCCTTCTAAAATAGGAAAATTAACAAAATCTTTATTAAAAATATAATTTTTTATTATATTTATTAATAAATAAAAATTATTTTTAAAAATTAAATTCTTTTAAATAAAATTTTATCTATTAAACCATATTTTTTTGCTTCATCAGCTGACATAAAATTATCTCTATCACTATCATTTTTAATTTTTTCTACTGTTTTTCCTGTATTTTTTGATAAAATTAAATTTAAAAGATTTTTAAAAAATAATATTTCTTTTGCTTGAATTTCTATATCTGAAGCTTGACCACGAATACCACCTGAAGGTTGATGAATCATTATTCTAGAATTAGGTAAAGAAAAACGATAACCTTTTTCACCAGAAGAAAGTAAAAAAGCCCCCATAGAAGCTGCTAAACCAATACATAATGTAGAAACTCTAGGTTTTATAAATTTCATAGTATCAAAAATTGCCATTCCAGATGTTATTGAACCCCCAGGAGAATTAATATATAAAAAAATATCTTTATTAGAATTTTCACTTTCTAAAAAAAGCAATTGAGCAACTATTAAATTTGCTAATATATCATTAATAAAACCTGATAAAAAAATAATTCTATCATTTAATAATCTTGAATATAAATCATAATTTTTTTCAGTTCTCATATTTTTTATAAATATAAAATTTATTTTTATTAATAAATTAATTGTTTTAAAAATTTTAATATATTATTAATATATTATATATAATAATATATTTTTTTATAAATAATAATAATAAATTTATAAAATATAATATATATATTTTACATATATTATTATATATATTTTAAATAATATTAAAAATTTAATAAAATTATTAAATAATATAAAATATGATTATTACTAAAAATAAAAAAGCATTTTTTAATTATTATATAAAAGAAACTTATGAAGCAGGAATTGTATTAAAAGGTTGGGAAGTAAAATCAATACGTTTAGGTATGACTCAAATAAAAGAATCTTATATAAAAATATATAAAAATGAATTTTTTATTATTAATTTATATATTAATAATTTTAAAAATTTTTCAAAATTTAATAAAATAAATACCAATAGAACAAAAAAAATATTATTAAAAAAAATAGAAATTAAAAAATTAATAGGGAAAATTAATAAAAATAGATATACAATGATACTTTTAGATTTACATTATAATAAATCATTAATAAAAGCAAAAATAGGGTTAGTAAAAGGTAAAAAACAATATAATAAAAAAGAAATACAAAAAAAAAAAGATTTAATAAAATATAACGAATATAAAATAAAAAATAAATATTAAATTTTAAAATACCTGAGACCGGAATTGAACCGGTACGCCTCTTTTTAAAGATAAGCCACGGATTTTAAGTCCGTTGTGTCTACCAATTCCACCACTCAGGCAATTTTTAAAAAAATATATTATTTATCATATATACTATATGTAAAATATTTTTTACGTAAATAAATATAAGTTATATTATTATTATAACCTAATTTTTCTTTATTAAAAAAATTAAAATCTTTAATAGAAATTCCTAAAATTATTTTTATAATTTCTTCTTCAATTAAATTTAACATTTTATTAAATAATTTAAAAGATTCTTTTTTATATTCACGTTTAGGATTTTTTTGAATATATCCTCTTAAATAAATACCTTGTTTTAAATATTCTAAAATAAATAAATATTCTCTCCAAAAAAAATCTATACTTTTTAAAATTAAAAATTTAGAAAAATTATTAAATTTTTTTTTTGTTAAATTAATAATTTTTTTATTTAAATAAAAATTTATTTTTTTTAATAAAATATTTAATAAATTTTTTTTTGTTATATTTAAATTTTTTTTATAAATATTTTGCAAAGAAATATTAATTTTTAATTCAATATTTAAAATATTATCTATATATAATAAATTCCATTTATTTTTTAAAGAATCACTAGAAACATATTTTTTAAATAATTTAATAAAAAATTGTTTTATAAATAAAAAAATAATTTTTGAAACATTTTTAATATTTAAAATAACATCACGTTCTTTATAAAGAATTTTTCTTTGATTATTTATTATATCATCATATTCTAATATTTTTTTTCTTATATTAAAATTTAAATATTCAATTTTTTTTTGTGCTAATTCAATAGATTTAGTAATAATTCTTGATTGAATTAATTCATCTTTAAAAAAATCAAATTTATTAATAATATTATCAATATAATTTCCACAAAAAATTTTTATCAAAGGATCTTCTAAAGATAAATAAAAACAACATGATCCAGGATCACCTTGACGTGCTGTTCTACCTTTAAATTGATTATCAATTCTTCGTGATTCATGTCTTTCTATACTAATAACTTTAAGACCCCCCAAACTAATTACAACTTTATTTAAAAATTTAATATTTTTTTTAATTTTTTCTATTTTTTTTTTTTTTTTTTTTTTAGAATAATTTAAATTTTTTTTAATTATTTTTATTTCATTTTTAAAATTTCCTCCTAAAATAATATCTGTTCCACGTCCAGCCATATTTGTAGCAATAGTTATTGCTTTAAATTTTCCAGCTTGTGAAATAATATATGCTTCATTTTTATGAAATTTTGCATTTAAAACATTATGAGGTATATTTTTTTTTTTTAAAATAAAAGAAATTAATTCGGAATTTTTAATAGAAATTGTGCATACTAATACTGGTTGTCCTATATTATAACATTTATTAATATCTTTGATAATAGCTTTATATTTTATTTTTTTAGTTATATAAATTTTATCTTCAAAATCTTTTCTTATAGATTTTTTATTTGGAGGGATTACAATAGTTTCTAAATTATAAATTTCTTTAAATTCATAAGCTTCCGTAGCAGCAGTTCCTGTCATACCTGAAATTTTTTTATACATTCTAAAATAATTTTGAAATGTAATAGAAGCAATTATTTGATTTTCACTTTGAATTTTTAAACCTTCTTTTGCTTCTATTGCTTGATGTAAACCATCCCCCCATCTTCTTTCAGATGTTAATCTACCTGTAAATTCATCAACAATAACTATTAAACCATTTTTTATAATATAATGTTTATTTACATGATATAAAATATGCGCACGTAAAGAAGCATATATATAATATAAAATTATAATATTTGAATTATTATATAAAGAAAATCTTTCAGAAATTAAACCAATTTTAATTAAAATATTTTCAATTTTTATATAACCTAAATCAGTTAACCATACTTGAAATTTTTTTTTATTTTTAATATAATAACCTTCAAATTTTTTTTTTTTTAAAAAAAAATATTTTTTTTTTAAAAAATCATTACATATTTTTAATTCTTTTAATACATTATTAATTTTAAAACATAAATTTATATTATTTTCTATAGAATGTGATAAAATTAAAGGTACTCGTGCTTCATCAATTAAAATAGAATCTACTTCATCAATAATAACAAAATTTAATTTTTTTTGAACTTTATACTTTTTACAATAAACTATATTATCTCTTAAATAATCAAAACCAAATTCATTATTTGTTCCATAAATTATATCAGAATTATAAGATTTATTTTTTAATTTATATTTAAAATTTGATAAATTTAAACTAACATTTATACCTAACCAATTATAAAGATTTTTCATTAATTTAAAATCACGAATAGCTAAATATTCATTAACTGTAACAATATGAACACCTTTACCAGATAAAGCATTTAAATAAGCTGTTAAAGTAGACATTAATGTTTTACCTTCTCCTGTACCCATTTCTGCAATTTTACCATAATGTAAAACTATACCCCCCATTAATTGTACATCAAAATGACGCATCTTTAAAATACGTTTACTAGCTTCTCTACATACAGCAAAAACCTCTGGTAAAATTTCTTCTAATGTACAACCATTTAAAATTTTTTCTTTAAATAATAACGTTTTATTTTTTAATTGAATATCAGATAATTTTTTAATTTTATTTTCAAAATTATTAATATTTTTAATAATATCTTGATATTTTTCTTTTTTAAAATTATTTAAAAAAAATTTTTTTAAAAACATATTAAATAATAAATATAAATATTTTTATTTATTTTAATATTTTTTTTAAAAAATATATTTTTATATACAATTTAAAAAATACGTTCAATATATCTCATAATCGCAGAACGAGAATGTGAATTTGAAAAAATTTCAAATCTATTAGGTTTAATTTTACGAAATAATTTAATAGAAAATTTTTTTTTTTTTATATTAAAATTTAATTTAGATTTCATAAATTTTTTTACAATTTTATCTTCTAAAGAATGAAAACTAATAATAACTAATCTTCCATTTTTAGAAATTTTATTAAAAGCAATTTTTAAACCTATTTTTAATTCTTCTAATTCATTATTAATAAAAATTCTAATAGCTTGAAAAGTTTTAGTAGATAAATGTCCTTTACATTTTTTATACTTTATACTTTCTTGAATTATTTTTGATAACTGAAAAGTTGTTAAAATAGGTTTAATTTTTCTATATAAAATAATATTTTTTGCTATATTAAAAGCATACTTTTCTTCTCCATATTTTTTAATAACATTAAAAATATTTTTTTCTTCTGCTTTAACAAGCCATTCTTTTGCTGATAAACCTTGAGTATTATTTATACGCATATCTAAAAAACCATTAAGTTTAAAACTAAAACCACGATTAATATCATTTATTTGCATTAATGAAATACCTAAATCCATTAAAATTCCATCAACATATTTTATATTATTTTTTAATAAAATTTTTTCTAAATTAACAAAACTCGTATTAAATATACTAAATCTTGAATCTTTAATTTTTTTAGAATTAATTATAGATAATGGATCTTTTTCCAAAGCTATTAATTTTCCTTTATTACTTAAAGATTTTAAAATTTTTAAACTATGACCACCACCACCAAATGTACAATCTACATAAATACCATTTGATCTTTTATGATTTATATTTAAAGCTTTAATAACTTCTTTTAATAAAACAGGATAATGAAAAAAATTAAAATTATATTTCATATATTATATATATTATATACATTTTTATATTTTTATATTTTTATATTTTTATATTTTTATATTTTTATATTTTTATATTTTTATATTTTTATATTTTTATATTTTTATAATATAAATAATATTTAACATTATTTTATAATATTTTTTTATTTTACTCTAAATTTAATAATTAAATTTATTTATAAAAATAAATTTAATTATTATATTTAAATATTTTTAATAAATTTATAGGCTGGATTCTGTAATAATAATTTATTTATTATTATGACAATCATTTATCTAGATTTTAAATTACTTTAAAATTCAAGCTTCTTACCAAAGTACTAAGCGAGCAACATCAATGTACATATTTTAGAATTGCTCCCAAATGGAGGTTACCGCGTTTCACCATAACTAAATATGCTCGTCTCTGTGGCCCTATTCATCATTATTATAATAATAATGTACGGTAATTATCCGTCATTTTGCTCTTAGGAGTCCAGACCTTCCTCTTATTATAATATTAATAAATATTTATAATCAGCGATTGTCAAATTTATTTTGAAATTTTAAAAATTAAATAAAAAAATTTTATAAAAATATTAATATATTATATAAAATATATATAAAAATATATTATTTTTTTTAAATAAAAATATAATTTTATATAGAAAAAGAAGAACCACAACCACAAGTAGTAATAGCATTAGGATTATTAACAATAAATTTTGAACCATTTATATCATCATAATAATCAATTTTTGAACCTATTAAATATTGATAACTTATAAAATCAACTAATAATTGAATATCATTTAAAATGATAATTATATCATCAAAATTTACTAATTTTTCTAAAATAAAACCATATTTAAAACCAGAACACCCCCCCCCTTTTATAAAAATTCGTAATTTTAATTCTTTTTTTTTTTTTATAATAGATTTAATTCTTAAAATAGCTTTATTAGTAAGTGAAATATTTGAAGGTGTTATTTTAAGTTTTTTATTTTTAATTATAAAAATCATTTTTTAAAAAAATACTATAAAAAAATAAAAATTTAATATAATTTTAACGTTTAGAAAATTGTTTAGCTTTTCTAGCTTTATGTAAACCTACTTTTTTACGTTCAACTCTTCTAGAGTCTCTAGTTAAAAAACCTAATTTTGATAATTTTATTTTATAATTTTTATTATAATCAACTAAAGCTCTAGAAATACCATGTCTAATAGCACCTGCTTGCCCAGATTCACCACCACCCAAAACATTTACTTTAATATCAAAAAATTTTAAACAATCTATTACTTTTAAAGGTTGTAAAAGTATCATTAAACCAGTTTTTCTAGAAAAATATTTTGTTGCTATTTTATTATTAATAATAATTTTACCAGAACCCTTTTTAATAAAAACTCTAGCTACAGAAGATTTTCTACGACCAGTACCATAATTATAATTTCCTATCATATAATTTTCTTTAAAAATTTAATATTTTTGGTTGTTGCGCAATATGTGGATGAACATTACATGAATAAACTTTTAATTTTTTAATTATTTTATAACCTAAAGGCCCTTTAGGTAACATTCCTTTAATAGCTTTTTTTAAAATTAAACAAGGAAATTTTTTTTGCATTTCAAAAAAATTAATTTTTGAAATACCTCCAGGAAAACCACTATGTTTATAATAAATTTTATTTATTTTTTTTTTTCCAGAAATTTTTAAATATTTAGCATTAATTACAATAACATAATCTCCAATATTAATATTAGGAAAAAAATTTTTTTTAAATTTTCCTCGTAAAATAATAGCTATTTTAGAAGCAATTCTTCCTAATATTTTATTTTTTACATCAATTAAAAACCATTTAAAATATATATTTTTTTTTTTTATTGATAATATATTCATATTTATTTATTATATTTTTTATTTTTTTTTTAAAAAAAAAAATTATACATAATATACATATTATTAAATATTTTTATACATATTATATATAATATATTATATATTATATATTATTAATAATAATTATTATTTATTTAAAAAAAAAATATGAATTGTACAATAAAATGGACAAATTTTTTAAATCTCACATTAACAGCAAAAACAGATTCTAAACATATTATATGTATGGATGGAGATCCTAAAAACGGTGGACAAAATTTAGCACCCAGACCTATGGAAATGATTTTAATAGGCGCTGGAGGATGTACCACATATGATATAATTTTAATATTAAAAAAAAATAAACAAAATATAAAAAAATGTAAAATAAAAATTAAATCTAAAAGAGCAAAACAAAATCCAAAAATTTTTACAAAAATACATTTTAAATTTTATATATATGGAAAAAATTTAAATAAAAATATTATTAAAAATGCAATTAAATTATCACATTCTAAATATTGTTCAGCAATTATAATGTTAAATAAATCTACAAAAATTACACATTCTTTAAAAATTATTAATACTTAACAAATTAAAATGGTATATCATCTTCTAAATCTGAAAATTCAGGAATTTTAAATTCATTTTCTAAATTTTTTTTATTATTAGTTTTATTATTATTTTTTTTAATTTTAATATCTTCATCATCATTAGACATATTATTTGTAATTTGTCTACTACCTAACATTTGCATATTATCTACAATAATTTCTGTTATATATCTTTCTATACCTTCTTTATCAACCCATTTTCTAGAATGTAAACGTCCTTCAACATAAATTTGAGATCCTTTTTTTAAAAATTGCCCTACTATTTCAGCTAATCTACGATAAAAAATAACACGATGCCATTCAGTTGAACTTTTTTTTTCTCCAGTATTTTTTTTTCTATAATTTTCAGTTGTAGCAATAGAAATATTTGCAACAGCATCACCATTAGGCATATAACGAACTTCAGGTTTATGCCCCAAATTACCTATAATTATTACTTTATTTACTGAAGCCATAAAACATTTACCTTTTAAAAAAATGTTTAAAAATTTATAATATTTTTTCTTTTTTTTTTTTTTTTTTTGAGGAAATTTTTTTTATATTTATAAAAAAAATAAACCAAAAAAATGTTAAAAAAGAAAATAATATATATATATATATAATATTTTTTAATTTAAATGTGGAATAAATTCCACCTAATAATCCACCTAAAAATAAACCAAACGATTGAAAAGAACTGTATATACCCATAACAGAACCTTTATAAGATTTCGGAGCTATTTTAGAAACTAAAGAACGTTGAAAAGCTTCAATAAAATTAAAAACTGTCATAAACATTAAAAATAATAATGCTAATAAATTTAAATTATCACTAAAAAATTTAAAAAATATTATAAATCCAATTTGAATTAAAAATAAAATAAATATAAATATATTACATATCATTTTATAAGATATTAATCTTCCTCCAAAAAAAAATACGGGTAATAAAAATAAAAATGATAATATTACAACAGGTAAATAAAGTTTCCAAAAATACATTTCTAAAACATTTGTACAAATAGACAATATTCTAGGAAAAATAATAAAAAAAAATATTTGTGAAAAATATAAAACAAAAACCCCAAAATTTAATTTAAATAATTCCTTATTAAAAATAATTTTTTTTAAAGAAATAGTTTTTTTTTTAGCAATAAAAGGAACTGAAGGTACAAAAAATATTATTAATAATAAAGAAATTAAAGATAAAAAAGCAATAATTAAAAAAATCCCTGCTATACCAACATAAGAAAATAAAAAATTTGAAGAAATTAAAGAAATTGCAAAAGATAAACCAACAAAAAAACCTACTATAGACATAACTCTAAAATAATTTTTTTTACTAGTTAAATCAATTAACAAAGCCATTAATGTAGAAGATACTACTCCAATACCTTGAATAATTCTACTAATTATTAAAATATATATATTTTTAGAAAAAATAGAAATTATTAAACCAATAATAAATATTATTAAACCAATAATAATCATTGGTTTACGACCATATTTATCAGATAAAATTCCAAAAGGAAGTTGCATAAAACATTGTACTAAACTATAAACACCCAAAGAAAAACCTATAAGTATATAATTATTTTCACTAGTAAAACCACTAATATAAACAGGTAATAATGGTGAAATAATAAATACACCAAACATTCTTAAAGCAAAAATTAATGATAATAATAATGAATAAAACAACTCACTTTTATACATAGAAAATTTTTATAATATTTTATAAAAAAAAATAATTATTAGAAATAGTTAAAACTTCAAAACCAAAATCAGTAACTAAAATAGTATGCTCCCATTGCGCAGATAAACTTTTATCTTTAGTTTTAATAGTCCAACCATTAGAAGTCTCATAAATAAAACGACTACCCTCATTAATCATAGGTTCAATAGTAAAAATCATACCAGAATAAATTTTTTCAGAACTTTTAAAATTATTATAATTTAATATTTGCGGAAATTCATGAAATTTTTTACCTATTCCATGTCCACAAAATTCTTTTACAATACTAAAATTATATTTTTCTGCATGCATTTGTATTGCATTACCAATATCATTTAAATAAACATTATCTTTAACTTTAGAAATTCCAGCCCACATACATTCATAAGCAATTTTTATTAAAAATTTAGCATTTAATGTTGTTTCTCCAACAACAAACATTCTACTTGAATCTCCAAAATAATTATTTTTTTTTACTGTAATATCTATATTTAATATATCACCATTTTTTAAAAATTTATTATCAGGAATACCGTGACAAACAACATCATTTATTGATGTACAAATAGATTTAGGAAAAGGAAATTTATACCCAGGAGGAAAATAATTTAAAGGACCTGGAATAGCTTTTTGTACATTAATAATATAATTATAACATAATAAATCTAATTCATTAGTAGTCACTCCAATTTTTATAAAATTACTTATATAATCTAAAACTTCAGAAGCTAATTTACAAACATTTCGCATATATTTAATATCTTTACTATTCTTAATATATTTCATATTTATTTTAAAATAATTTTTAATAAATACATAAATATTATACAATAAATAATATTTATTATATATAATATATATTATTATTTAATAAAATTGTTTATAAAAATAAATAATTTTAATTTTAATTTTTAAAAATAAAATGATAACAATAAAAAAAATGATTGATGCAAAAGTTCATTTTGGTCATCAAACACGTTTTTGGAATCCTAAAATGTCTAAATTTATTTTTGGTCATAAAAATAAAATTCATATTATAAATTTAGAAAAAACACTTTATTTATATAATAAAGCTATTAATTTTGTAAAAAAATTATCAAAAAATAAAAAAACAATATTATTTGTATGTACAAAACGTCAAGCAAGAAAAATAATTTTTAAAGAAGCTTTAAAATCAAAATCACCTTATATAAATCAAAGATGGTTAGGAGGAACATTAACAAATTTTAAAACTATTAAAGTATCTATAGATCATTTAATAAAATTAGAAAATACTTTTAAAAATTTTAATGAAATTAAAAAAAAAGAAATATTATTATACAATAGAAAAAAAAATAAACTTAAAAAAAATTTTGAAGGATTAAAAAAAATGAAATTTTTACCAGATGCTCTTTTTATAATAGATATAGGATATCATAAAAATGCTGTTATAGAAGCAAAAAAATTAAATATTCCAATAATAGCATTAGTTGATACAAATCATAATCCTGATAATATAGATTATATTATACCAGGTAATGATGATTCTATAAAATCAATAAAATTATTTTCTAAAGGAATAACAAATGCTATTTTAGAAGGTAAAGCTTTAAATATTAAAAATAATTTAAAATTTAAATTTTAAAAATAAATAAAAATGGAAATTAAAATTAAAAAAATTACCGCTCAATTAGTAATGTCTTTAAGAAAAAAAATTGGTGCTCCATTAATGGAATGTAAAAAAGCTTTATTAAAATTTAATGGAGATTTTTTAAAATCAGAAAAATTTTTAAAATCTAAAATCAATAAAAAATTTCTTTGCACATCATTTGAAAAATTATATAATGGTATTATTGTAATTTTTATCAATGAAAAAAAAAAAATAGGAACAATTTTAGAAATAAAATGTGAAACTGATTTTATCTCAAAAAATTTAGAATTTATTAAATTTTCTAATAAATTAGTAAAATTAATAACTAATAAAAATTCTATTAAATTTACTAAAAATGAATTTACAAAAATAAAAAATAAAAAAATCGAAAAATTAAGATTAAATTTTATAAATAAAACTAAAGAAAAAATTTTAATTAATAGATTTTTAAAATTAAAAACAAAATATCAATTTACTAATTATATACATGATAATAAAATTGGAGTAATAATAGAATTTAAAGGAGAAAATATAAAAATAGCTAAAGAAATTGCTATGCATATAGCAGCTATGAAACCAATAGCATTAGATATTAATGAAATTCCATCTAAAATTATAAAAGAAGAAAAATCTATATTATTATTAAAAATTTCAAAACTTAATAAACCTAAAAAAATTATAAAAAAAATTATTAAAAATTCTATAAATAATTTTTTAAAAAAAAACTCTTTATATAATCAAATTTTTATAAAAGATAAAACAAAAACTATTAAAGAAATATTAAAAATATATAATTTAATTATATATTCATATAATATATTTATATTAGGAGAAAAAATAAATGAAAAATAAAAATAAAAATAAAAATAAAAATAAAAATAAAGATAAAAATAAAGATAAAATAAATTTAAATTATTTTTTTGAAAAAATAAACAAAAAACTAAATAATTTATTAATTCAAACAAAAATAGATTTTTCAAAAATAAAAATTAATCAAATAAATATAAATATATTATATAATATATCAATAAATATAAATTCTAAATTAGAAAAATTAAAAAATATAGCAAATATATTTTTAATTAATCCTCAAACAATTAAAATAATTGCACATGAAAAAAAAAATTTATTAAAAATAGAAAAAACTATTAAAAATTCTAATTTAGATTTAAATCCTTTTATAACTAATAATTATATAAAAATATTAACGCCTAAGTTAACAGAAGAAAAAAGAAAAAAAATAATTAAAATTATAAAAAAAAAATCAGAAAATATAAAAATATCTATTAGAAATATACGTAGAATTTTTCTAAATAAACTAAAAAAAAAAATTCCATCAAAAGATGAAGAAAAAAATATACAAAATAAAATTCAAAAAATAACAAATAATTATATTATTAAAATAAAAGAATTAACAAAACAAAAAGAAATTGAAATTTTAAAAATATAAAATATTAAAAATATTTATGTTAAATTTTAAAAAATTAAAAAAAAATATTTTTGAAATTTTTAAAATATTAAAAACAAGAAATTTTAATTTAAAAATAAAAAAAATTTTTTTTTTAGAAAAAAAAAGAAAATTTATACAAATAGAATTAGAAATTTTACAAAATAAAAGAAATATTTTATCTAAAAAATATATTTTTTATAAAAAAAATAAAAAAAATATTAACTCAATAAAAGAAAAAGTAATATTTATTAATAAATATTTAAAAAAATTTAAATTAAATTTACAAAATATAAAAAAAAAACTTAATAATATATTAATAAATATACCTAATATACCTCATAATTCAGTACCAATTAATAATAAAAATATAGAAATTAAAAAAAATAAAAAATTTCCAAAATTTAAATTTAAAATTAAAAATCATTCAAAAATAGGTTTAAAATTAGGTATTAATACTAAATTAGCTACAAAAATAACAGGAACAAAATTTGTAGTTATGAAAGGTAAAATAGTAAAAATTTATAGAGCTCTTTCACAATTTATGTTAGATACTCATATAAAAGAACATGGATATACTGAATATTATATACCTTATATAGTTAATAAAAATTCTTTATATTCCACAGGTCAATTACCTAAATTTAAAAATGAATTATTTAAAATAAAAAAAAAAACATATTTTAAAAATCAAGAATCATTATATTTAATACCAACTTCAGAAGTACCATTATTAAATATAGTTAAAAATAAAATTTTAAATTTTAATAAATTACCATTAAAAATGGTTGCATCTTCTCCATGTTTTAGATCAGAACCAATAAATTATGGAAAAGATACTAAAGGTATTATTAGACAACATCAATTCGATAAAGTAGAAATAATTCAAATAACTCATCCAAAAAAATCATATTCTACTTTAGAAGAAATGATTTTTCATATTGAAAATATTTTAAATAAATTAGATTTACCTTATAGAATAATGAAACTTTGTAGTTTAGAATTAAGTTTTAGCGCTAAAAAAACTTATGATATAGAAGTATGGTTACCTTCACAAAAAGAATATTTAGAAATTTCTTCAGTATCAAATTGTGGAACATTTCAAGCTAGAAGAATGAATACTAAATTTAAAAATAAAAATGGAAAATTAAAATTAGTACATACATTAAATGGTTCTGGGTTAGCTATTGGTAGAACTTTAATAGCATTACTTGAAAATTTTCAAGAAGAAAATGAAAAATTTTTTATCCCTCCTATTTTAAAAAAATATTTAATTTAATAAATTTAATTAATTTACATATTAAATTTATTAAAAATTATAAAATAATTCCTATTAAGGAGAGATGACAGAGAGGCTTAATGTACTTGATTCGAAATCAAGAGTATATAAAAAAATTAATAAAAAACTATACCGAGGGTTCAAATCCCTCTCTCTCCTTTTATTTTTGTAATTTTGTGAAGATGGCGAAATAGGTAAACGCACTAAGCTTAGAACTTAGTATCAATTTTTTTAAAAGATTTAGGGGTTCAAATCCCCTTCTTCACATTTAGATAAAAATATTATTTTAAAAATTAAAATTTCTAATTTTCATACTATTTAAAATTCTATTACAAGCTATAATAAATAAAGCAAGACGTAATGAAATTTTTTCTTTTTTTGAAAAATCCCATGCCTTTAAAAAGGATTTAATAATAATTATTTTAAGATATTTATTAACTTTTTCTTTTGTTAAAAACATCCCAGATAAACCTTGAGTCCATTCAAAATAACTAACTATAACTCCACCAGAATTCGCAATAACATCTGGGATTATTAAAACATTTCTTTTTAATAAAATTTCTTCAGCTTCTGTAGTAGTAGGGCCATTAGCACCTTCTAAAATAATTTTAGCTTTTATTAAATTAGCATTAAATTTTGTTATTTGCCCTTCTAACGCAGCTGGTATTAAAATATCACAATTTACAGACCAAAATTTAGTTCTATCTTTTATTAAATCTGCTTCTACAAAACCTTTAATTTTTCTTTTTTTTAAAGAACATTCTTGAATTTTTTTAATATTTAAACCTTTTTCATTTATAAGAGTTATATCATTATCTTGTATAGCAACTATTTTACAACCAATATTAAAAAATAATTCTGCCACAACACCTCCAACATTTCCAAAACCTTGAATAGCAATTTTTTTTTTACTAATATCAAAATTCATTTTTTTTGCTAATTCTAAAGCTATTAAAAAAATTCCCATACCTGTTGCTTTAAATCGACCAGAAATTCCTCCAATATTTAATGGTTTACCAGTAACAACAGCAAAATTATTATAACCAGAATATATAGAATATTCATCCATCATCCATGCCATAATTTGTTCATTAGTATTAATATCTGGAGCTGGAATATCTTTACGAGAACCAATACAAGAAATAATTTCACGAGTATAACTTCTAGTTAAACGTTCTAATTCTCCTATAGAAAATTTTTTTATATTTACTCTAATACCTCCTTTTGCACCACCATATGGAATATTAACTACAGCATTTTTAATACTCATCCATGCAGATAAAGCCATTACTTCTGACAATGTAAGATCTTCATGAAAACGTATACCTCCTTTTCCAGGACCTCTAGAAACATTATGTTGTACACGATAACCTTCAAAATGTTTAATAGTACCATTATCCAATTTAATTACAACATCAAAAATAAAAATTTTTTTAGGAATCTTTAAAAATTCTATTAAATCAAAAGGAAATTTTAAATAAGAAATCACCTTATCAAGCTGATTTAAATAAAGTTTCCAAGGATTATTTTTAAAATTTATTAAATAACTAGGTAATTTATACACAATATTTTTTTTATTTAATTTATTGATATTATTTTTTTTCTCTTTTTTTAAAAAAAAAAAAAATAAAATATTAAAAATTTATTAATTTTTTTTTTTATTACTTTCTAAACACTGAGATTTATTACGTAAAATATGATCCATAAATAATAAAGCTAACATAGCTTCAATAATTGGGATTATACGAATCCCAACACAAGGATCATGACGTCCTAAACTTTTAACAATTACAGGTTTACCAGAAACATCTATTGATAATTTTGGAATTTTAATACTAGAAGTAGGTTTTACAGCAATTGAAATAACAATATCTTGACCATTTGATATACCACCTAAAATTCCTCCAGAATTATTACTTAAAAATTTTTTTAAAGTTATTTCATCATTAAAAAATGAACCTTTGCATTTTATAGAATTAAAACCTGCACCAATTTCAACACCTTTTACAGCATTAATGCCCATTAATGCATAAGCAATATTAGCATCTAATTTATCAAAAATAGGATCTCCTAAACCAATTGGTAAATTTTTAACAATAATATTTATTCTCGCACCACAAGAATCACCAATTTTTATCAAATTTTTAATATATTTTTTAATTTTTAAAACATAATTAAAATTTGCTAAAGAAAAAATATTAGTATGAACATCTTTCCAAGATCTAAAGGGGATTTTTATTTCCCCTATCTCGCTAACACATCCTAAAAAAAAAATATTATATTTTTCAAATAACCATTTTTTTGCAATTGCCCCTCCAGCCACAGAAGCTGCAGTTAAACGAGCAGAAGAATATCCACCACCATTATAATCACGAATACCATATTTATGTAAATAAACATAATCTGCATGTCCAGGTCTAAAAATATTTTTTATTTCTTTATAATCTTTACTACGATGATCAATATTACGTATTAATAAAGATATAGGAGTACCTGTAGTTTTACCTTTAAAAACTCCTGAAAGGATCTCTACTTTATCTAATTCAGATCTTTGAGTAACATAAATTGAAGTCCCAGGTTTTCTTTTATTTAATTCTATTTGAATATCTAATTCACATAAATTCATTTCTGGAGGACAACCACTTATTATACAACCAATAGCTGGACCATGAGATTCACCAAAAATACTTAAAGTAAATAATTTACCAAAAATATTACCAAGTATAGACATAAAAATATTTTTTTTTTAAAAAAAAATATATTTAAATAAATAAAAAATTAATAATAATTTTAAATATTTATAAATATTATAAAAATTTTAAATTTATTTACAAAATTTACAATTTTTTATTTTTTATTATTTTTTTTTAATTAAAAAATACAATTAATTTTAAAATTAATAATTTATTTTATATTATTTATAAAAACAATATTTAAAATTAAAACTAAATTTAATAAATTAATATTAAAATAATTTTTATTTTAAATATAATTAATCTAATTTATAATTAAATATAACTTATACAATATATATTATATATATAAATTATAACATATATATTTAATACATGTTATTATTTTTTTTATATAAATAAAATATTTAAAAATTATTTATAAATTAACAATTTATTAAAAAAAATTTAAAATTAAAAAAATTTTTAAAAATAAAAATTATTATAAATTTTAAAAATATATTAATTATATTATAATTAATTTTAATATTTTTTTATTAAAAATTAATATATTATTAATAAATAATATTTTATTAATTTTAAAATTTTTTTAAAACTTCTAAAAAATTTTTATTAATAAAAATATTATAAAAAATTATTAAAAATATTTATATAATTTTATTTTATATTAAAATATATAATATTATTATAATATAAATTAAATATATTTTTATTAAAAATATTAAAAATATTATTTTTTATTTAAATATTTTAAAAAAATAATTATTTTAAATTTTTTAAATTAAACAATTATAAATTCAAATAATATTTTTATATATTTATTTTTATTATAAAATATAAAAAAAATATATTTTTAATATTAATAATATAAATAATATTTATTATATTTTTTTAAAAATTTTTTAAAAATAATAAAAATTTATTATTATTATATTAATAATAAAAAAATAATTTTTTTAAAATTTAAATTATTATTAATAATAATCATATTTAAATATGATATTCAAAATATAATTTAAAATATAAAATTTTTTTTCTATCTATTAAAATTTTTAAAAAATTAATATAATTAAATTTTTTTATAATATAAATAATATTTTATATAAAAAAATAATAATATATTTAATATATAAAATTTAAAAAATTAAAAATTCTAATATTTTTTTAAAATTATATAAAAAATTATTTTTTTAATTTTTTTATTTAATTAAATGAATTTTTAAAAATTTACGTTTACCAACTTGTAAAATAAATATACCTGAATTAATTTTTAAAAATTTATCTGTAACTATATTACCATTAATACGTACACCTTTTTGCATAATCATTCTTAAAGCTTCAGAAAATGAAAAACAAAAATTTACTTTTTTTAATAAGTTTCCTATTAATAAAGGAGCACCAGATAAATAAAAAATATCTATTTTTTTAGGAACACCTCCTTTACAACAATTAATAAAATCAAATAAAGCTTTTTTAGCTTTATTTAAAGAATGAAATTTTGTTACTAATTTTAAAGCTAATGATATTTTAATTTTTTTTAAATCACTACCAATAACAATACTTTTTTTTAAAGAAGATATTTTTTTTTTAGAATATAATAATAATAATTTATAATATTTCCACATCATTTTATCAGAAATACTCATAATTTTTGAAAACATTTTATATGAATCATCAACAATATTAATAAAATTTTTTTTAGATTTAGACATTTTATGAACACCATCTAAACCCTCTAATATAGGCATAGTTAAAATATTTTGAGGTACACCTCCAAAATTTTTTTGTAAATTACGAGCAATTAATAAATTAAATTTTTGATCAGAACCACCAATTTCTAAATGAGATTTTAAAATTATTGAATCATATCCTTGAAATAATGGATATAAAAATTCATGCATAAATATTGGGAAACCTAATTTTAAACGTTTAGAAAAATCATCTCTTTCAATCATACGTGCAACTGTATAATAAGATGTTAATTTAATAATATCTTGAATATTAAAATTATTAAACCATTCTGAATTATACCTAATTTCAATTTTATCTAAATCTAAAATTAAACCAATTTGTGAAAAATAATTTTTAGAATTTTCTATTACTTGTTCTTTTGAAAGAAAAGGACGAGTTACATTACATTTCGTAGGATCACCAATTCTAGCAGAAAAATCTCCTATTACAATTATAATTTTATGTCCTAAATTTTGTAACTGATATAATTTATTTAAAACAACTAAATGTCCAAAATGTAAATTAGGAGAAGTAGGATCACAACCAAATTTAATTCTTAAAGGTATTTTTTTTTTATAAGAAAAAATTAATTGATTAACAAAATTATTAATTTTTAATAATTCTTTAGAATTTTGAATAAAAATCTTTAAAGAATCTTTAATAAAATCAGGAATTAATAAATTTTTAGTAAATATTTTTTTAAAATTTTTCATATTATTATAATATTTATTTTTTTTTATAATTATTAATTAATAAAATTAATTTTTTTTAATTATTTTATAATTTTTATTTTAAAAATTTTTTATTTATTAAAATTTATTGTTATATTTAAATCTTTTAATTGTTTTTTATCTATTAAAGATGGAGATTTAGTTAACAAACATTGACATTGACTAGTTTTAGGAAAAGCTATAACATCTCTAATAGAATTAGAATTTGTCATAATTGAAACTAAACGATCTAATCCAAAAGCTATACCACCATGAGGTGGTGCACCAAATTTTAAAGCTTTTAATAAAAAATTAAATTTTGAAATTTTCTCTTTATTATTTTTCATAAGAATTTTAAAAATCTTTTTTTGAAGTTTTGATTTATGTATTCGAATAGAACCACCACCAATTTCACAACCATTTAAAATTAAATCATATGATTTAGAAATTATTTTATCAAGATTTTTAAAAATATTTTTTTCATATTTTTTTTTAGGTGAAGTAAAAGGATTATGAAAAGATTCCCAAGATTTATTTTCAATATTATATTTAAATAAAGGAAAATTTATTACCCAAATAGGTTTATAACAAAATTTATCAAAAATATTATTTTTAATACTAAAATCCATATAACCAATATATAAACGTAATTTTCCAAAAATATAAAAAATATTTTTAATATCTCCAATACCTAAAAATATTAAATCTTTTTCATTAGCTTTTAAAAAAAAAATAATTTTTTCAAAAAATTTTTTTTTTATTTTTTTTAAAAAAAATGGAAATTTTAAATTTAAAAAATTTTTTTTAATATCATTTACAAAAAAAAAAAAAATATTTTTTAAATTATATTTTTTACATAAATTAATACATTCTTTAATTTTTATTTTTGACATATTAATACCATTTTGAATTTTCATACCTAATATTTTATTATTTTTATTAAATTCAAAATTTAAAAAATTTTTATATTTAATAATATTAATTTTATCAGTTAAATCTTTTATTTTTAATTTAATTCTAATATCAGGTTTATCTGTTCCATATTTTAATATAGAATCATTAAAATTAATAATTGGAAAAATATCAGGTAATTTAATTTTTATACTTTTTTTAAAAATTTTTTTTATCATTTTTTCAAATAAAAATCTAATTTTTTTTTCATTTAAAAATGAAATTTCACAATCAATTTGTGTAAATTCTGGTTGTCTATCAGAGCGTAAATCTTCATCTCTAAAACATTTAGTAATTTGAAAATATCTATCAAATGAAGAAATCATTAATAATTGTTTAAATAATTGAGGAGATTGAGGTAAAGAAAAAAAATTTCCAATATTTACTCTTGAAGGAACTAAATAATCTCTAGCTCCTTCTGGAGTACTTTTAGTTAAAAAAGGAGTTTCTATTTCAATAAAACCATTTTTATGAAGAAATTTTCTTATTTCATAAGTTATTTTATAACGTAAAAAAATATTTTTTTGCATTTGTTTTCTTCTTAAATCTAAAACACGATATTTTAAACGAACATTTTCTGATAAATTTTTATCATCTAAATTAAATGGTAATTCAATAGAATTATTTAATATTTTTATACTATAAACTATAATTTCTATTAAACCAGTTTTTATTTTTAAATTAATATTATTTTTAGGTCGTTTTTGAACTATACCCTTAATATTTAAACAAAATTCATTACGAATATTTTCTGCAATTTTAAAATTTTTAATATTTTTTTTATTAAAAACTATTTGAACAATTCCTTCTCTATCTCTAAGATCAATAAATATAATTTTACCATGATTTCTATATTTATTAACCCAACCATATAAATTAACATCTTTATTAATAAATTTTTCGGTAATTAAACCACAATATCTTCTTTTTGTTAACATAAATTATTACTAATAATATTAATTATTTAAAAAATATTTAAAATATTTCTTAAACAATGATTTTTTTTTAAAAATTTTTTCTTTAAATTTATGAAAAATAAAACCAGTTCCTGCAGGAACTAATCTACCAACTATTACATTTTCTTTTAACCCTCGTAAATTATCTTCTTTTCCTAAAATTGCAGCTTCTGTTAAAATTCTTGTAGTTTCTTGAAAAGATGCAGCAGAAATAAAAGAGTCAGTTGATAAAGAAGCTTTTGTTATACCTAATAAAACAGGAATATAAGTTGCAGGAAGTTTATTCTTTAAAATAATATTATCATTAATATTTAATAATTCATATTTTTCTACTTGTTCACCTACAATATAATCTGTATCTCCTGGAGAAATTATTTCTACTTTACGCAACATTTGTTTAATAATAATCTCAATATGTTTTTCATTAATTTTTACACCTTGAGAACGATAAATTATTTGTACTTCATTAACAATATATTTTATTAATTTATTAATACCTAATAATCTTAAAATATCTTGAGGATTAATTGGGCCTTCTACTATAATTTCTCCTTTATTTATAAATTGTCCATCATGAACTAAAATCTGTTTATTTTTAGAAACTAAAAAATTATGTTTTATACCATCAGAACTTATAATATTTAAAGATTGTTTATTTTTTATATCTTTATCAAAAAAAATATTACCTGTAATCTCTGCTAAAATAGCAGAATTTTTTGAAATTCTAGCTTCGAATAATTCTGCAACCTTTGGTAAGCCTCCAGTAATATCTAAAGTTTTTTTTACATTTACAGGAATATATGCTATAACATCACCAACTTTTACAAATTGTTTATTTTTAACTATAATTTTAGTACCAATTAAAAAATTAATTGTTGTAAATTTATTTACATCTTTTTTTTCCTCACAATTTTTAAATTCATTTAAAATATTTATTTGAGGCCTTAAAATTTCAAAATGTTTTTTTTTATTAATTTTCTTTGAACCTATTACTAAATAAATATTTGATTTAATTAAAGAATCAAATTTTTTTTCAACAGTTAAATTTTTAAAAAAATTTTTAAATTTTATAAAACCAGAATTTTCAGCAATTATTGGACGTGCTAAAGAATCCCAAAAAGCTAATTTTTCTCCAATTTTTACTAAATCATTATTATTTATTAATAAAATTGCACCATATGGAATTTTATATTGTTCTATTTTATTTTTAAATTTATCTAAAATAAAAATTTTACCAAAACGAGAAATAACAATTAAGTTATTTTTACTATTTAAAATACAACGCATAGAAGAAGAAAATAAAATTTTTCCACTAACTTTAGTTTTTATAAAAGAATCTACAATAACTCTAGAAGTTGCACCACCTATATGAAATGTACGCATAGTCAACTGTGTACCAGGCTCTCCTATAGATTGAGCAGCTATTATCCCAACAGCCTCACCAACATTAACTAAAACACCTTTACTCAAATCACGACCATAACATTTAACACATAAACCATAACGAATTTTACATTTTAATGGACTACGAACTTTTATTGAATTAATTTTTAAAAAATTAATTTTTTCAATAATATCTTCATCTATTAATGTACCAGCATTACATATAATTTCTTTTGTTTCATAATCAACAATATCTTCTAAAGAAACACGACCTAAAATTCTTTCTTTTAAAGATTCAATAACTTTTCCATTTTCTATTAAAGATTTTAATTTTATTCCTTTTTTTGTAAAACAATCATATTTTAAAATTATTAAATCTTGAGTAACATCAACTAAACGTCTAGTTAAATATCCAGAATTAGCAGTTTTTAATGCAGTATCAGATAAACCTTTACGAGCTCCATGAGTAGAAATAAAATATTGTAATACATCTAACCCTTCTCTAAAATTAGATATAATAGGAGTTTCAATAATTGAATTATCTGGTTTAGACATTAATCCTCTCATACCTGCTAATTGACGAATTTGTATAGAAGAACCTCTAGCTCCAGAATTAATCATAATATAAATAGGATTTAAATCTTTTTTAAGAAAATTTTTTTTATAACTATTTTTTTTATATGTTTTTTCCATTTCATATATCATAATTTTACTTACATTTTCAGTAGTTTTACTCCATATATCTATTATTTTATTATAACGTTCTTTTTTAGTTATTAAATCTAAAGAATATTGTTTATTTATTTTATTAATTTTTTTTTTAGATATTGATATAATATTATTTTTTTCTTTAGGAATTTTCATATCATTTATAGAAATAGACATACCGGAAATAGTAGCCATTTTAAAACCATATTGAGTTAACTTATTAACAAATGATACTGTTTTTTTTATTCCATTTTTAAAAAATATAATACTAATTATTTTAGAAATTTTTTTTTTATTAATTATTTTATTAATTAAAGAAAAAGATAAATTTTTTGGAAATATTTCATATAACATCACTCTACCTACTGTAGTACTATATCTTCTATAAACATAAGATAAATTTTTTTTATCTTTATAATTTTCTTTTTCATAAACTCTTAAAATTATATTAGTAAATAAATCAACTACTTTATTATTATAAGCTACAATAACTTCATGTACATCACTAAATATTATTTTTTCATCTTCAATATTTTTAAATTTTTGAGTAGCATAATATAAACCTAAAATAATATCTTGAGTAGGAGTTATTGAAGGCTCTCCATTAGAAGGAAATAAAATATTTTTATCAGACATCATTAAAGATAATGCTTCACTTTGCGCTTCAATAGATAAAGGAATATGAACTGCCATTTGATCACCATCAAAATCAGCATTAAAAGCAGCACAAACTAATGGATGTAATTTTATAGCTTTTCCTTCTATAAGAACAGCTTTAAAAGCTTGTATACCTAAACGATGTAAAGTTGGAGCTCTATTTAATATTACAGGATGTTCTTTTATAATATCCTCTAAAATTTCTAAAATTATTGGATCTTGAGAATCAATTAATTTTTTTGAAAATTGTAAATCTGTAGTTATATCAAGAATATTAAGTCTTTGTAAAATAAATGGCTTAAATAATTCTAAAGCCATAAGTCTAGGTAAACCACATTGATGTAAATCTAACTCAGGTCCTACAATTATTACAGATCTTCCAGAATAATCAACACGTTTTCCTAATAAATTTTGTCTAAATCTTCCAGTTTTACCTTTTATCATTTCTGATAAAGATTTTAAAGGACGTTTATTAGAACCTAAAATTACTTTTCCAGACCTACCATTATCAAAAAGAGCATCAACTGCTTCTTGTAACATACGTTTTTCATTTTTTAAAATAATTTCTGGTGCTTTTAAATTTATTAATTTTTTCAATCTATTATTTCTATTAATAATTCTACGATACAAATCATTTAAATCAGAAGTTGCAAATCTACCACCTTCTAATAAAACTAACGGTCGTAATTCAGATGGTAATACAGGTAATATTTTCATTATAATCCATTGTGGTTTCATATTAGATTTTTTTAAAGCTTCAAAAATTTTTAAACGTCTTAAAAGTTTTTTAACTTTTGAATTAGATTTTAAATTCTTTAAAGATTTTTTTAAATTCTTAATATTTTTTTTAATATTTATAGAAGATAATAATTTTTGTATTCCTTCAGCTCCCATTAAAGCTAAAAAATCTTTTTTATATCTTTCTTTATTTTGAATATAAACATTTTCTGATATAACTTGTTTTTTTTTTAAAAAAGATTTACCAGGATTAATAATAACATATTTTTCAAAATACAAAACTTTTTCTATATCTTTTAAATTCATATTTAAAATTATACTTAATCTAGACGGTAAGGACTTTAAAAACCAAATATGTGCTACAGGAGCAGCTAAGGTAATATGTCCCATTCTTTCTCTTCTAACATTAGTTAATGTTACTTCTACACCACATTTTTCACAAATAACACCACAATATTTTACACGTTTATATTTTCCGCATAAACATTCATAATTTTTAACAGGTCCAAAAATTTTAGAACAAAATAAACCACTTTTTTCAGGTCTAAATGTTCTATAATTTATAGTCTCAGATTTTTTTACTTCTCCATAAGACCAAGATCTAATTTTTTTATCAGAAGCTAATTTTATTTTTATTGAATTAAATTGATTTTTATATCTAACAAACTTTAAAAAATTAGTTATAAGTTTCATATATTTTTATATATCCTTTTTTTATATTTTAAAAAATTATTTATATTTTAATTTTATATCAATTCCTAAAGAACGAATCTCTCTAATTAAAACATTAAAAGATTCGGGTATATTAATATTAATTATACCAATATTATTTATTAAATTTTTATAAATTTCAGTACGACCATTAATATCATCAGATTTAATAGTTAACATCTCCTGCAATGTATAAGAAGCACCATAAGCTTCTAAAGCCCAAACTTCCATTTCTCCAAAACGTTGACCACCAAATTGAGATTTACCACCTAAAGGCTGTTGAGTTATTAAAGAATAAGGACCAATTGATCTAGAATGAATTTTATCATTTACTAAATGATTTAATTTTAAAAAATAAATATAACCAACAGTTATAAATTGTTTAAAAGCCTCTCCTGTTCTACCATCATATAAAATAATTTGATTTTTTTTTTCATTAATTTTTAATTTTTTAGAAATATTTTTAGGATAAGCTAAATTTAATAAATAATCTATATCTTTTTCAGTAGCTCCATCAAAAACAGGAGTAGAAAAATAAACACCATTACTAATATTTTTTATTAATTCTAAAATTTCATTGTCATTAAAATTATTAAAATTCTCTTTTTTATAAGAAAAATTATAAATTTTTTCTAAAAATTTTCGTATTTCTAATAAATTTTTTTGAGAATTTATCATTTTTTGTAAACGTAAACCTAAACCCTTAGCAGCCCAACCTAAATGCGCTTCCAAAATTTGCCCAACATTCATTCTAGATGGAATACCTAAAGGATTTAAAATAATATCAACTACAGTACCATCAGACATATAAGGCATATCTTCAATATTTAAAATACAAGAAACTACACCTTTATTTCCATGTCTACCAGACATCTTATCACCTGGTTGTAATTTTTTTTTAATAGCTAAAAAAATTTTAATTATTTTTAATACTCCAGAAGGTAATTCATCACCTTCTGTTAATTTTTTTTTTTTTTTAATATACTTATCTTGAAAATAAACTTGTTTTAAAAAAAATAATTTTTTAATTCTTTTTAAAAATTTTTTTAAATTTTTATCTTCTAAATTAATTTCAAATAAATCTAAAAGTTTTAAATTTAATAAAAATTTTTTTGTAATTTTAATTTTATTTTTAACATCTAAATTAATATACATAAATTTATTTATTAATTTTTTTTTTAATCTTTGTAACAAATCATTTTCAATAAAAAATATTTTTTCCATTAAATTTAATTTGTATTTTTCTAATTTATCTTTTATAATTTGTATAGAACGTTCATCTTTAATAATACCTTTCTTAGTAAAAATTTCTACATTAATAACTGTACCACATATTTGAGGTGGTACTCTAAAAGAAGTATCTTTAAAATTAGAAATTTTTTCTTTAAAAATAGCACAAATTAATTTTTCTTCAGGAGTAATTTGAATATCATTTTTAGGTGTAATTTTTCCTACTAATACATCACCAGATACTACTTCCGCACCAAGATGAATAATACCAGAATCATCTAATTTAAATTTTTGTTTTTTAGGTAGATTTGGAACTTTTCTAGTATTTTTTTCAAATCCTAATTTAGTATCACGAATTAAAACTACAAATTCTTTAACATGTATAGAGGTATACACTTCTTCAACAACAATCTTTTTAGAAATTATAATAGAATCTTCAAAATTATAACCATTCCAAGACATAAAAGCCACAAGTATATTTTGCCCCAAAGATAATTCACCTAAATGACTTGAAGAACAATCAGCTATAACATCATTTTTTAATACTAAATCTCCAACATTAACAATAATTTTTTGATTAACATTAGTATCTTGATTAGTTCTTGAATATTTAACTAAATTATAAACATCAATTCCTAAATCATTACTCATAATTTCATCTTCATTAACACTTATAACAATTTTATTAGAATCTACAAAAATTATTTTACCACCTCTTAAAGATCTTATTACATCTCCAGAATTTGAAATTACAATTTTTTCTAAACCAGTACCTACTAAAGGCCTTTGTGCTTTCATACAGGGAACAGCTTGACGTTGCATATTAGCACCCATTAAAGCTCTATTCGCATCATCATGTTCTAAAAAAGGTATTAAAGATGCTGCTAATGATACTATTTGATTAGGAGAAACATCTATAAAATCAATTTTTTCAGGAGAAACAAAAATATTATTACCTAATTTTCTAGCAGAAACTAAAGGACCTATTAATTCTTTTTTATTATTAATAATAGAATTAGCTTGTGCTATAGTATAAAAAGCTTCATTAAACGCATTAAGATATTTAATTTCAGAAGTAACTTTTTTATTTACAACCTTATAGTAAGGTGTCTCTAAAAAACCATATTTATCTAATTTTGAAAACAAAGCTAGAGAGTTTATCAATCCTATATTAGGACCCTCCGGAGTTTCTATTGGACAAACACGCCCATAGTGAGTATAATGTACATCTCTAACTTCAAAACCTGCTCTTTCTCTTGTTAATCCTCCAGGTCCTAAAGATGAAATACGACGTTTATGTGTAATTTCAGATAAAGAATTTGTTTGATCTAAAAATTGAGATAATTGTGAAGTACAAAAAAAATCCCTTATAATTGTAGAAATTGTTTTTGTTTGATCTAAAAATTGAGATAATTGTGAAGTACAAAAAAAATCCCTTATAATTGTAGAAATTGTTTTAGAATTTATAAAATCATGAGGCATTAAATTATCTTGTTCAACATAATTTAAACGCTCTTTAATAAATTTTTCAGTTTTATTAAAAGCAAATTTTAATTGATTTTCTAATAATTCTCCAACACTTCTAATTCTTCTATTACCTAAATGATCAATATCATCTATACTACCAATATTATTTTTAAGATTAATTAAAGTTTTAATAACATATATTATATCCTTAATAGATAAAAGAGAAGTTCCATAAGAACTATCAAAACCAAATCTACTATTTAATTTCATACGACCTATTAAAGATAAATTATAACGTTTTTTATTAAAAAATAAATTTTTAAAAAAAATTTCTACAGTATCAATAGTTGGAGAATCACCAGGGCGCATAATTTTATAAATAAATTTTTTTGCAGAAAATGAATCTAAAGTTTTATCAAAATTTAAAATTTTTGAAATATAATCAATATAATTAATATTACTACTATAAATAATTTTTACAACTTTAATTTTATGTTTTATAAACATAAACAACAAATCTTTTGTAATTGTTTCATTTGCATAAGCAATTACTATTTTTTTATCAATATTACTAATAATATTTTCTTTTAAAACACGCCCCAATAAATATTTTATTTTAACTAAAAAAATACAATATTCAGTTTTTGAATCTATTCGTAATTTTTTTAAAGTAATTATCTCATTTTTTTTTATTAAAAGTTTTCCATTCTCTTTAAAAAGATTAAAATTAATTTTTTTTCCTAATAAACGATTAACAATAATTTTAATTCTAACAAAATTTTTTAAAATTAAAAATTTATCATATAAAGAAAAAGAATATAAAATTTTTTCAACAGTCATACCCATAGCTTTTAATAAAATTGTAACTGGCATTTTTGCTCGTCTATCAATACGAAAAAATAATATATCTTTAGAATCAAATTCAAATTCTAACCAAGAACCTTTATAAGGTACTATCTTAGCGTTATAAAAGATTTTTTCATCAGAAAAAAATTTTTTTTTATTATAATCAAAAAAAACTCCAGGTGATTTATATAATTGAGAAACAACAGTACGTTCTGTACCATTAATAATAAATGTTCCAAAATTTGTCATTAAAGGTATTTCGCCCATAAAAATTTCTTGTTCTTTAATTTCTTTTATAACTTTTGTTTCTAAAAAACCTTTATAAAAAATATTTAAACGAAACATAACTTTTAAAACAGAAGAATATGTTAAGCCACGTTCTTTACATTCTTTAATATTAAAAATAGGTTTTTCTAAAAAATAATATAAATATTCTATATTATAAGAATTATCTTTAGAAGCAACAGGAAAAAAAGTTTTAAAGATAAATTGTAAACCATAATTTTTTCTTTTTAAAAAAAAAATATCTTTTTGCAAAAATTTTTCATAAGATTTAAGTTGTATTTCTAATAAATTTAAAGTTTTAAACACCTTATTTCTATTTGTAAAAGATTTACGAATACTTTTTTTCTTAATAAAAGAATCAATATATTTAGTAATCATGATATTTATTATTAGTCATAAAATTTAAAAAAAAAAAAATTAAAAAATTTTTATTAAACATTATTTTATTAAAGCTTTAGCTCCAATAGATTCTATTTTTTTTATAAAAGTCTCTGCTTCTACTTTAGTTAAATTATCTTTTAAAGATTTAGGTATATTATCAACTAAATTTTTACATTCTTTTAATCCTAAACCAGTAAGTTCTCTAACAATTTTAATCACACTAATTTTACTAGTACCTATTTCAGTTAAAATTACTGAAAATTTTGTTTTTTCTTTTTTTTTAGAAATATTATTTATATTTTTATTCAAAGTATTAATATTATTAATATCATTAACTGATATACCTAATTTTTTTTCAAAACCTTTAATTAAATCATTTAACTCTAAAACACTTAAATTATTAATTACTTTAATAATCTCATCTTTTGTTAATTTTTTAATCATTAAATTTTTAAAAAATATATTAAAATTTAAATAACAATTTAAAATTGTTTTTAAATTTCTCTATTGTTAAAAATAAATACCTTATAAAAACATAAATATATATACATATTTTATATATATAAAATTATTTTTATATTTATATAAAATATATTTAATAAAAAACAAATAAAAAAAATAATTAATAATAATTTAAATAAAATTTTTATAATAATTATTTTTTTTTATTTTTTATAAAAAATAAAATTTTTATAAAATTAATTATAGAATACCTAAAAATTTTAAATAATTGCATTAATAACACATTTTTACTAGGGATATTTGCAAAATTTTTTATATCTAATAAAAAAATTTTTTTTTCAAAAAAACTTCCTATTTTAACAATTAAATTTTTATTAATTTTTAAAAAATCAATAATTACTTTAGATAATAAAATTACATCATTAGAAAAAAAACAAATTATTTGACCATTAATTTTTGAAATTATTTTTTCAAATTTACTTTTTATTAAAGCTTTTTTTAATAAGCTATTTTTAAATACAGATATAAAAATTTTTTTTTTTTTAAAAATTACTCTTAAATCAGTTAATTGATTAGTACTTATTTTTTTAAATTTAGCTAAAATAATAACATTAAAAATATTAATTTTTTCTATAATTTTAGATACAATTTTTTTTTTTTTATCAATATTAAAATTCAAAATACCTCCAAAAATATAAATATAAATTATTAATTATAAATATTATTAAAAAAATTTAATAATTAAAACTGTTGATTAATTTTAACACCTATACCCATAGTAGAAGATACCCAAATATTACGAAAATAAATATTTTTCAAAGAAATAGGTTTATTTTTTTTTAAAGAATTTAATAATGAAAAAAAATTAGATTTTAAACTTGAAATTTTAAAATTACTTTTACCAATTGATAAATTAATAATACCAAATTTATCACTTTTATAATTAACTTGTCCTAATTTAATATTTTTAACAGTATTAAAAATATCAGAAGATAATGTACCACTTTTTTTATTTGGCATTAATCCACGAGGTCCTAAAATTTTTCCTAAAGAATTTAAAATTAACATATTTTTAGGCGAAGTAACAACTACATCAAAAAAAATTCCTTTTAATTTAATTTTTTTTATTAAATCTTCCATACCAACAAAATCAGCACCAGCTTCTAAAGCACTTTTTCTTTCTTCATCTTTAGCAAAAACTAAAACTTTAACAGACTTTTTAAAATTAAAAGGAAAAATAACAAAACCACGAACAATTTGATCAGATCTTTTATAATCTATACCTAAATGAATAGAAATGTCAACAGATTCATTAAATTTTGCTATAGAACATTTTTTTATTAAAACAAAAGCTTCTTCTAATAGATACTTTTTTTTATTATTTATTTTTTTTAGAATTTCTTTTCTTTTTTTAGAAATTTTTAACATAAAAATTTTAAAATTATTAATTAAAAATTTATTAATTTTTTACTAAAACTCCCATAGAAATAGCAGAACCAATAATAGTACGAATAGCTCCTGATAAATTATTTGAAGTAAGATTTTTTCTTTTTTTAAGAGCAATCTCTTCTATTTGTTTCATAGAAATAGTTCCTACTTTATTTAAATTTGGCTTTGATGAACCTTTATCAATGCCTAAAATTTTTTTTATCAATACCGATGTAGGAGGAGTTTTTAAAATAAAATCAAAAGATTTATCAAAAAAAACAGTTATTACAACAGGTATAGGTAAATCCGATTCCAAATTTTTAGTTTGATTATTAAAATTTTTACAAAACTCCATAATATTTAAACCTCTTTGTCCTAAAGCTGGACCTATAGGAGGTGCAGGAGTAGCTTTTCCAGCTAAAATTTGTAATTTAATAAAACCTATAATTTTTTTCATTTAATAAAATAATTTAAAATATATATAATATAAAAAAAATAATTTTAATAAATTATATTTTTAATAATTTAAAAAATAAACATTTTTAATATTTTATTTTTTAAAAAAATATAAAATATTTCATATAATTAAATTATATGATAACATATTAATATATATTACACAATATATTTTTAATTAATTTATCTGAATAAATAAAAAAAAAAAACATAAAAATACAAAATAAAATAACTACAATAATAACTTCAATTACTTCAAAAAAAGTAGGCCAAATAATTTTTTTAAATTCTTTAAAAGATTTTTTTAAAAAATTAAAAAAAAAAATAATATATTTCATATATAATTTTTATTTTTTAATTATTAATTATTAATTATTAATTATTAATTATTAATTATTAATTATTAATTATTAATTATTAATTATTAATTATTAATTATTAATTATTAATTATTAATTATTAATGTTAATATTAATGTTAATATTAATGTTAATGTTAATGTTAATGTTAATGTTAATGTTAATGTTAATGTTAATGTTAATGTTAATGTTAATGTTAATTATTAATATTAAATATTAATATTAAATATTAATATTAATATTAAATATTATTATTATTATTATAATTATAATTATAATTATAATTATAATTATTATTATTAATAATACTAGAAATAATATTAATAATATTATTATTATTAATATTAAAAACTAGTATCATAACTATTATAAAATTATCGACATTAATAATATTATCATTGATATTATTACTAATATTAGTATTGATATTATTAGTAATGTTATATCCGATATGATTATTAGTTATATTGTTAATACTATTATAAATATTATTATTAATAATAGTACTCATATTATTACTCATATTATTAATAATATAATTGGTATTAATATTATTAGTAAAATTATTAGTAGTATTATTAATGGTTTTGTTATTAATTTTACTATTAAAAAAATTAATAATATTTTTAATAAAACTGTTATTAATATTATTAATAATAACATTAATAATATTATCAATAATATTGTTATTAACATTATTACTAATATTATTACTAATATTAGTACTAATACTATTATTTATATTGTATTACATTATATTATATAATATTATATTATATTATATATATGTTATACAATCCCGTATTATGTTGTATTATGTTGTATTATGTTGTATTATGTTGTATTATATTATATTATATTAATATATAAAAAATATATTTTTTTTTATCACAGGGGGAGAGGGGATTGAACCCCCAACTTTCGGTTTTGGAGACCGATGCTCTACCATTTGAACTATCCCCCTCTTAAAATAAAAAAATATATAATATTTATTATATAAATTATTTTTAAATTTTTGCCCTAGAAATGAATTGAACATTTGACCTCTCCCTTACTAAGGGAGTGCTCTACCACTAAGCTACAAGGGCTAATTATAATAATTAATATTTTTAAAAGCGGATAAAGGGAATTGAACCCTTATCTCAAGCTTGGAAGGCTTTTACTCTACCATTGAGCTATATCCGCTTTTATAAAAATATATATTTATATATATTTTATGGAGAGAGCTGGATTCGAACCAACGTACTTATAAAAAGGGCAGATTTACAGTCTGCTGCCATTAACCACTCGGCCATCTCTCCAATATTTTAAATTTTATATTATTATATATTATAAAATAAATTTTACTATATAATTTATATTATATATAATTTATATTATATATAATTTATATTATATATAATTTATATTATATATAATTTATATTATATATAATTTATATTATATATAATTTATATTATATATAATTTATATTATATATAATTTATATTATATATAATTTATATTATATATAATTTATATTATATATAATTTATATTATATATAATTTATATTATATATAATTTATATTATATATAATTTATATTATATATAATTTATATTATATATAATTTATATTATATATAATTTATATTATATATAATTTATATTATATATAATTTATATTATATACAATTTATATTATATACAATTTATATTATATACAATTTATATTATATACAATTTATATTATATACAATTTATATTATATACAATTTATATTATATACAATTTATATTATATACAATTTATATTATATATAATTTATATTATATATAATTTATATTATATATAATTTATATTATATATAATTTATATTATATATAATTTATATTATATACAATTTATATTATATACAATTTATATTATATATAATTTATATTATATATATATTTTATATAAAATATATATTATATATAAATTATATTATATTATATATTATTATATATATTATATTTTTTTAAAAAAATATTTTTATAATTTCTTTTTAAAAAAAAATTTATTACTTGCATATAATTATAATTATATTTTAAAAATGCATCATGCCCATATAAAGAATTTATTTTAATAAAATAAATATTCATTTTACTTTTAATTAATAAATTTATTATTTTTTTATTATGTTTTAAAGGAAATCTCCAATCAGTATTAAAAGATATAATTAAAAAATTTTTTTTTTTATTTTTTTTCTTTATTTTTTTATCCATATCAAAATAATCTAAAAGCTTAGTAATTAATAAATAAGTATTAGTATCAAAATAATTAGAAAATTTTTCACCTTGATAATATAAATAAGATTCAACTTTAAAATCCATATCAAAATTAAAACAAACATTTTCAAATTGTAATTTACGATTAAATTTTTTTGACATATCAAAACTAGAAATATAAGTATTATGAGCAATCATACGTGATATACACAAACTATTTTTAGGAATTAAACCATAATAATAAAAATCTCCATTAAAAAAATAATAATCAAAATTTATTGATTGACGAGTAATACTATTAAAAGAAATATTTTGCGCAGATAATTTTAAAGTAGAAGCTATTATTATATAATTTTTCGAAAAATTTGGATATATTAAATTCCAACATAAAACTTGCATACCTCCTAAAGAAGCACCAATAACATTAAAAATTTTTTTAATTTTTAATTTTTTCATTAAAAAAAATTGCGAATTTACCCAATCTTCTATAGTAAGAATAGGAAAATTAGAACCATATAAATAACCAGTTTTAAAATTAATATTCATAGGTCCTGTAGAACCAAAACAAGAACCAATATTATTAATACATATAATAAAAAAAATATTAGTATTTATAGTTTTATTAGGGCCAACCATATTATTCCACCACCCCGAATATTCTATATTTTTTTTATATTTTCCTGTAACATGATGAGATGCGTTTAAAGCGTGACAAATTAAAATTACATTAGACTTATCTAAATTTAATTTACCATAAGTTTCATATACTAACTTATAATTAAATATTTTTAAACCGCTTTTTAACAACAATGGATCTGAAAAATATTCTTCCTTAATAAAAACTAAATCCATAAAATCTTTTTTATTTACAATAATAAAAACTATTATTTTAATTATAAATAATTTTAAAAAATTAAATTAATATTTTTTATTTTTATAAAAAAAAATAATTAATATTTTAATATAAAATATTACAAAAATTTTTTAATTTTTATAAAAAACATAAAATTTAATATATATTATAAAACATAAAAATATTATGAATAATAATTTTATACATTTAAGACTACATACAGAATTTTCAATTAACGATAGTACAATAAAAATTAATAAAATTTTAGAAAAAGTTAAAAAAGATAAACAACCATCAATAGCTATAACAGATTTTTTAAATATCTTTGGATCAATAAAATTTTATAAAAAAGCAAGAAAACTAGGAATAAAACCAATTATTGGTTGTGATATATTAATATCAAATAAAAATAATAATAAATCATCAAGATTATTATTTTTAATTAAAAATTATAATGGATATTTACATATTTGTAATTTATTGTCTAAAGCTTGGATTAAAAATATTAAAAATAATAAAGCTATTATTAAATTTAAATGGATTAAAAAAATTTTTAAAAAAAATAATAATGATTTAATTATTTTATCTGGAGCACATTTAGGAAATATTGGAAAATCTATTAACAATGGAAATTTTATAAAAGCTAAACAACAAGCAAAAAATTGGAAAAAAATTTTTAAAAAAAATTTTTATATAGAAATACAAAGAATTAAACAACCAAATATGGAATTACAAATTTTAAAATCTTTAGAAATTGCAAATAAATTAAATATTCCTATAGTTGCAACTCAACCAATACAATTTCAAAAAAAAAAAGATTTTTTAATACATGAAATACGTACTTGTATATCTGAAAATAAATTATTAAAAGATAAAAAAAGAAAAAAAAAATTTACTAAAGAACAATATTTTAAAACAAAAAAAGAAATGTGTTTATTATTTAAAGATATACCAGAAGCTATATTAAATACTATCGAAATAGCAAAAAAATGTAATTTTTCATTTAAATTAGGAAAAGTTAAATTACCTAAATTTTTTAAAAAAAAAAATATTATAAATAATATTTTTTTTAAAATAAAAACAAAACAGGGTTTAAAAAAAAAATTAAAAATAATTTTATCTAAAAAAAAAAATAAAATTGAAACTATTAAAAAATACTTTAAAAGAATAAATTATGAAATTAATACAATTATTAAAATGAATTTTTCTAATTATTTTTTAATAGTTGCTGATTTTATTAATTGGTCTAAAAAAAATAATATACCCGTTGGCCCAGGAAGAGGTTCAGGTACAAGTTCTTTAGTAGCTTTCTCTTTAAATATTACTAATGTAGATCCTATAAAATATAATTTATTATTTGAAAGATTTTTAAACGAAGAAAGAACTTCAATACCTGATTTTGATATAGATTTTTGTCAAAAAAAACGTGATATCGTAATTAAATATATTAAAAATAAATACGGGGTAAAATCTGTAGTACAAATTGCAACATTTGGTACAATGGCTGCTAGAGGAGTTATAAGAGATGTAGGGAGAATTTTAGGTTTAAATTATAGTTTTTGTGATAATTTAGTAAAATTAATACCTTTCAAACAAAATAAATTATTTACTATTGCTGAATATATAAAAAAAGAACAAAATTTTAAAAAAAAAATTGAAAGTAATAAAGAAATTAAAAAATTAATATTTTTTGCACAAAAATTAGAAGGAATAATAAAAAATATTAGTACACATGCTGGGGGTATTATAATATCACCTAAAAAAATAACTAATTTTTGTCCATTATATTTTCAAGAAAAAAATTCAATAATTATTTCACAATATGATAAAGAAGATATTAAAAAAATTGGATTAATTAAATTTGATTTTTTAGGTTTAACTACTTTAACAATAATTGAAAAAACATTATCAAATATTAAAAAACAATTTAAAATTAAAAAAAAATTAAGTATAAATAATATTCCTTTAAATAATAAAAAAACTTTTAAATTATTATCACAAGCAAAAACTATAGCTGTTTTTCAATTAGAAAGTTTAGGAATGCAAAAAATGTTAAAAAATATATTACCAGATAAATTTAAAGATATTATTATCATAATATCTTTATATAGACCAGGACCAATAGAATTAATAGAAATTTTTTGCAAAAGAAAACATGGAGAAAATTTCTCTTTTATAGATAAAAGAATAAAAAATATTTTATTAGAAACTTATGGAATAATGATTTATCAAGAACAAATTATGAAAATTGCTCAAATAATTGCAGGATATTCATTAAAAAAGGCAGATCTTTTACAAAGAATAATGAGTAGTAAAAATAAAATAAAAATGTTAAAACAAAAAAAAACTTTTATAAAAGGAGCAATAAAAAATGGATTATCTATTAAAAAATCAAATAAAATTTTTAATTTAATAGAAAAATTTTCAGGATATGGATTTAATAAAGCACATGCTACGGCTTATGCATTAATAAGTTATTATACAGCATATTTAAAAACAAATTACACTATATATTTTATGGCTGCTAATTTATCATTAGCTATGAATGAAACAAAAAAAATAAAAATTTTAATTAAAGATTCAATATATACATGTAAAATAAAAATTTTACCACCTAATATTAATTTTTCATTTCATAATTTCAAACCAATAAAAAAAGATACTATTAGTTTTGGATTATGTGCTATTAAAGGATTAGGAAAAAATATAATAAAAAATATAATTAATGAAAGAAAAAAAGGAATATTTAAAAATTTTTTAAATTTTATAGAAAGAATAAATAAAATATATATAAATAAAAAAACATTAAAAGCATTTATTACTTCAGGAGCATTTGATTGTTTTAAAATTAGTAGACCTATTATGTATACATCAATAAATAAAATAATACTTCATGCAGAAAAAAATAAAAAATTTATTAATCAATTAAATTTATTTGAAAATAAAAAAAATTTTAAAAATTTTTTTCCTTATAAAAAAAAAATAACTTGGGATATAAAAAAAATAATAAAAAAAGAAAAAAAAGTACTAGGATTTTGTTTTTTACAATATCCATATAATTTATATAAAAAATAATTTTTTTATTTTATATTTTTATAAGAAATTTTCTTTACTAAAAAATTTGGCAATTCATTAATAAATCTAGATTTTTTATTATAAATTTTATTTCCTAAAAAAGTGCGACAATTATTAAAACTAATATATAATTTTTTTTTTGCTCTAGTTATTGCAACATACATAAGTCTACGTTCTTCTTCTATAAAACTTTTTTTTTTATAATCTCCTTTATAAGATGGAAATATCCCTTCTTCTAAACCTATAATAAAAATTACATCAAATTCTAAACCTTTAGAAGAATGTATAGTCATTAATTGTATTTTTTTTTTTTTTTTATCATTAAAATAATAATTTTCATTTTCTATTAAAATATAAGAAAGAAAATTAGATAACAAAATATTTATTATATTTTTTTTATTTTTTATAAAATAATTAAAATAATTAAGTAAAAAATAATTTGTTAAATTAATTAATTGATTTAAATTATCTAAAGAAAATATTTTTTTTTTAAAATTTTTATAAAAATAAATTATACCACTACTTTCTAGTATAAATATTATACTTTTTTTAAAAGAAAGTTGTTTAATTTTATTACAAATCATATTAATTAATTTAATAAAATTTATTAAAGCTAATGAAGATTTTCTTTTTTTATTTTCAATATAAAAAACTGATGAATATAAAGAACAATTATAATTATTAGATAAAAATTTTAATTTTTTTAAAGTTTTTAAACCTATTCCTCTAGGAGGAAAATTAACAACTTCTAAAAAAGATAAATTATCATGAATATTATTTATTAATTTTAAATAAAAAATTGCTTTTTGAATTTCTTTTTTTTTTAAAAAATTATATTTACCATATATTTTATATGGTATTTTTTCTAAAAAAAAATTATTTTCTAATAAACGAGATTGAAAATTTAATCTATATAAAATAGCAATATTATTATTAATTTTATTTTTTTTACAAATTTTTTTTATTTTTTTAATAACCCATTGTACTTCTTGAAATTCATTATAAGATTCAAAAATAACTATTTTTTCACCTAAATTTAAATTAGTAAATAATTTTTTTTCTAACCTATTTTTATTATTAGATATAATATAATTTGCAGCATTTAAAATATATTTATAAGATCTATAATTTTGTTCTAATTTTATTATTTTTAATATATTAAAATCTTTTTTAAATAATAACATATTATTAATATTTGAACCTCTAAAAGTAAAAATATTTTGATCATCATCTCCAACGGCAAAAATAACATTTTTTTTATTACCTAATAATTTAAGTAATTTATATTGTAATAAATTAGTATCTTGAAATTCATCAATAAAAATATATTTAAATATTTTTTTATATTTTTTTAAAATTTTTTTTTCTTTTAAAAAAAATTCATAAACACGTAATAATAATTCAGAAAAATCTACTACTCCATTTATTTCACATTGTTTTTCATATAATTTATATAATAAAATTATATTAGTATCATACATTTTTTTTTTTAAATTAATATATCTTATACCTTTATCTTTAAATTTATTAAATATATAAATTATTTTTTTTTTAGAATATATATTTTTATCTAATTTAAGTTCTTTAATTAAAGAACCAATTAATGATAATTGATCATTAAAATCTATTATTCTAAAATAATAAGGTAAATTAACTTTTTTATAATGTATACGTAATAATTTATTACATATAGAATGAAAAGTACCAATCCAAATATTATTATTAATATTTGAAAAATTTAAAAATATTTTTGATAATCTTAAAATAATTTCATTAGCAGCTTTATTTGTAAAAGTAACAGCTAAAATTTGAGAAAATAATACATTTTTAAATTTAATTAACCAAACAATTCTATTTATTAAAACATGTGTTTTACCAGAACCAGCACCTGCTAAAATTAAAACTGATTTTAAAGGATAAGTAACTGCTAAATATTGTTTATTATTAAGATTATAAAAAATATTTTTATTCATTTTCAAATATATTAATTAAATAATAATATTTTTAAAAACTATATTTTTTTTAAATATAATTTTAAAAATATTTAAAATTAAATTTTTTTTATTAATTATAAAGATAGTTTTAACATTTTAAAATTATCATTTTAATTTGCAAAAAAAACTTTTACAAAATTATTTTTTATATATTAAATAAATTTAAATTTTTTTAATAATTTAAAAACATTACAACTAAAATTATTATTATTAATTTCTACAACTTTTATAATTTTACTTTTAAATTAATAATAAAAATTTTTTTAAAAATAAATCAAAATTCTTAATAAATACATCAAAATTATAAAATAAAATTTATACTAAATCACTTAATAAAAAATATTAATTTTTTTTTAATATTAAAAATATTATACTAAATTTTATTAACATTATAAATATTAATCAATATTTCATAAACTTCAATATTTATTTTTTTTAAATTCTAAATATTTTTTTAATAAATATTTTATATTTTGTAATACAAATAAAAATAAAATTAACAAAATAAAAAATATTAACTATTAATTTTTATTAAAATATCAATAATTTCTAAAAATTTTTTTTAAAATATACAATAACCCTAAAAAAATTTATAATTATATTAATTATAAACATAATTTATATTATTTTAAAAAAATTAAAAAATTTTAAATAAATAAAATATATATGTTAATATTATATTATATTATATTTAAAATATATAAAAAATTATTAATAATATATATATTATATAATAAAAATTTAATAAATTTATTATTTTTTTTTTAAAAAAAAAAATAATAAATTTATATTTTTATCATTATAAAAAAAATTTATTAATGTTAAATACAAATTTTATAAATAAAAAAAAATTTTTAGTATTAAATCCCAATGGGGATATAGCAATACAACAATCAAAATTATTTTTAATATCAATATCATTATTATCAATAATAATGATTCCAGTAATAATACTTAGTTTATTTTTTGCTTGGAAATATCGATATAACTCAAATTCAGAATATAAACCAAATTGGAATAAATCTATAAAATTAGAATTAATAATTTGGGGAGTACCTTTAATAATGATATTAATCTTAGGAACACTTTCTTGGAAAAATACTCATAAACTTGATCCATATAAAAAACTTTCTAGAATAGATAAAAATCATTTTATTTCTAATCATATTAAATATTTAAAAATAAATGTAATAGCTTTAGACTGGAAATGGCTATTTATATATCCTAAACAAAAAATAGCTTCAGTAAATAAATTAGTTATACCTATTAATAAACCTATAGAATTTAAAATAACTTCTCTTTCTAATATGAATTCATTTTTTATTCCAACATTAGCAGGACAAATTTATGCTATGCCTAATATGCAAACTAAATTACATGCTGTAATTAATAAAATTAGTAATTCTGAAGGATTTTCTTCAAATTACAGTGGAGAAGGTTTTTCAGATATGAGATTTAAATTTAAAGGAGTAAATAAAGAAAAATTTAAAAATTGGATTAATAATATTAAAAAAAATAATAAAAATTCAAATTTAAATCTTAATTCTTATAAAAAATTAATAAAAAAAAGTATTAAAGAACCTATACACTATTATTCTAAAATAGATAAAAATATTTTTCCTTTAACATTAAAAGGCAAAATAAATAATATTAATAATATTAAAACTTTTAAAAAAAAATAATATGTTGTTAAAAAATATTTTTTTTAATAAAATTTTTGGAAAACTTACATTAAATGCATTACAATACAAAGATCCAATTTTATTAACAACTTTTATAATAATATTTTTAATAATCGTTATTTTATTAATAAATATTACATATTTTAAATTATGGAAAACAATTTGGAATAAATGGATTATTACTACAGATCACAAAAAAATAGGTATAATGTATATTATATTAGGAATTATTATGCTTTTAAGAGGTTTTACAGATGCATTAATGATGAGGGCACAACAAGCTTTATCTTTTGGAAAAAATCATGGTTTTTTACCTCCTCATCATTACGATCAAATATTTACCGCTCATGGAGTAATAATGATATTTTTTGTAGCAATGCCTTTAGTAACAGGAATAATGAATTTTATAATACCACTACAAATTGGAGCAAGAGATGTAGCCTTTCCATTCTTAAATAATTTAAGTTTTTGGATGACAACATCTGGAGCAATTTTAGTTATGATATCATTATTTATAGGAGAATTTGCCAAAACTGGATGGATGGCTTACCCTCCATTATCTGGGATAATAAATAGCCCAGACGTAGGAGTAGATTATTATATTTGGTCTTTACAAATAGCAGGAATAGGAACTTTATTATCTGCAATAAATTTACTAGTAACAATAATAAAAATGCGTGCCCCTGGAATGAAATTAATGAAAATGCCAATTTTTACTTGGACTTCATTATGTACTAATATTTTAATTATAGTATCTTTTCCAGTTTTAACAACTGTTTTAGGAATGTTAGCAATAGATAGAATAACAGGATCAAATTTTTTTACTACTAATTTTGGCGGTAATCCAATGATGTATATAAATTTAATTTGGATTTGGGGACATCCTGAAGTTTATATTTTAATTTTACCAGCTTTTGGAATTTTTTCAGAAGTTACTGCAACATTTTGTGGTAAAAGTTTATTTGGTTATAAATCAATGGTATATGCTACTATATCAATAACAATTTTATCTTATATAGTTTGGTTACATCATTTTTTTACTATGGGTTCTGGTGCTAATTTAAATGCTTTTTTTGGAATAACAACTATGATTATATCAATTCCTACTGGTGCTAAAATATTTAATTGGCTTTTTACAATGTATAAAGGTAAAATAAAATTTGAAAATCCTATGTTATGGACTATAGGATTTATGACAACATTTGTAATAGGTGGAATGGCAGGAATACTTTTATCAATACCCCCAATAGATTTTAGTTTACATAATAGTTTATTTTTAGTAGCACATTTTCATAATGTAATTATAGGTGGTGTAGTTTTTGGTATGTTTGCTGGTATTAATTATTGGTTTCCTAAAGCTTTTGGTTATAAATTAGATAAATTTTGGGGACGTTGTAGTTTTTGGTTATGGTTAATAGGATTTTATATAGCATTTACACCATTATATATTTTAGGATTAATGGGAGTTACAAGAAGAATAAGTCATTTCGATGATTATTCAAAAAAAAAATGGTTTTTAATAGCAGCTTTAGGAGCAATAATAATATTATTAGGAATAATTTGTTTTATAATACAATTATTTGTAAGTTATAAAAAAAGAAATTTATTAAAAGATTTTACAGGTGATCCATGGAATGGTAGAACATTAGAATGGTCAACAATTTCACCTCCACCTAAATATAATTTTGCATTTATACCTAAAATTAATAAAAAAGATATATGGATATATATAAAAAAAAAAAATAAAAAAAATAATCAAAAAAAAAATATAAATTACAAAAATTATCATTCAATTCATATGCCTAAAAAAACTTCATTAGGATTTATAATTTCTATTATTTGTACATTTATAGGATTTTGTATAATTTGGAATATGTGGATATTATCTATAATAGGATTTATAATTAATTTAATAATTATTATTAAATATTCTTTTAATTATAAAAACAGTTATATTTTAAATTCAAAAGAAATTTTTAAAATTGAAAATAAATTTAAAAAAAATAAAAAAAATATAAATTTTAAAAAAAATATTTTTTTAAATAAATTATATAATATTAAAACACAACATTCTGAAAATGATGGAACATTATTAGGATTTTGGTTATATATTATGAGTGATTGTATTATTTTTGCTTGTTTATTTATTGCATATGCAATATTAAAAAATAATTCTCATAATATATTTAATAAGCATAAATTATTTAATTTAAAATTTGTTACATGTAATACATTAATATTATTAACTTCTTCTTTAACATATGGTTTATCTATGATTGAAAGTAATAAAAATAATATTAAAAACATAATTTTTTGGTTAAAAACTACATCAATATTAGGAATACTTTTTTTAAGTTTAGAAACATATGAAATATTTAAACTTATAAAAATAGGAGCTATACCACAAAAAAGTGCATTTTTAACATCATTTTTTACTATTATTATAATTCATGGAATACATATAATTTTTGGTATTATTTGGATATTAACATTAATAATTCAAATTAAAAAATTTGGGATACAAAAAAATAAACAAAGATTAACATGTTTATCAATGTTCTGGCACTTTTTAGATATTATTTGGATAAATATTTTTACTTTCATTTACTTAATAGGAACCTTATAAAATGTTAGATTTTAAAATAAATTTTAAAGATTATTTAATAGGCTTTACATTATCAATAATTTTAACAATTTTTTCAAGTATTATAGTTTTATATAAAAAAATATTATTTTTTAAAAAAAAAAATATAATTAATATTTTAATTTTATTAGCAATAATACAAACTATCATACATATGATATATTTTTTACATATGAATTCAAAATCAGAAAAAGGTTGGATTATTTTATCATTAATATTTACTAACATTATAATATTTATTATTATATTAGGATCAATATGGGTTATGAATCATTTAAAACATAATATGTCTTTTTAAAATTTTTTAATATATAAAATTAACTATTTTTTTTAAATGATAAAATTAATAAACATGATTTAATATTAAAATTAATTATAAAAGTAAAAATTTTTTTTCCAATATAAATATTTTTTTTTTTTAAAAATATTTTATAATTACCAACTATTTTTAAAACCCCAAAAACATTTTTATCAATTAATTTAATATTTATAAAATAATTATTAAAATTTTTTATTACACCTAATACTCTAGAACCAATCTTATTAAATTTAATAAATTCTTTAAATGGATTTAAAAAAAATTGTTTTAAACCTAAAGATAATTTTTCTCTTTTAATATCAACAGAAATTAATATAGTAGTTAAAATATTACCTTTTTTAAATTTACATAAAATTTTTTTTGCTCTTTTAAAACTCCAAGATAAATCAGAAAAATGTATTAATCCATCTAATCTATTTGTTAATTTAACAAAAATCCCAAAATCTGAAATAGATTTAATAGTTCCTATAATTCTACTCCCTTTTTTATAATTAATAAAAAAATCTTCCCAAGGATTTGGTAAACAATATTTTACACTTAAACTAATACGACGACGTATTTCATCAATATTTAAAATTACAAAATTTACTTTTGAACCTAAAGAAAAAAATTTATTTGGGATAACATTTTTATTTGTCCAATTCATTTCTGAAATATGCACTAAACCTTCTATACCTGGTTCTATTTCTAAAAAAACACCATAATCTGTGATATTTGTAACTTTTCCTAACATTTTTACACCTTTAGGATATTTTTTAGATAAACCTTTCCATGGATCTTTTTCTAATTGTTTCATTCCTAAAGAAACTTTTTTTTTATTTTTATCATATTTTAATACTTTAACTAAAACTTTTTGACCTAATACTAATATTTCCGATGGATGTTTTATACGACGCCATGCTAAATCTGTAATATGTAATAAACCATCAATACCACCTAAATCTATAAATACTCCATAATCTGTAATATTTTTAACTATTCCTTCAACTACAGAATTTTTAAATAATGTTTTTACAACTTTCATTCTTTCTTTATTTATATTTTTTTCAATTATAATTTTTCTAGATAAAACAACATTATTTCTTTCACGATCTAATTTTATAACTTTAAATTCTAAATATCTACCTTCTAAAGAACTAATATCTTTAACAGGTTTAATATCTACTAAAGAACCAGGTAAAAAAGCACGTAAACCATTTGATAAAACAGTTAAACCACCTTTAACTTTACCAATAATTGTACCAATAATAACTTCTTGAGTTTTTAAAGCTTTTTCCATAGATAACCAAGTAGATAAACGTTTAGCTTTTTCTCTCGAAAGAATAGTATCACCAAAACCATTTTCTAAAGATTCTACAACTACAAAAACTAAATCTCCTATAATAACTTCTATCTTCCCTCTATCATTTTTAAATTCACTTATAGGAATAAATCCTTCTGATTTTAAATCTGTATTAACAATAACAAAATTTTTATCTATATCTATAACTTTCACAAGTATAATTTCTTTAGAAACTATATTTTTTTCTAAAAAAAATTCCTTTAATAGATTAGCAAAAACGCTATTTCTAGATGCATTTTTAAAATATTTAATATTCATAAAAATAAAAATTTATTATTAAAAATAAATAAAAAATATATAAATATATATATATTTATATATTTTTTTTATTAAAAAATAAAAAAAAATTAGGAAAAGTTTTACAAACACATTTAGGATTATTAATCCTAATAAAAACACCATACTTTAAAAAAGTATTTAATGAAACTAAAGAAAAACACATAGCAATACGATGATCGTCATAAGTATCAATAATAGCTGATTTTATAAATTTTGGAGGAATAATTTTTATAAAATCTTCACCAATACTAACTTTTGCACCTAATTTGCTTAATTCCTTTTTCATTGCAAATAAACGATTACTTTCTTTAAATTTCCAATTAGAAATATTACGTAATATATTTATATTATTTGTATATAAAGAAATTATAGCTATAACCATAGCGGAATCAGGAAAATCATTACAATCAATATTAATTGCATATAATAAATCTTTTGAAAAAGATTCAATATAATTTTTTTTTACATTTATAATACCACCCATCATTCTTAAAATATTAATAATTTTCATATCACCTTGAATACTATTTCTACCAATACCTTTAACTTTTATTAAACTCCCCGAAATTACCCCCGCAGCTAAAAAATATGAAGCAGAAGAAACATCTCCTTCAACTAAAAAAATACCAGGACTATTATAACCAGAATTTAAAAATATTTTTAAAATATTATTATTAATAATAACATTAATTCCAAAAATTTTCATTAAATTAATAGTAATATAAATATATGGTTTTGATGTTAATTTTCCTAAAATTTTAATAAATATAAACTTATATTTTTTTGATAATAAACCTAAGCCTATTAATAAAGAAGTTAAAAATTGACTAGAAATATCACACTTAATATTTAATTTAGAAATTTTAAATTTTCCATAAGATATATATAAAGGAGGATAACCAATATTTTTTAAATATTTAATATTCATACCTATTTTTTTTAAAACAACTATTAAATCTTTAATAGGTCTATTATGCATTCTTTTTGTACCAAATAATATATATTCTCCACCTAATATAGATAATATAGAAATTAATGGACGAATAACAGTTCCAGCATTTCCAACAAATAAATTATTTTTTTTAATAGGAAAATTTTTTTTACAACCATAAATAATAAAATTATTATTTATATAATCAAAATATAAATTAATTCCTAAATTTTTTAAAATATTAAACATTACTAATGTATCTTCAGATATTAATATTTCTTTTATAATAGTTATACCTTTAGATAAAGAAGATAATAATAATATTCTATTAGAAATACTTTTAGAACCTGGTAATTTTATTTTTTTTTTAAAATTTTTATTTAAATATAAATTAATATAAGACATTTATATATTTTTATAAATAATATAAATTAAAAAAATTATATAAAAAAAAAATATAAATTTATATATAAAATATTTAATATATATTATTAATATTAATTTTAAAAATTATTCTTGTTTATTTTTTAAAGGATGAACATTAACTACTATAGAATTTTTTTTAAAAAAAAGTTTTACACCTTTTGGTAAAATTAAATCCGATAAATAAATAGATTGATTAATTTTTATTTTTGATAAATCTACATTTATAAATTTAGGTAAATATTTTGGAAAACAAGTTATTAAAACATTATCTATAAAATAATTAATAATTCCAGAAGATATTTTTTTCGCTGGAGAAATTTCATAATTTAAAAAATACAAAGGTATTTTTATAAAAATTTTTTTTTTAAAATTAACTCTTTGAAAATCAACATGTAAAATTTTTTTTTTATAAGCATGTAACTGATAATCACGCAATAAAACATTTTCAATATTATTAGAAATCTCTAATTTATAAATTTTAGAATAAAAATATTTTTTTTGTATTAATAAATATAAAAAATTATGGTTAATAAAAATATTTTTAACTAAAATATTTTCACCATAAATAACTCCAGGAACATTATTAATATTACGCAATCTACGACTTGATTTAGTACCTATTTCTTTTCTTAATGATGCTTTAATTTTCATAAAAATAATTTTTAATAAATATTATATTTTATATATATTAAATATTATATAAATAATGACATAATAGATTCACCAGAAATTATTCTTTTAAAAGATTCTACTAATAAATTAGAACAACTTAATTGACGAATTTTTTTACAAAATTTAACTTTTTTAGAAATTTTAATTGTATTAGTAATTACTAATTCTTCTAAACAAGAAGAAGAAATATATTCTAAAGAATTTCCTGATAATACAGGATGTGTACAATAAGCTATAATTTTTTTAGCATTTTTTTTTTTTAATATTTTTGCAACTTTAACAATAGTACCAGCTGTATCTATTATATCATCTATAATAATACAATTTTGTCCATCAACTGAACCTATAACATTCATTACTTCTAAAGTATTTATTTTTTCCCTATATTTATCTATAATTATTAAATTACAATTTAATTTTTTAGCAAAAAATCTTGCTCTAATAATTCCACCAAAATCTGGAGATACTATAGAAAGTTTCTTATATTTTTTTTTTTTTAAATCATTTAAAAAAATTTTAGAAGTATATAAATTATTAACAGGAATATTAAAAAAACCTTGTATTTGTTCTGAATGTAAATCAATAAATAATATTTTATTAATCCCAGATTTTTCTAAAATATTAGCAACAACTTTAGCAGAAATAGCTGTTCTAGATAAATAAGTACGTCTATCTTGTCTAGCATACCCAAAATATGGTATAGCAGCAATAATACAAGAAGCAGAAGCTCTTTTTAAAGCATCAGCCATAATAACTATTTCCATAAGATTTTCACTAGATGGAAAACTTAAAGATTGTAAAATAAAAACAATTTTTTCACGTACATTTTCTTTTATTTCAACAAAAATTTCACCATCAGAAAATTTAAAAATTTTAGAAATTCCTAAAGGAACACCAATTTTATTTGCAATACTTTTGGCTAAATCAATATTTGAATTACCAGCAAATATCATTAAATTTTTATAATTCAATATTTTTTTTTAAAAAAAATAAAATTTTAAAAAAAAATAATTTTAAAATAAATTAAACAGGGGAACAAGGATTCGAACCTTGGATCCCGGAATCAAAATCCGGTGCCTTAACCAAACTTGGCTATTCCCCTTTTAAAAATAATTATATATATATAAATTATTATAAACAAAATTTTATTAAATTTATTTATTAAAATTATTTTTTTTTAAAAAAAAAAAAACTTGCATTTATATTAATAAAAATAGATAATATAAAAAAATAAAAATATTAGGAATGGTAGTTCAATCGGTTAGAATATTGGCTTGTCAAGCCAAGGGTCGCGGGTTCGAATCCCGTCCATTCCGAATAAAATTTTCTTAAATAATTAAAATTTATAATATTAAAATTTATTTTTAATAAATTTATCTTTTTTTAAAAAAAAATAAATTTTAATTATTTTTTAAAAAATATTTTTTTTTAAAATAATGATAACAATAAATTTACCAAAAAAAAAAATATTTCAAACAAATAAACCAATATCTATAAAAAAAATTATAAAAAAATTAAAAATTAAAAAAAAAATTTTAGCTGCAAAAATTAATAATAAATTAGTAGATTTATCTTTTATTATTAATAAAAATTTAAAAATAAAATTTATTACTTTAAAAGATAAAGAAGGAATAAAAATTTTAAGACATTCAACAGCACATTTATTAGCAAATGCAATAAAAGAATTATATCCAAAATCTCAAATAGCAATAGGACCAGTTATTAATAATGGTTTTTATTACGATTTTTATTATAAAAAAAAAATAAATAAGAAAGATTTGTTAAAAATAGAAAAAAAAATGTTATATTTATCAAATAAAAATAAACCTATAAAAAAAAAAATATTAACTTATCAAGAAGCAATTAATTTTTTTAAATTAAAAAAAGAATTTTTTAAAATTAAAATTTTAAAAAAAAAAATAAATAATCAAGAAATTTCAATATATACACAAGGTAAATTTTCAGATTTATGTAAAGGTCCACATGTTTCATATACAGGAGATATAAAAATTTTCAAATTAATAAAATTATCAGGAGCATATTGGGAAGGAAATTCTAAAAATAAAATGTTATACAGAATATATGGAACAGCATGGGAGAATAAAAAAGAACAAATTAATTATTTAAATCAATTAAAAGAATTAAAAAAAAGAGATCATAGAATAATAGGTAAAAAATTAAACTTATTTCATTTTCAAAATGAAGCTCCTGGATTTATATTTTGGCATGAAAGTGGATGGATAATAAGAGAAGAAATTAAAAAATTTATGCGTAAAATATATAAAAAAAATAATTATAAAGAAATAAAAACTCCTGAAATTTTAGAAAAAATTTTATGGAAAAAAACAGGACATTGGCAAAATTATAAAAAAAATATGTTAATTATAAAAAATAAAAAAAAAATTTTTGCATTAAAACCAATGAATTGTCCTGGACATATTCAAATGTTTAATTTTAAACCTAAAAGTTATCGTGAATTACCTATAAAATATGGAGAATTTGGTAAATGTTATAGAAATGAAACTTCAGGTTCATTACATGGTTTAATGAGAGTTAAAGAATTCACACAAGATGATGGACATATTTTTTGTACAAAAAAACAAATACAAAATGAAATTATTAATTTTCATAAAATTGCTTGTAAAGTTTATAAAAAATTTGGTTTTAAAAATATAATAATTAAATTAGCATTAAGACCTAAAAATAGAATTGGTAAAGAATATAAATGGGATTTTGCAGAAAATGAACTTAAAAAAGCAACTAATTTTTTTACTAATTTTAAAATACAAAAAATAAAAGGCGAAGGAGCATTTTATGGACCAAAAATTGAATATCATTTACAAGATTCACTAGGAAGATATTGGCAATGTGGAACAATACAAATTGATTTATTAATGCCTAAAAAATTAAATGTAAAATATATTAATAAAAAAAATAATTATAAAACTCCTATAATGTTACATAGAGCAATAATTGGATCTTTAGAAAGATTTATAGCAATTTTAATAGAAAATTATTCTGGATCAATGCCTTTATGGTTATCACCTATTCAAATATTAATATTAAACATTTCAGAAAAATATTCTAAATATACTTTAGAAATTTATAAAATTTTTAAAAAATATAATTTTAGAACAAAAATTAATTTAAATAATGAAAGAATTAATTATAAAATTAAAAAAAGTATAATTAAAAAACCTTTTTATATTATTATAATAGGAAAAAAAGAATATAAAACTAAAACAATTACTATAAGAAAAAGAAAAAAAAATAATTTTGAAAATATCTCAATTAAAAATTTTATAAAAAAAATAAAATCAAAATTAAAAAATGAAAAAAAAAAAAATATTTAAAAAAAAAAAAACAAAAAATAGAATTATCGCTACTAAAATACGTTTAGTAGGTATAAATAATGAACAATTAGGAATTATGAATTTAAAAATTGCTATTTTAATAGCAAAAAAAAAAAATACAGATTTAGTAGAAATAAATTCAAATGCAAAACCACCAATAGTAAAATTAATAAATTATGGTAAATTTCAATATATAAAAGAAAAAAAAGAACAAAAAATAAAATTTAAAAAAAAAATAATTCAAACTAAAGAAATAAAATTTAAACCAAATATAAATTTTAATGATATAAATATAAAAATTAAAAAAATAAAAAAAATTTTAATAAATAAAAATAAAATTAAAATATCTATATATTTTATAGGAAGAGAAATATCTTTTGAAAAAAAATCAACAAAAATTATTGAAAAAATAAAAAAAAATATAAAATTTATAGGACAAATAGAAAAATTAACAAAAATAGATAAAAAACAAATAAATTTATTAATCTCACCAAAAATTTAATTTAAATTAAAATTTATTTTTTATAAAAAATGTTAAAAAAAAAAACTAAAAGTAGTGCTAAAAAAAGATTTAAAATTTCTTCTAATGGAACCATTAAAAGAGCACAAGCTTTTAAAAGACATATATTAACAAAAAAAACTACAAAAAATAAAAGGAAACTTAGAAAAATAATAAAAATTCACAAAAATGATATACCATCAATAAAATTAATGTTAATTTCTAAATAAATATTAAAAATATGCCAAGAGTTAAAAGAGCAGTTAATGCAAATAAAAGACATAAAAAAATTTTAAAACAAGCTAAAGGTTTTAGAGGTAGAAGAAATAAGATTTATAGAATAGCAAAACAAGCAATTATGAAAGCTGGACAATATACTTATAAAGATAGAAAAAATAAAAAAAGATTTTTTAGATCTATTTGGATAACTAAAATTAGTGCTGCATGTAAAAAAATTAATTATAAATATAATTTTTTTATAAATAAATTAAAAAAAAATAATATTATTTTAAATAGAAAAATTATATCAAATATAATAACAAATGATAAACAATTATTTTTTGAAATTTTAAAAAAAATATAAATATAAAATATTTAAAAAATGATAAATTTTGAAGAATTTTTTAAAAAAATAAAAAAAAAATTTTCTAAAGCTAAAAATATCAATGAATTAATATATGAAAAATCAAAATATTTAGGAAAAAATGGAAAAATAACAATACAAATAAAAAAATTATCTACATTTTTAAAAGAAAAAAAAAAAAAAGAAGCAATAAAAATTAATAAAATTAAAAAAAAAATAGAAAAAATTTTCAAAAAATTTAAAATTAAATTTAATAAAATTAATATAAAAAAAAAATTAAATTTAAATAAAAATATTGATTTAACTTTACCAGGAAGAGGAAAAAAAATTGGTAATATACATCCAATTAATAAAGTACTTGAAAAAATTGAAAATTTTTTTTTTTCTATAGGTTTTAAAAAAATAGAAGGTCCAGAAATTGAAACTGATTCAATAAATTTTACAGCTTTAAATAGTCCTAAAAATCACCCCGCAAGATCTATGCATGATACATTTTATATTAATGCAAAAGATAAAGAAAATAATCAATTATTATTAAGAACTCATACTAGCGCTATGCAAATAAGATATTCAATAAAAAATAAACCTCCTATAAAAATTATATCTACTGGAAAAGTTTACAGAGTTGATAATGATAAAAATCATTCTCCAATGTTTCATCAAATAGAAGGTTTTTGGATTGATAAAAATATAAATTTTTCAAATTTAAAATATATATATTTAAATTTTATAAAATTTTTTTTTAAAAATGATAATATAAAAATTAGATTTAGACCTTCATATTTTCCTTTTACTGAACCATCAGCAGAAATTGATATTCTTTTTAAAGAAGGACATTTTAAAAATAAATGGTTAGAAGTTTCAGGCGCTGGACAAATTCATCCAAATGTAATGAAAAATATTAATATAAATACTAACTTATTTTCAGGAATTGCTTTTGGAACAGGTATTGAAAGATTAACAATGTTAAAATATGGTATAAATGATATAAAATTACTATATAATGGAAATTTAGATTTTTTAAAACAATTTAAATAAATTATTTTAAATTAATTTAATATATAAAATTAATATTTTAATTAAAATTTTAAATGTTACTTTCAAAAAATTGGTTAAAAACTATAATTAATCTTAAAATTAATTCATATAAACTTTCAAATTTATTAACAATGTCTGGAATAGAAGTAGAAAAAATTGAAATTTTCAAAAAAACAAATACAAATTTAATAATAGGTGAAATAATTAAAATAAATAGATGTAATAATATTAATATATGTAAAATACATATAAATAAAACTAATATAAATAAAATAATATATATTATAACAAATAATTTTAATATTAAATTAGGATTAAAAACTATTTGTTTAAAAAAAAATAAAAAAAATTTACAAAGAAAATTTTTTTCTTATTATGAAATAAATTTATTAGAAAATTATAACAAAAATATTATTAAATTATCAAAAAATAAAATAAACGGAGAAATTTATTTTAAAAAAAATATAAAAGATACTATTTTTACACTTAATATTCCTAATAATAGACCTGATTGTTTATCTATTAATGGAATTGCTAGAGAAATAGCTACTTTAACAAATACTAAAATAAAAACAAAAATAAATTATAAAAACATTATTAATACTAAAGATAATTTAAAAATTAATATTATTAATAATAAATTATGTAATCGTTTTTCAGGAAGAATTATAAAAAATTTAAATATAAATAATCCAATACCAATATGGATGAAATATAGATTAAAAATAAGTGGTAAAAAACAAGTCTCAACAATTATAGATATTATAAATTATGTAACATTAGAAACAGGATTTTTTTTTAATATAATAGATTTAGATAAAATAAAAGGTAATTTAAATATAGATTTTGGAAAAAAAGATGAAGTAATAAATTTATTAAATAAAAAAAAAATAAAAATAAAAAAAAAAATAGGAATTATTTCAGATGAAACAAAAATTTTATCTTTAATAGGAGTTATAAATAGTAAAAATATTATTGTTAATAATAAAACAAAAAATATTTATATAGAAGCTGGATGTTGGAAAAAAAAAAATATAAAAAAAATTTTAAATACATATAATTTATCTACTAATTCTTCAAAAATTTTTGAAAAAAAAATAGATTATTTAAATATAATTAATGCTTTAGAAAGAATTACATATTTAATATTTAATATTTGTGGTACTTCAAAAACTTTAATAGGACCCATAAATGATATTTTAATAAATAAATATAAACAAAAAATAATACAATTTAAAAAAAAAAAAATCAAAAAAATTATTGGTATAAATATAGAAAATAAAAAAATTGAAAAAATTTTTAAAAAATTAAATATCACTAGTTATAAAAAAAAAAATATTTTTTATTTAACTCCTCCTAATTATAGATTTGATTTAAAAATAGAAGAAGATATAATTGAAGAAATTGCTAGAATATATGGATATAAAAATATTCCTAGTATTCCTCCAAAAACTATAAATATAATAGAATTAACTCCAAAAAAAAATATACCATTTACAAAAATAAGAAATTTAATTGCAAACCTTGATTATCAAGAAGTAATAAATTATAGTTTTACAAGTGATAAATTAGAAACAGATTTTATGAAAAATACAAAACAAATTAAAATACTTAACCCAATTTCAAATAAAATGAATGTTTTAAGATCATCTTTAATACCAAATTTAATAATTAATATTAAACATAATATTAAATATAAAAAAAATAGAATACGTTTATTTGAAATAGGTACAATTTTTAAAATAAATAAAAATATTCAAAATAGTCAATATAAAATAAAAGGTTATAAACAAGAAAAATATATAACTTGTATAAGTTATGGAAAATTATTTGATGAGCAATGGGGGGTTAAATCACGCAATATAGATTTTTTTGATATTAAATCAGATTTAGAAAATTTATTTATACAACATAAATTATATTTTTATAATACATATCATCCATCATTTCATCCAAAATATTCTTTAAAAATAATTTTAAATAAAAAAAAAATTGGATTTATAGGAATAATACATCCATATTTACAAAAAAAATATAATTTAAAACTTACACCAATAATTTTTGAAATAAAAGCTAAAGCATTTAAAAAAAAAAAAAAAATTAAATATAAAAAAATTTCTAATTTTCCAGAAATATCTAGAGATATATCATTTATAATAGATGAAAAAATTCAAGTTCAATCAATATTTAAAACTTTTAAAAAAATTAAAAAAATAAATAAAAATTTTAATTTTATAAAAAAAATAATATTATTTGATCAATATAAAGATATATTAATAAAAAAAAATAAAAAAAGTCTTTCTTTCAAAATAATAATTCAAGGAAAAACAGAAAATTTAAATTCTAAAATTATTAATTTAATTATTAATTCTATTATTAAAGAAATCTCTAAAATTTATAAAATAAAATTAAGAAATTTTTAAAATGAAAATTATAATTTTAGGTGCAGGGATTATAGGAATAACATCAGCATGGTTTTTAAATAAAGAAGGACATAAAATTATTATTATTGATAGACAATCTGGAGTAGCACAAGAAACAAGCTTTGCAAATGGATGTCAAATTTCTGAATCAAATTCAGAACCTTGGTCAAATCCTTTAACACCTTTTAAAATATTAAAATGGATAAATAAAAAAAATTCTCCAATTTATATAAAAATGAAATTAAAAACATTTAAATTTAAATGGATAAAAAATTTTTTAAATGAATGTTTTCCTTTTAAAACAGTTAATAACTGTAAACAAATTTTATCACTTTGTCAATATAGTAAAAAAATATTAAAAATATTAAGAAAAAAAACAAATATAAATTATGATCATTTAAAAAATGGAATTTTAAAACTTTATACAAAAGAAGAAGATTTTAAATCTTCTATTCCTATAATAAATCTTATGAATGATTTAGGTTGTAAAAGAAAAATTTTAAATATACAAGATATTTTAAATATTGAACCATCTTTAAAAAATAATAAAAAAAATTTTTTTTGCGGAGATTTTACAAATTCAGATGAATCAGGGAATATTTATAAAATGGCAATTAAATTAACAAAAATTTTAAAAAAAAAAGGAGTAATTTTTAATTTTAATACTACTATTACAAAAATAATAAAAAAAAAAAAATATATTAATAAAATTGAAACTATTAATAAATTAGGATTTTATAAAAATTTTAAAGCAGATATTTATCTTATAACAGCTGGTATAAATTCTAAATTTTTATTAAAACCAATAGGTATTAATTTATTAATGTACCCTATAAAAGGATATTCAGCAACATATAAAATTATAAATTTTAAAAAAACCCCTAATATTTCAATTATAGATGATAAATATAAATTAGTAATATCAAGATTAAAAAATAAATTAAGAATAGCAGGGATTTGTGAATTAAATGGTTATTTAACAAGAGAATTAAATAAAAAAAAATGTGAATTTTTAACAAAAAGAATAAAAAAATTATTTCCCAAAGCTTGTAATTATAAAAAACCTAAATATTGGGCAGGGATAAGACCATTAACCCCTACAAACATACCATATATTGGAAAAACTAAATTTAAAAATTTATTTTTAAATACAGGACATGGAGCGCTAGGTTGGACTATGAGTTTTGGTTCTGGATTTGCAATTTCAGAAATAATTTCTAATCGTTTACCTAATATAAATTTTAATTTTTTAGGAATTAAAAAATAAAAATATATGTTAAAAGAAAAAATAATAACTTTTTTATTATTTACCCTTTTTAGTTCTATATCTCCAGGAGCCGGAGCTATATTAACTATAAGTTATGGTTTAAATTATGGATGGAAAAAAACTAATATATCAATATTAGGACAAGAAATCGCTTTAGGAATAATAATAACTTTAATTACAATATGCACTAATAAATTAATGTCAAATACAAAATTAATAATACCAACAATAAAAATTTTTGGTAGTTTATGGTTAATATATTTAGGTTATTCACAATGGAATGCACCAATAATTAATATATATACTAAAAATAAAAATAATATTAAATATAATTTATCATTTTTACAAAAATTTTTAATGGGTTTTATAACTAATATAACTAATCCAAAAGCAATTATTTTTATGATGACTACTCTTCCTAAATTTATTAATAATACTGAGCCTATAATTAAACAAGCTATATTTATGTCTATTATAATGATGACAATAGATGGAATTATAATGATATTATATGCTTTTACAGCTAATAAATTACAATATTTTTTTAAAAATAAAAAAATGATAAAAATACAAAATCGTATTTTAGGTAGTATTTTAATATTAATAGCATTAAGTCTTTATTTATAATTTTTTTAAAAATTAAAAAAAATTAATTGATATTCTATTAATAAACTTTCAATAAATAAATAAGAAGATAAAAATTCTGAATATAATAATATTTCATTATTAATTTTTTTTAATAAAAAATTAATTTTTAAAATTGTAGTTTTTTGAACTAAAAATAATAATTTTTTTTTAAAATGAAAAAAATAATAAATATTATTTGTAGTTTTTAAAAAAAATAAATCATATAACCAAAGTTGTAATATTAAAAGTAAACTTTTAATATCAATTTTTAATAAATATTTAGATAAATTATTAATATCAACATTTTTAGGATAAAAAAGAAAAGAAAAAAATTTTTTTAAAAAAAAATAATAATTTTTATAAAAATATTTTAAAGCTAAAATAGGAAAACCTCCGCTATTAAAAAATAATTCTTCAATATTTTTTAAAGATTTTTTTTTAAGCCAAAATAAACTTTCTTCATAAGAAGGTTTTCTTAATATTATTTTATAACAACGAGATAAAATTGTTGGTAATATTTTTTTTAAATTATTTGCTATTAATAAAAATATTACTTTTTTTGGTGGTTCTTCTAAAATTTTTAATAAAGAATTAGCAGAAAAAATATTTAAAGATTCAATATCACTTAATAATATTACTTTTAAATTACATAAACTATTAGTAAAATAAGTAAATTTTATTAATAATTTTATTTGGTTAATATTTAATTTATTTAATAATAATTTATTTAAATAAATAGATTTTTCATTTTTATTTATAACTTCAGGTAATATAGAAAAATAATCAGGATGAATATTTTTATTAAACCAAAAACAAGAAATACAAAATTCTTTTTTATTACATATTTTTTTCTTAGAAAAAAAATTTTCACATAATAAAGATTTAGCAAAATATTGAACAAAATTAACTTTTCCTATACCATAATTACCATAAAATAAAATAACATTAGGTAATTTATTACGTAAATAATTTATTTTCTTCCAAAATTTTTTAAACCAAGGAAATAACATATTTTTAAAATTATATTTATTATATTAATATTTTATATATAATCGGAAATTGGATTTGAACCAAAATAATTTTTATTATAATATTTAAAAATACTATACGTTTACCATTTACGTCATCCGAATAAAAAATTATAAATAAAATATTTTTTTATAAAAAAAAAAATATATAAATTAAAATTACATCATACCTTCCATTCCTCCACCCATACCACCAGGTTGAGGAATATTCATAGATTTTTCTTCTAAAAGCTCTACAATTAAAGCATCAGTAGTTAAAATTAAACCAGCAACAGATGAAGCATTTTGTAATGCTGAACGAGTAACTTTTGCTGGATCTAAAACACCAAATTTTACTAAATCACCATAAGTTCCATTAGCAGCATTATAACCAAAGTTTCCAATACCTGCTTCTACTTTATTTATTACAACTCCAGGTTCATCTCCAGAATTAAAAACTATTTGTCTTAAAGGCTCTTCTATAGCTCTTAAAACAATTTTTATACCTGCTTCTTGATCAGCATTATCGCCTTTTAAATTTTTAAGATTAGATCTAGCTCTTAATAAAGCAACTCCACCACCAGGTACAACACCTTCTTCTACAGCTGCTCTAGTAGCATGTAAAGCATCTTCAACACGTGCTTTTTTTTCTTTCATTTCTACTTCTGTAGCAGCACCAACTTTTATTAAAGCTACACCTCCCGCTAATTTTGCTACACGTTCTTGTAATTTTTCTTTATCATAATCAGAAGTTGCTTCTTCTATTTGAGTTCTAATTTGTTTAACTCTAGCATTAATAGCAGAAGTTTTACCATTTCCATTAATAATAATAGTATTTTCTTTTGCTATTTCAATTTTTTTAGCTTGTCCTAATTCTAATAAAGAGGTTTTTTCTAAAGTTAATCCAACTTCTTCTGCAATTACAGTACCACCTGTAAGAATAGCAATATCTTCTAACATAGCTTTACGACGATCTCCAAAACCAGGCGCTTTAACAGCTGCTGTTTTTAAAATTCCTCTTATACTATTTACAACTAAAGTTGCTAATGCCTCACCTTCTACATCTTCAGCAATAATTAATAAAGGTCTATTTGTTTTAGCTATTTGTTCTAATAATGGTAATAAATCTCTAATATTAGAAATTTTTTTATCAAATAATAAAATATAAGGATTTTCTAAAATAATAACTTGTTTTTCTTGATTATTAATAAAATATGCTGATAAATATCCTCTATCAAATTGCATACCTTCTACAATTTCTAATTCATTTTCTAATGATTTTCCATCTTCAACAGTAATTACACCTTCTCTACCAACTTTATCCATAGCTTTAGCAATAATATTTCCAATATCAATATCAGAATTTGCAGAAATTGAACCAACTTGTGCAATTTCTTTACTAGTTGTTGTAGGTTTTGATAATTTTTTAATTTCTGAAATAATTTTTTTTACTGCTTTATCTATTCCTCTTTTTAAATCAGTAGGATTAAAACCAGCAGCTACAGATTTAAAACCTTCACGAACAATAGCTTGAGCTAAAACAGTAGCTGTTGTTGTACCATCACCAGCATTTCCTGAAGTTTTAGAAGCAACCTCTTTAACTAATTGAGCACCCATATTTTCAAATTTATCTTTTAATTCAATTTCTTTTGCTACTGTAACACCATCTTTAGTAACAATTGGAGAACCAAAACTACGCTCTAAAACTACATTACGCCCTTTAGGACCTAAAGTTACTTTTACAGCATTAGCTAATATATTTACTCCATTAACAATTTTTTCACGAGCATCATGACCAAAAATTATTTGTTTTGCTGACATTTTATAATCCTAAAAAAAAATTTAATAATTAATTATTTTTCAATAATAGCAAATAAATCTTCTTCTTTCATAACTAATAATTCTTTACCTTCAATTTTTACTGATTGTCCAGAATATTTACCAAATAAAACATAATCACCAACTTTTACAGATAAAGGACAAATTTTGCCATTTTCTAAAATCTTACCTTTTCCTACTGAAATTATTTTTCCTTGATCTGGCTTTTCTGTTGCTGTATCTGGTAAAACAATCCCAGAAATAGTTTTAGTTTCTTGTGCTAAACGTTCTACTATAACACGATCATAAAGAGGACGAATTTTCATATAAAATCCTAAGAAATTTTTTTTAAAAAAATAAATATAAATATAAATATTTATTTAAATAAAAATAATCATTAAAAAATTTTAAAAAAATTATATAATTTTTAAAATTTTTACTTTTTATAAAACATATTAAATAATTTTAATCCAGGATTTAAAGATTTCATAAAAACCTCTCCAATTAAAAATATATTAACTTTTAATTTTTTAATATATTTAATATTATTTTTTGTATAAATACCAGATTCTGTAATAATTAATTTATTTTTAGGAATATGTTTTAATAAATTATTAGTATTTTTTATTGAAATTTTAAAAGTATTTAAATTACGATTATTTATTCCTATTAAAGATGTTTTTAAATTATAAGATTTTTCAATATCTTTATAATTATGTACTTCCACTAAAACATCCATACCTAAATTATTAGCGCAAATTTCAAATTCAAACATTTGTTCAGAATTCAATAAAGACGATATAAGAAGTATAGCATCAGCACCATATAAATACATCTCATATATTTGATATAAATCAATAACAAAATCTTTACACAAAATAGGTAATTTACAGGATTTTTTAACTTCTAATAAATCATTATAAGAACCATAAAAAAAATTTTTATCTGTTAAAACTGACAAACAAGTAGCGCCATAATTATAATAATTAATAGCTAATTTATTAGGATTAAATTTTTTTTTTATTAAACCTTTAATAGGAGAAGCTTTTTTTATTTCTGCTATTATAGCAGAAATACCACTAGAAGTTTTTTCTATTAAAAATTTTTCAAATCCTCTTTTTTTTTTAAAATTTTTAAATTTTTTTTCAGCTAAATTACGTATTTTAAAAAAATTATTTGTTTTTTTTGAAAAAGAAATTTCCCTTTTTTTTGTTTTTATAATTTTCTTTAAAATATTTTGCATAATTTTTTAATATAATAAAAAAAATTATTTTTTTTAAAAATTATTTGTTACATATATAAATTGATTTAATTTTTTTAAAGCCAAACCATTATTAATTATTTCACATGCCTTAGAAATTCCTTCTCTAATAGAGAGAGAAATTTTAGAAAAATATAATATAACAGCAGAATTTAATACAACTATATCATAATAATGAGATTTCTTACCATAAAATACATCAAGTATTTTTTGTTTAGAATCTTTAACATTATTAACTTTAAAAGCATTACTAGAAACAATATTAATACCAAAATATTGAGGATGTATTTTATATTTAACAATTTTATTATTTATTAATTCAGCAATATATGTATAACCATTTAATGTTACTTCATCTAAACCATCCTCACCACATAATACTATAGCTTTTTTAAAATTTAAACATTTTAATGCATAAATTTGAATTTTTATTAAATTTTTATTAAAAACACCCATAAAAATTTTTTGAACATTAAGAGGATTTACTAATGGCGCAATTATATTAAAAATAGTTTTTATTTTCAATTCTTTACGTAAAAAAGAAATATTTTTTATACATTTATAATAATTTGAAGAAAGCATAAAACCTATACCAGTTTTTGAAATGCATTTTAATAAATATTTAGATTTTAAATTAATATTAACTCCTAATTCCTCTAAAACATCAGCGCTACCAGAAGAAGAAGAAATAAATCTTCCACCATGTTTTGCAATTTTTACACCAGCAGCAGCTACAACAAACATGGAAGCTGTTGATATATTAAAAGTATTATATAAATCCCCACCTGTGCCAACAATATCTAAAAAATCTTTAACTTTATTATTATTATTAGGAATAATTATTAAAAATTTACGTAAAACTTTTACAATAGCTATAATTTCTTCTATACTTTCACCTTTAGACCTTAAAGCAATAATAATAGCAGTAATTAATACTAGAGATAATTTATTTTTAAAAATTTTATTAAATAATTTTGTTACATCATTATAATTAAGATTTTTTTTTTCTAAACAATCAATAAGTATCTTTTTTATAAACATAAATATATAATATATATTATTTTAAATATAAAAAATTTTGTAATAAAAAGTGTCCATATTGAGATAATATAGATTCAGGATGAAATTGTACACCATATAAATTATATTTTTTATGTTTAATAGCCATTATTTCTCCATCATTAGTAATAGATATAATTTTCAAACAATTAGGCAAAAATTTTCTATCAATTGCTAAAGAATGATAACGAACTACATTATAATAATTAGGAATATTTTTAAAAATTCCAGAACCATTATGAATAATTTTAGAAATTTTACCATGCATAATTTTCTTTGCTGTTATTATTTTTGCTCCAAAAGCCTCTCCTATTGCTTGATGTCCTAAACATACACCTAAAATTGGGAAATATTTTCCAAGATTAATAATAACTTCAATACATATTCCAGCATCAATTGGTCTTCCTGGACCTGGAGATAAACATATATATTTAGGATTAATTTTTTTAATTTGTTTAATAGTAATTTCATCATTACGAAAAACAATTACTTTTTTTCCTAATTCTTTAAAATAATAAACAATATTATAAGTAAAAGAATCATAATTATCTATCATTAAAATCATATTTTTAAAAAATATTTTATAATATAAATTTTTAAAAAATATTTTAAAAAAATTATATTTTTAAAATTAAAAATTTAATATATTTTAATAATGAATTTAAAATTTTTTTTTCATAATTATTTGACTGTTTTTTTAAAAACAAAATTTTTTTTAAACATTTATTTATAGTAAAAAAATTATTTTTATTAAAAAAAAAAACTGAACATAAATAGTTACTCCATTCTTTCTTTTCTTTTAAAGACAAAATTTCATAAAAATTACGCGCTTTATAACGAAAAACTAAATCTTTTAAAGATTTATTTTCAAAATAAATTTTTTTATTTTTTTTTAAAAAAAATAATTTTTTAATTTCTAATAATTTTTTTTTATCATTTTCAGAAATAAAATTTTCATATAAATTATATTCTATATCAATTTTTTTTTTAGAAAATTTATAAAAAATATCATTAAAAACAAAATTACAATTAATTATTTTAGAAATATTAATAAAATTTTTATAAATTACATCAATTTTAATTTTGAATTTTTTTAAAATTTTTTTAGATAAAACTTTAAGATTATTTACAACAAATGGAGATTTATTTAAATAAATTATTTTTATTGGAGATTTATTATTTTTTTTAGTATAAATAAATTTTATTTGTTTAATAAAAAAATCATTAATACGATTTTTATTAAAATCAACAAAATCAAATATATTATAGCTTAAATCCCAAGCTAAAACTTCATTTTTATTAAATGGATTAATAGTTAAAAATAACATTATTGATAAACAATTATATTTTCTAGAAAAAAAACCTGAAATATATAAAAATGGTTTTTTAGAATAAAAACCAATTTCAATTAAAACTCGTTGTTTTTGTCTTAAAGCAACACAAAAATTAAATAATTTTAAATTATTTTTTTTAATAATTTTAGCTAAAAAAATAGTAGATTTAACATCAACTAAAGCATCATGTAATTTAACATTTAATAAACCATTTATTTTAACTAAATTTTCTAATTTAAAACTTGGAAAACCTTCATTATCTTTAGGCCAAAAAATACTTTTATTATTAAATATATATACTGCTTTAATTAAATTTATCAAATCCCAACGACTACATTTTTTTTTCCATGTATGACTATAAGGATCAATTAAATTACGCCACATCATAAATCTAGTAACTTCATCATCAAAAGAAATATTATTATAACCAACATTAATAGTATTAGGAACTGACATTATTTTTTTAATTTTCTCTGCAAATAAATTTTCAGAAATACCATTTTTAAAACAAAAACCAGGAGTTATTTTAGTTATTAAACAAGAAGATGGATCAGGGATAAAATCATTTGCCAATTTACAATATATTAAAATAGGTTTTTCTATTTCATTTAATTCTAAATCAGTTCTAACAGCTGCAAATTGAGCAGGACGAGTAAATCTAGGGTTTAAACTAAAAGTTTCATAATCATGCCATAAAAAAGTATTTTTCATTATAAATAAATATTTTTTTTAAAATAAAAATATATTTTTATAATATATATAATATAAAAATATTTTATATATTTAAAATTTATATTTTTAAAAAAAATAAATTTTTAAATTAATTATTATTAAAATAAAAAATTTTTATAAAAAATATTAACATTTTATATTTTTTCTCCCCGACCTGGGGTCGAACCAGGGACCTTCGGATTAACAGTCCGTCGCTCTACCAAACTGAGCTATCAGGGATATTTAATATATACTTAATTATAAAAAAAAATAATTATAAATCATAATTTTTTTAAAAATATAAAAATAATCTATTATATAATATATTATATATTATATATTATATATTACAATATATAATATATATTTTATATAATAATATTTTTTTTTTTTAATATATAAAAATATATTTTTTTAGTTTTTGAAAAATTTATTATTTCCCAATATAACATACATTTATAATATTTTAATTCATTAATAGAATGTTCTAATTCTACATATAAAAAACCATCATTTGTTATTAAATTTAAACAAAAAAAAATCATTTTAGGTAAAAAATCTTTATAAAAAGGAGGATCTAAAAAAATCAAATTAAATTTTTTATAAATTTTATTTTTTTTTAAATAAAAAATAGATCTTCTTAAAAAAAAAAAAGAATTAAATTTTAATATAAAAACATTTGAAGCATTTAAATATTTTTTAAAAAAAAATAATTTATTAACTAAATTTTTATTTTTTTCTATTAAAAAAACTTTTTTTGAACCTCTACTAGCAGCTTCAAAACTTAAAGAACCAGAACCAGCAAATAAATCAATACAATTTATTATAGACCAATTATTATTAATTAAATTATCAATCCAATCAAAAAGTACTCCTTTAACTCTAGTTAAAGTTGGACGTAAAAATGTTTTTTTTAATGAAGGTAATAAAATACCTTTCCATTTTCCTGAAATTAAACGTATTCTTTTATTTTTTTTTTTTTTTTTTAATTTTAAATATTTCATATATAAAATATATATATTTCTATTTACATAAATTAATATATATAATATACATAATATTTTTTAAAAAAAAATATTTATATATATATATATATATAAATTTATAAAAATTAAATAAATTATAATAATAACATGTTAAAAAATTTTAATAAACCTTTAAAAAATAAAAATAAAAAATCTTGGTTAGAAAAATTTAAAAAAAAAACCAAAAAAACTTTTAATAATTTAAAAAATTTTTTTAAAAAAGATGAAACAAAAAAAATATTTTTAAAAAAATTAAAAAATACATTTTTATCTTCAGATACTGGAGTAAAAACAACTAATTTTTTAATTTCAAAATTAAAAAAAAAAATAACTAAAAAAAAAAAAATTTATAACGAATTACAAAAATTATTAACTAAAATTTTAACACCAATAGAAAAAAAATTTTCTTTAAATAAAAAAAAACCATTAATTATAACAATAATAGGAATTAATGGCGTAGGTAAAACCTCAGTAGTTGGAAAACTTGCAAAATTTATTTTAGATAATAAACAAACTGTATTATTAGCATCTTGTGATACATTTAGAGCTGGAGCTTATGAACAATTAAAATTTTTTGGAGATTTAAACAAAATAAAAACAATATTTCAAAAATCTAGTAATCCATCTGCTATAGCAAATAATGCTATAGAATCAGCAAAATCAAAAAAAATTGATAATGTTATTATTGATACTGCAGGTAGATTACCAAATCAAAAATATTTAATGGAGGAATTAAAAAAACTTAAAAGAACTATTGAAAATAAAATAAATACACATTCACATGAAATATTATTAGTATTAGATATTAATAATGGACAAAATATATTATCACAAATAAAAAAATTTCATAAAGAATTAAAAATAACAGGTTTAATAATTACCAAATTTGATAGTAGTTCAAAAGGAGGGATAATAATATCTATAGCTAAAAATCAAAAAATTCCAATTTATTTTATAACAACAGGAGAAAAAATTGAAAATATTCAAGAATTTAAAATAATAAATTATTTAAATACATTATTATCATAAATAATTAATTATTTTATTTTTAATTATAATAATAAATATAATTTATTTAAATTTTTAAAAAAAATAACATAAATTTGCCATTTGTATAGATGCTTTAGCAGCATAAATACCATTTTTTTTAATTCTTAAAATAGCTTGTTTTTTATTATATACTGATAAAATAGAATTGATAATTGGTATATTATATTTTAAACTAATATTTGTAATAGCATGCCAAGAATTATTAGAAATTAATTTAAAATGATAAGTTTCACCTTTTATTATAATTCCTAAAGTAATTAAAGAATTAATTTTTTTTTTTTTAATTAATTTTTTTAAAATTAATGGTATTTCTAATACCCCAGGTACTTTTTTATAAAAAATATTTTTTTCTTTTATATTAAATTTTTTTAATGTTTTAAAACAATATAAAAAATATTTACTACTTATTTTATAATTAAAACAAGATTGTACAATACCAATGCATAAATTTTTATTATTTTTATTATAAATATAATCATTTATAAAAAAATTATTTTTTATATTCATATATAAAAATTAATATTATTTATATTTATTATTTTTTATATATTTAATTAAATCACGTATAATACCTATTTTAATATTAAAAAAACTTGAAAATTTTAATAAATCAGATAAACGTGCCATATATCCATTATCATTGATAATTTCACAAATTACAGAAAAAGGTGTTAAACCAGCTATTTTTGCTAAATCACATCCAGCTTCTGTATGACCTGCTCTTTTTAAAACACCTCCTTTTACAGCTTTTAAAGGAAAAATATGACCTGGTTGAACTATATCAGTAAAAATAGCATTTTTATTAGAAGCTACTTTAATAGTTCTTACTCTATCAGGAACAGAAATACCTGTAGTAACTCCAGTAGAAGCTTCTATTGAAACAGTAAAATTTGTTTTAAATTTAGAATTATTAAAAATTGACATCATAGGTAAATGTAAACGTTTACAATGTTTAGAAGTTAAAGTTAAACAAACTAAACCTCTAGCATATTTAATCATAAAATTTATAGCATCATGAGTTACAAAATCAGAAGCTAAAAATAAATCACCTTCATTTTCTCTTTTTTTATCATCAATCATTATTACCATTTTACCATTTCTAAAATCATCAATAATTTCTTTTATTGAAAATATATTCATATTTTATATTATTTAAATATTTTAAAAAAAATATTAATTTATAATATTTATATTAAAAAAATTATTATTTATATCAAATATATTATATTTATTTGATAAATAAACATTATTTTCAAAAATTAAAATTTTTAAAAATTCTCCAATATTAAATTTATAAATTATTTATTTAATAATATTAATATCAAATAAAAATTTATAATATATATTATATTTTTTCTTATATAATATACTTATATTATTAATATTTAATAAAAATTAAAATTAATTATAATATTTTAAAATATTTAAATTAAATTTTAAAATAATATTTAATATAATTATAAAATTAATATATATAATAATATTTTTAAAATTTGAAAATTAAAAAAATTAAAATTACATAAATATTTTTTTTAACACATTAATATATTTTTATTACAAATATTTAAATAATATTTTTTAAAAAAATAATTATAATTTATAAAAAAAATTATATTTTTTTTAAAATATAACATATTTATTATAAATTTAATAAAATTTATATATTTAAAATAAACTTTTATTAAATAATTTATAAATAATAAATTATAATTAAAAATTAAAAAATATTTTTTAAAATTTAATAGTTTATCTAAAAAATTTTTATTTTTTAAACGAAATATTTTTTTAATTAATTATTTTTAATTTTAATTAATAAATTAAATAAAAAATTATTTAAAATTTTATTAACAAATAAAATTTCAAAAAATAGTTTAAATATTTTTTTTAATAAGAAATATTAAAAAAAATAATTTTTTCTTTATAATTTTTATAAAATTTTTAAAATTTCAAAAATTAAATAATTATTTATAAAAATATTTATTAAATTAAATTTTTTTAATAAATCAAAAACAAATTTTTTAATTCCAATATTAATTTTTAAAATTATTTTAAATATTTATTTAAATAATTTATTTATTAAATAATAAAAATTATAATAAAAATAATAAAAATTAAAAATAAAATTATTATTATAATAACCTAAATTTTATATATATAAAATTATATTTCATATATTTTAAAAATAATATTTATCCATTATTATTTTAAATTTTTTTCAAAAATATTTTTTAAAATATTAAAAATAATAATTTTTTATTTTTTTTTTCATATAAAAAAAATATAATTTTATATATTATATATATAAAAAAATATTATATATTTTTATTATTATTTTAAAATATTAAAATATTTTTATTTTTTAAAAAAAAAATTTTTATAATTATTAATAATTATTTTAAAAATATTAAAATAAATATAAATAAAATAAATAAAAAATAATATATATTATATAAATATTAAAAATTATTTATTTTATTAAAATTTTTAATAAATAAAAATAATTTATTATTTAATAATTTTTAATTATAAATTTATTATTAATTTTTAAAAAATAAAAAACGAAATTATTAAAAACATTACATAATATATTTATTAAAAATTTTTATAAATTATTTATAATATAAAAATAAAAAATTAATAAAAAAATTAAATTTTTAAAAAATCTATAATTTTATTTAAAAATTTTTAAAAATTAAATTATATTTTTAGATAAATCTTCAAAAATAATTAATTTTTTTAAACATTTTTTTACAAAAAATTTATCAATTAATACATTTTTTTCTTTAAAATTTGAAATAGAAAATAAAATTTTTTCTAACAATTTCTCCATAACAGTAAATAAACAACGTGCTCCTATATTTTCAGTTTTTTCATTTATTAAAAAAGCAATATTAGCTATTTTTTTTATTCCATCAAGAGTAAAATTTGCTTTTATACCTTCAACTTTTAATATAGCTTTATACTGTTTAATTAAAGAATTTTCTTTAACAGTTAAAATTTTTACAAAATCTTTTCTTGTTAAATGTTCTAATTTAACTTTAATAGGAAAACGACCTTGTAATTCTGGGATTAAATCAGAAGGTTCTGAAAAATGAAAAGCTCCAGAAGCAATAAATAAAATAAAATCAGTTTTTACTGTACCATATTTTGTATTTACTATAGTACCTTCTACTAAAGATAATAAATCTCTTTGTACACCAAATCTAGAAACATCAATATTATTATATGATTTAGATATAATTTTATCTATTTCATCTAAAAATACTATTCCTTTTTGCTCAACTCTTGCAATAGCTTTTAAATTTATTTTTTTAAAATCTAATAATTTTTTTATTTCTTCATCTAATAAAGATTTAAATATATCTTTAATTTTAATATCTTTTTTTACATAACTATCTTTAAAATTAGAAAATACAGTCTTAATTTCTTTAACAATGTTATTATTACTAAATGGTAATAAAATTTCCATTTGATCATTGGTTTCTAAAACTTCCATTTTTATAAATTTATCATGAAATTTTTTTTCTCTAACTTTTTTTTTTAAAAAAAATTTTATTACTTTATTATAAATAAAAGTATTTTTACAAATTTTTAAAAGAAATTTTTTTTCATGCTCTTCAAAAAAATCTATTTTAAAATTTTCTGAAATCATTAAAAGATTTACTATTTTTTCTTCTACTATATCTAATGCAATTTTTTTTTTTTTTTTTATTTCTAATTCTTTTTCTTGTTTTATCCCAACTTCTAAAAGTTCTTTAATAATACTTTCTACATCTTTTCCAACATACCCTACTTCAGTATATTTTGTGATTTCAACTTTTATAAAAGGAGAATTTGTTATTTTTGCAATATTTCTAGCAATTTCTGTTTTTCCAACACCTGTAGGACCAATCATTAACACATTTTTAGGAATAATTTCACTTCTTAAAGGTTCTTTAATTTTTAATCTAGAATACCTATTATAAATAGCTATAACAATAGCTTTTTTAGCATTTTTTTGACCAATAACTCTTTTATCTAACTCTAAAAGCATTTTCTTAGGAACTATATTCATATTTTTAAAATTATTTTATAGTTTTAATAATATAATTAGAATTTGTATAAATACACAATTCGCTAGCTATAATTAAAGATTTTTTAACAATTTCTGCAGACGATAAATTTGTATTATTTTTTAAAGCAATTGCTGCTGATTGAGCAAAAATTCCTCCAGAACCAATAGCTCCAATATCATTAGAAGGTTGTAAAACTTCACCATTACCAGTAATTATTAATATATTATTTATATCTGCTACTAATAACATAGCTTCTAATCTTCTAAGATTATTATTAGTACGCCAATCTTTTGCTAATTCAACAGAAGATTTTATTAAATTTCCTAAATTTTTATTAATTTTAAATTCAAATAAATCTAATAAAGTAAATGCATCAGCAGTACTACCAGCTAAACCTACTAAAATTTTTTTATTATATATCTTATATATTTTACGAGTAGAATTTTTAATTATAATATTACCTAAAGTAACTTGTCCATCACCACCCATTGATACTTTTTTAGCACATTTAACAGATAAAATAGTAGTACCATGTAACTTTTTCATAATTTTAAAAAATAATAATAAATTAAAAATTTATAATTATATAAATGTATATCTAATATATAGGAAAAAATTTTATTAAATTTTTAACTTTTTTTTTAATTTTTTTTAAAAAAAAAATATTTTTCCTAAACAAAATTGCATCAGCAATCAAATTACCAATTATTATAATTTCTTTTTCTTTAAACCCTCTTGTTGTTATAGCTAAAGTTCCTAATCTTATACCAGAAGTAATTCTGGCATTTTTTTTATCATTAGGAATAACATTTTTATTACAAATTATATTAACACTACTTAAAATATTTTCAGCTTCTTTACCAGTAATATTTTTATTTTTTAAATCTATTAATATTAAATGAGATTTTGTAGTTTTTGATATAATTTTAAAATTACGTTTTTTTAAAATTTCTGAAAGAAGAATAGAATTTTTAATTACTTGTTTTTGATATAAAATAAAATTTAAAGATAATGCTTCTTTAAAAGATACAGCTTTAGCTGCTATAATATGCATTAAAGGCCCACCTTGAATACCTGGGAAAATTGCTGAATTAATTTTTTTTTTATATTTAGATTTCATTAAAATAATACCACCTCTAGGACCTCTTAAAGATTTATGTGTTGTAGAAGTAACAAAATCTGCATATGGTATAGGATTTGGATATAATCCTGCAGCAACTAATCCAGCATAATGTGACATATCAACTAAAAGATAAGATTTATTTTTTTTAGCAATATAAGAAAAAAAAGAAAAATCAATATGTAAAGAATATGATGAAGCACCAGCAATTATTAATTTAGGTTTTTTTTCATAAACAATTTTTTCTATATATTCATAATCAATTTTTTGATTTTTATCTAATCCATATGAAATAACATTAAATAATTTACCTGATACATTTAATTTCATACCATGTGTTAAATGTCCACCAGAATTTAAAGACATTCCTAATATTAAATCACCAGCATTAAGTATAGAAAAAAAAACTCCTTGATTTGCTTGAGAACCAGAATGAGGTTGTACATTTGCAGATTCAGCACCAAAAAGTTTTTTTAAACGATTTATTGCTAATTTTTCAATTTTATCAACAAATTTACATCCTGCATAATAACGTTTATTTGGGTAACCTTCAGCATATTTATTAGTTAATTTACTACCTTGTGCATACATAGAAGCTTGAGAAATATAATTTTCTGAAGCAATTAATTCAATATTTTCTTCTTGTCTTTTTTCTTCTTTTTTTATTAATTGCCAAATTTTAGGATCTATATATTTAATTTTTTTTTTTATCATATATTTTAAATTTATTTCTTTTAAAAATAATTGTTATAAATATAAATTATATATATAATATATATATTATAATATAAAAAAGTTTATATATATAATATATATAATATATATAATATATATAATATATATAATATATATAATATATATAATATATATAATATATATAATATATATAATATATATAATATATATAATATATATAAAAAGGGTTGTTAGCTCAGTTGGTAGAGCAGCGGACTTTTAATCCGTTTGTCGTGGGTTCAAATCCCACACAGCCCAAAAATTATTTTTTTTTATAAAAATTTTTAATAAAATTTAAAATCTTAATAGGTTCATCAATTATTTTAAATAATTTTAAATCTTTAGTATTTATAAAATTATTTTTAATCATTATATTATTCATCCAATCTATAAATCCAGACCAAAAACTACTACCAACTAAAATAACAGGAACTTTACGTATCATATTCATTTGTAATAAATTTAAAATTTCTGTAAATTCATCTATAGTTCCTAATCCTCCTGGAAAAATAATATAAGCTTTTGAATATTTATAAAAAGAATTTTTTCTCATAAATAAAAAATTATAATCTATAGACATATTTTGAAAATTATTTTTTATATTATTTAAAAATTCAAAATTTAAACCTATAGAAGATATTTTTTTTAAATTAAAAGCACCTTTATTTGCAGCTTCCATAATTCCTAAACCACCACCAGTAAAAATTTTAAAACCAGAATTAACTAATAATTTTGATAATTTTAAACATGTAAGATAATATAAATTATTTTTTTTAATTCTAGAAGATCCAAAAATAGATATAACAAATTTTAAATTTAATAAGTTAAATTTAGATTTTAAAAAATCTAAAATTAAATTTATTAAATAGTAAATATCATTTACATATTTTTTAAAAAAATTATTAATTAATAATTTAAACATATTAAAAATATTTAATAATTTTTATAAAATACTATTTATACAATTTATATTAATTTACCTTTTATAAATATATATAATATATATTATATATATAATATTTTTAATAAAAAATATTTTTAATAAAAAATAATTTTAATAAATAAATTTATGAATAAAAAAAAAAACTCTAATAAAAAAATAATATTAAATTATAAATCAAAATTAAATAATTTTTTTTTAGTATCTATGCCTTTTATGGAAGATCATATTTTTAATGATGCTGTTATTTATATATATAAACATGATAAAGATGGAGCATTAGGAATTATTATAAATAAAATAACAAATATAAACATAGAAATATTATTAAATAACTTTAAACAAGAAGAAAAAGATAAAATTTTTGCTAATTTAAAATCTATTAACAATTTTATTATGTTTGGAGGAATTGTTAAAACTGAAAAAAGTTTTATTTTATATACTAAAAAAAAAAAAAATCCTAAAACTTTAAAAATAAAAAAAAAAATTATTTTTTTAGAATACGATACTTTTGTTGAAAAATATAAACATAATAATTTAAAAATTGAAAATTTAATAATAACTTTTGGGTATTTAAAATGGGGACCAGGACAATTAGAAAGAGAAATTAGTAATAAAGTAGCATGGATATTAATGAGAGAAGATGAAGATCTTCTTTTTAAGACTCCTGTTAAAAAACGATATAAAAAATTATTATCTACATTAGGAATAAAAAAAATATTTTTGAGTAATGTTTACGATGAAATATAAAAATATTAAAATTATAATAGCTTTTGACATAGGTTTAAAAAATATTGGAATTGCAATAGGTAATACTTTAATAAAAAAATCAAGACCACTATTAACAATTAAAAATTGTAATATAAAAAAAACATTTAAAAAAATAAAATTAATTATAAAAACTTGGAAACCAAATTATTTTATTATAGGAATACCTTACATTAAAAGTAATATATACAAATATTGTATAAATTTTTCTAAAAAACTTTTTTTACATTTTAAATTAAAAATTAAAAAAATAAATGAAAATTACTCTTCTATAATAATAAAAAAAAAAAAAAAAAAAGATTCAAAATCAGCTTCTTTAATTCTTCAACAATATTTTTATAATATATAAAAAAATAATTTATTAAATTAAAAATGTTTACTGGAATAATAAATAATATTGGTATTATAACAAAAATTAAAAAAAAAAATAAAAATATTAATATTAATATTGAAGCACAAAAAATATTTATTAAAAACATTAAATTAGGAGATTCAATTTCAATTAATGGTGTTTGTACAACAATATTTAAAAAAAATAATATTTCTTTTAATATAAATATATCTAAAGAAACTTTAAAAAAAATTAAAATATTTAATAAATTTGAAAAAATTAATTTAGAAGAAGCATTAACAATAAATAAAAAAATAAATGGACACTTATTAAGTGGTCATATAGATGATATAGGAAAAATCAAAAATATACAAAATATTAATGAATCATATAAATTTATTATAAAAATACCTAATTTTATTAAAAATTATATAATATATAAAGGATCAATTGCTATAAATGGTGTTTCATTAACAATTAATAAAATTTTTAATATTAAAAAAAAAAATTATATAAATTTAAATATTATACCATATACTATGAATAATACAATATTTAAACATATGAAAATTAATGATAATGTTAATATAGAAGTGGATTTTTTTTCTAAATATATAGAAAATATAATATATTATAAAAAAATAATATTTTAAATATAAAAATATGATTAAAGAAGAATTATTGGAAATTAAAGGAATTATTAAAAAAATTTTACCTGATTCAAAATTTAAAGTTATTTTAAAAAATGGTCATGAATTAATTGCTTATACATCTGGTAAAATACGTTTAAATCATATTAGAATTTTACCAGGTGATAAAGTTACTTTAGAAATTTCACCATATGATTTAAATAAAGGTAGAATAACATTTAGACATTTGAAAAAATAATTTTTTTAAAATTATTTTTTTAACCTGATAATTACCTACTTTCACACTAGTTATAGTACTATCATCGGCGCAAAATCGTTTCACTTTCTTGTTCGGAATGGTAAAGAGTGGTTCCAATTCGCTATGATTATCAGGCTAATTAAAATAATAATTTTAAAAATTTTATTTTTAAATTTATATAAAATTTAAAAATAAAATTTTTTTTTATTTAAAATAAAAATATCATAGAATAATAAGTCTCACGGGTAAATTAGTATCAGTTAGCTAAACATATTACTATGCTTACACATCTGACCTATCAACGTTCTAGTCTAGAACAACCCTTTAGAAAAAAAATTTTTTGGGAAATCTAATCTTAGGGTAAGCTTCCCGCTTATATGCTTTCAGCAGTTATCTTTTCCGAACATGGCTACTCGGCTATGCCACTGGCGTGACAACCGATACACTAGAGGTTCGTCCACTTCGGTCCTCTCGTACTAGAAGCAGCTCCCTTCAAATTTCCAACGCCCACGGTAGATAGGGACCAAACTGTCTCACGACGTTTTAAACCCAGCTCACGTACCACTTTAAATGGCGAACAGCCATACCCTTGGGACCTACTACAGCCCCAGGATGTGATGAGCCGACATCGAGGTGCCAAACTCCCCCGTCGATATGAACTCTTGGGGGGAATTAGCCTGTTATCCCCAGAGTACCTTTTATTCGTTGAGCGATGGCCATTCCATACAGAACCATCGGATCACTATGTCCTACTTTCGTATCTGCTCGACTAGTCAGTCTCGCAGTTAAGCACGCTTTTGCCATTGCACTATCAGTACGATTTCCGACCGTACTTAGCGTACCTTTGAGCTCCTCCGTTACTCTTTAGGAGGAGACCGCCCCAGTCAAACTGCCTACCATGCACTGTTCTTAATCCGGATAACGGATTAAAGTTAGAATTTCAAATAAAAAAGGGTGGTATTTCAACAACGACTCAATAAAAACTGGCGTTTTTATTTCATAGTCTCCCACCTATCCTACACAAAATTATTTAAAAATCAATACAAAGCTACAGTAAAGGTTCATGGGGTCTTTCCGTCTAGCCGCGGGTAGTTTGCATCTTCACAAACATTTCAATTTCACTGAGTCTCAGGAGGAGACAGTGTAGCCATCGTTACGCCATTCGTGCAGGTCGGAACTTACCCGACAAGGAATTTCGCTACCTTAGGACCGTTATAGTTACGGCCGCCGTTTACTGGGACTTCACTCAAAAGCTTTCACTTTATCATTTAATCTTCCAGCACCGGGCAGGCGTCACACCCTATACATCCACTTACGTGTTAGCAGAGTGCTATGTTTTTATTAAACAGTCGCAGCTACCATTTTTTTGCAACCTTTTTTTGTTTTTTAAGAAGTATAAAATTATTAACTAATAAAGGCATACCTTCTCCCTAAGTTACAGTATTAATTTGCCGAGTTCCTTCTCCTGAGTTCTCTCAAGCGCCTTAGAATATTCTTCTCATCCACCTGTGTTGGTTTACGGTACGGCCTTTAATATACTGAAGCTTAGAAGATTTTCTTGGAACTACTATTTAATTGCTTTATAAAAATATTCGTTTCATATTTTTGAATTATATTATCGGATTTTCCTAATAAACTTCTTAAATATAAAAACCAAGATTTCCAACACTTGGACAATTTTTAGCAATTCGTCTCTTCATCGCATATATTAAAGGTATAGGAATATTAACCTTTTTTCCATCGATTACGCATTTCTGCCTCACCTTAGGAACCGACTAACCCTGTTTCGATGAACGTTGAACAGGAAACCTTAGATTTTCGGCGTGAAGGATTTTCACCATCATTATCGTTACTTATGTCAGCATTCGCACTTCTGATACTTCCAGTTTTTTTCACAAAAAACCTTCTCAAGCTTACAGAACGCTCTCCTACTATATTTTTTTTAAAAAATATTCATAGCTTCGGTAATTAGCTTTAGCCCCGTTACATTTTCCGCGCAAAATGACTAGATCAGTGAGCTTTTACGCTTTCTTTAAAGGATGGCTGCTTCTAAGCCAACCTCCTGATTGTTTTAGACTTTTCACTACGTTTTCCACTTAGCTAATTTTAGGGACCTTAGCTGATGATCTGGGTTGTTTCCCTCTCGACGCCGGACGTTAGCACCCGACGTCTGTCTCCTAAGCTAACACTTACCGGTATTCGGAGTTTGCAATGGTTTAGTAAATTTTAACAATCCCCTAGCCATAACAGTGCTCTACCCCCGGTAGTGAATACTTAAGGCACTACCTAAATAGTTTTCGGAGAGAACCAGCTATCTCCAAGTTTGATTGGCCTTTCACCCCTACTCACAGCTCATCCCCTAATTTTTCAACATTAGTGGGTTCGGTCCTCCAATAAATTTTAATTTACCTTCAACCTGGCCATAAGTAGATCACTTGGTTTCGGGTCTATATCCAAAGACTAAACGCTCTATTAAAACTCGATTTCTCTACGCCTACCTTATAAAAGTTAAGCTTGCCATTGAATATAACTCGCTGACCCATTATACAAAAGGTACGCAGTTACTATTAAAAATATAAAAATTATATTAAAAAGCTCCTACTGTTTGTATGCATATGATTTCAGGATCTATTTCACTCCCCTTCAGGGGTTCTTTTCACTTTTCCCTCACGGTACTTGTTCACTATCGGTCAATTACGAGTATTTAGCTTTAGAGGATGGTCCCCCTATATTCAGACAAGATTTCACGTGTCTCGCCCTACTTATATATAAATTTAGTTTTATATAATTTATTTAATATAAAGGACTATCACCTGTTATAGTTGAATTTTCCATTTCATTCTACTATAAATTATATTATATTTTATAAGCTTTTCCCATTTCGCTCGCCACTACTAAGGGAATCTCATTTGATTTCTTTTCCTACAGTTACTTAGATGTTTCAGTTCACTGCGTTAGCTTTATTTATCTATATATTCAATAAATAATGACTTTTAAAAAGTCAGGTTTTCCCATTCGGAAATCTGCGGGTCGATACTTGTTTGCTAGTTATCCGCAGCTTATCGCAAGCTACTACGTCCTTCATCGCCTGTAATTGCCAAAGCATTCATCATATGCACTTAATTTTTTTATTCTCTATAATATTAAATAAATCTTAAAAATTAATATATTTTTTTAATATATTTTGTTTCTCAAAAAAATCTTACTCTATTTAGTAAAAAATAAAATAATAATAAATATAAATATTTAATTTTATGTTCCTCTAAAAGGAGGTAATCCAGCCGCACCTTCCGATACGGCTACCTTGTTACGACTTCACCCCAGTCACGAATCCTGCCGTAGTAATCGCCATCCTTTTTTTTTAGGTTAAGTTAATTACTTCTGGCAAAACTCGCTTCCATGGTGTGACGGGCGGTGTGTACAAGACCCGAGAACGTATTCACCGCGACATGCTGATCCGCGATTACTAGCGATTCCATCTTCATGCAGTCGAGTTGCAGACTACAATCCGGACTACGATACACTTTTTGGATTAGCTCTTCTTTGCAAATTTGCTGCCATCTGTATGTACCATTGTATGACGTGTGAAGCCCTACTCATAAGGGCCATGAGGACTTGACGTCATCCTCACCTTCCTCCGGTTTGTCACCGGCAGTTTTATTAAAGTGCTCTTAACGTAGCAATTAATAATAAGGGTTGCGCTCGTTGCGGGACTTAACCCAACATCTCACGACACGAGCTGACGACAGCCATGCAGCACCTGTGTTTTAGTTCTTTTTCAAGCACTTTTAAATTTCTTTAAAATTCTAAACATGTCAAGAGTAGGTAAGGTTTTTCGCGTTGCATCGAATTAATCCACATCATCCACCGCTTGTGCGGGTCCCCGTCAATTCCTTTGAGTTTTAATCTTGCGACCGTACTCCCCAGGCGGTCTACTTGACGCGTTAGCTACATTACTGAATCAATAAAAATCCAACAACTAGTAGACATCGTTTAGGGCGTGGACTACCAGGGTATCTAATCCTGTTTGCTCCCCACGCTTTCGTGCATGAGCGTCAGTGTTATCCCAAGGGGCTGCCTTCGCCTTTGGTATTCCTTTATATATCTACGCATTTCACTGCTACATATAAAATTCTACCCCTCTCTAATACACTCTAGCTATACAGTCATAAATGTAGTTCCTTGGTTAAGCCTAGGGATTTCACATCTATCTTATATAACCGCCTGCGCACTCTTTACGCCCAGTAATTCCGATTAACGCTAGCACCCTACGTATTACCGCGGCTGCTGGCACGTAGTTAGCCGGTGCTTATTCTTCAGGTACCGTCATCCATTTTAAATATTAGTTAAAATTATTTCTTCCCTGACAAAAGAGTTTTACAACCCTAAGGCCTTCTTCACTCACGCGGTATTGCTGGATCAGGATTTCTCCCATTGTCCAAAATTCCCCACTGCTGCCTCCCGTAAGAGTCTGGACCGTATCTCAGTTCCAGTGTGGCTGATCATCCTCTCAGACCAGCTACTGATCATTGCCTTGGTAAGCTTTTACCTTACCAACTAGCTAATCAGATATCGGCCGCTCAAAAAGCATAAGGTCTTTCGATCCCCTACTTTAATCCTTAGATATTATGCGGTATTAGCTAATTTTTCAATTAGTTATCCCCCACTTTAAGGTACGTTCCGATATATTACTCACCCGTTCGCCACTTGCCACCAAAAACAAAAAACATTTTCGTGATGCCGTTCGACTTGCATGTGTAAAGCATACCGCCAGCGTTCAATCTGAGCCAGGATCAAACTCTTTAATTTTAAAAAAATAACTTATAATTTATTTTAAATACTTATAAAAATTTTACAAAAACAAAAAAACTTTTAATAAAAATAAAATTTATATTTAAAAATTAATTAAATTAATATAATATAATTAAATATTATATATAATTTTTAATATAATTTTTATTATCAATATATTATTATTTTCAAAAAATTAAAATAATTTTTTTTAAATTAAATTATATAATTTTTTTTATATAAATATAAAATATTCTTTTAATATATTATATTATATTTTATTTAAAAAGTAAACAATATTTAAAAAAATTTTTAATATTTTTTTAAATAATTTTAAATAATTTTAAATAATTTTAAATAATTTTAAATAATTTTAAATAATTTTAAATAATTTTAAATAATTTTAAATAATTTTAAATAATTAATAATTTATTAAAATTTTTAATTAAAAAAATATATATTTTATTTATATAAATAAAAATATTTATTTATTAAATTTTAATAAAATATTAAATTAATAAATTAATAAATTATTAATTATTTTTTAATACTATAATAAAAATAATTAACAATTTATCTATATAAATTTATATATATTTTATCTATATAAAAAAAATAAATTTAAAAATTAATAATAATATTTGTTCATTAAGTTTTATTAAAATATTAAATTAATAAATTAATAAATTAATAAATTATTAATTATTTTTTAATACTATAATAAAAATAATTAACAATTTACCTATATAAATTTATATATATTTTATCTATATAAAAAAAATAAATTTAAAAATTAATAATAATATTTGTTCATTAAGTTTTATTAAAATATTAAATTAATAAATTATTAATTATTTTTTAATACTATAATAAAAATAATTAACAATTTACCTATATAAATTTATATATATTTTATCTATATAAAAAAAATAAATTTAAAAATTAATAATAATATTTGTTCATTAAGTTTTATTAAAATATTAAATTAATAAATTAATAAATTATTAATTATTTTTTAATACTATAATAAAAATAATTAACAATTTACCTATATAAATTTATATATATTTTATCTATATAAAAAAAATAAATTTAAAAATTAATAATAATATTTGTTCATTAAGTTTTATTAAAATATTAAATTAATAAATTATTAATTATTTTTTAATACTATAATAAAAATAATTAACAATTTACCTATATAAATTTATATATATTTTATCTATATAAAAAAAATAAATTTAAAAATTAATAATAATATTTGTTCATTAAGTTTTATTAAAATATTAAATTAATAAATTAATAAATTATTAATTATTTTTTAATACTATAATAAAAATAATTAACAATTTACCTATATAAATTTATATATATTTTATCTATATAAAAAAAATAAATTTAAAAATTAATAATAATATTTGTTCATTAAGTTTTATTAAAATATTAAATTAATAAATTATTAATTATTTTTTAATACTATAATAAAAATAATTAACAATTTACCTATATAAATTTATATATATTTTATCTATATAAAAAAAATAAATTTAAAAATTAATAATAATATTTGTTCATTAAGTTTTATTAAAATATTAAATTAATAAATTATTAAATTATTAATTATCTTTTAATACTATAATAAAAATAATTAACAATTTACCTATATAAATTTATATATATTTTATCTATATAAAAAAAATAAATTTAAAAATTAATAATAATATTTGTTCATTAAGTTTTATTAAAATATTAAATTAATAAATTATTAATTATTTTTTAATACTATAATAAAAATAATTAACAATTTACCTATATAAATTTATATATATTTTATCTATATAAAAAAAATAAATTTAAAAATTAATAATAATATTTGTTCATTAAGTTTTATTAAAATATTAAATTAATAAATTAATAAATTATTAATTATTTTTTAATACTATAATAAAAATAATTAACAATTTACCTATATAAATTTATATATATTTTATCTATATAAAAAAAATAAATTTAAAAATTAATAATAATATTTGTTCATTAAGTTTTATTAAAATATTAAATTAATAAATTATTAATTATTTTTTAATACTATAATAAAAATAATTAACAATTTACCTATATAAATTTATATATATTTTATCTATATAAAAAAAATAAATTTAAAAATTAATAATAATATTTGTTCATTAAGTTTTATTAAAATATTAAATTAATAAATTAATAAATTATTAATTATTTTTTAATACTATAATAAAAATAATTAACAATTTACCTATATAAATTTATATATATTTTATCTATATAAAAAAAATAAATTTAAAAATTAATAATAATATTTGTTCATTAAGTTTTATTAAAATATTAAATTAATAAATTATTAATTATTTTTTAATACTATAATAAAAATAATTAACAATTTACCTATATAAATTTATATATATTTTATCTATATAAAAAAAATAAATTTAAAAATTAATAATAATATTTGTTTATTAAGTTTTATTAAAATATTAAATTAATAAATTATTAATTATTTTTTAATACTATAATAAAAATAATTAACAATTTACCTATATAAATTTATATATATTTTATCTATATAAAAAAAATAAATTTAAAAATTAATAATAATATTTGTTCATTAAGTTTTATTAAAATATTAAATTAATAAATTATTAATTATTTTTTAATACTATAATAAAAATAATTAACAATTTACCTATATAAATTTATATATATTTTATCTATATAAAAAAAATAAATTTAAAAATTAATAATAATATTTGTTCATTAAGTTTTATTAAAATATTAAATTAATAAATTATTAATTATTTTTTAATACTATAATAAAAATAATTAACAATTTACCTATATAAATTTATATATATTTTATCTATATAAAAAAAATAAATTTAAAAATTAATAATAATATTTGTTCATTAAGTTTTATTAAAATATTAAATTAATAAATTATTAATTATTTTTTAATACTATAATAAAAATAATTAACAATTTACCTATATAAATTTATATATATTTTATCTATATAAAAAAAATAAATTTAAAAATTAATAATAATATTTGTTCATTAAGTTTTATTAAAATATTAAATTAATAAATTATTAATTATTTTTTAATACTATAATAAAAATAATTAACAATTTACCTATATAAATTTATATATATTTTATCTATATAAAAAAAATAAATTTAAAAATTAATAATAATATTTGTTCATTAAGTTTTATTAAAATATTAAATTAATAAATTATTAATTATTTTTTAATACTATAATAAAAATAATTAACAATTTACCTATATAAATTTATATATATTTTATCTATATAAAAAAAATAAATTTAAAAATTAATAATAATATTTATTCATTAAGTTTTATTAAAATATTAAATTAATAAATTATTAATTATTTTTTAATACTATAATAAAAATAATTAACAATTTATATATATAAATTTATATATATTTTATTTATATAAACAAAAATTAATAAAAATATTAATTTATTATATCTTATTAATGATATTAAATTAATAAATTAATAAATTAATAAATTAATAAATTAATAAATTAATAAATTAATAAATTAATAAATTAATAAATTAATAAATTAATAAATTAATAAATTAATAAATTAATAAATTAATAATTATTTTTTAATATTTTTATAAAAATAACTAATAATTTATTTATATAAATTTATTAAAATATTAATATTTATATTATAATCTTTTTATTTTTAATATTAAAAATAATTAATAACTTATTGTAAAATTAATTAATTTAAATATTATTTAATAATAATTATTAAATTAATTTATTTAAATAATATTTTTATGTTTATTATAAAAATAATTAATAACTTAATTTATTATAAAATTAATTTAATAAAACATTATTTAATAACTTTATTTGTTATAAAACTAATCTAATAAAACATTATTTAATAACTTAATTTGTTATAAAACTAATCTAATAAAACATTATTTAATAATTTAACTCGTTATAAAACTAATCTAATAGTTATAAAATTAATCTAATAAAACATTATTTAATAACTTAATTTGTTATAAAACTAATCTAATAAAACATTATTTAATAACTTAATTTGTTATAAAACTAATCTAATAAAACATTATTTAATAACTTAATTTGTTATAAAGCTAATCTAATAAAACATTATTTAATAACTTAATTTGTTATAAAACTAATCTAATAAAACATTATTTAATAATTTAACTCGTTATAAAACTAATCTAATAGTTATAAAACTAATCTAATAAAACATTATTTAATAACTTAATTTGTTATAAAACTAATCTAATAAAACATTATTTAATAACTTAATTTGTTATAAAACTAATCTAATAAAACATTATTTAATAACTTTATTTGTTATAAAACTAATCTAATAAAACATTATTTAATAACTTAATTTGTTATAAAACTAATCTAATAAAACATTATTTAATAATTTAACTCGTTATAAAACTAATCTAATAGTTATAAAATTAATCTAATAAAACATTATTTAATAACTTAATTTGTTATAAAACTAATCTAATAAAACATTATTTAATAACTTAATTTGTTATAAAACTAATCTAATAAAACATTATTTAATAACTTAATTTGTTATAAAGCTAATCTAATAAAACATTATTTAATAACTTAATTTGTTATAAAACTAATCTAATAAAACATTATTTAATAATTTAACTCATTATAAAACTAATCTAATAGTTATAAAATTAATCTAATAAAACATTATTTAATAACTTAATTTGTTATAAAACTAATCTAATAAAACATTATTTAATAACTTAATTTGTTATAAAACTAATCTAATAAAACATTATTTAATAATTTAACTCGTTATAAAACTAATCTAATAGTTATAAAATTAATCTAATAAAACATTATTTAATAACTTAATTTGTTATAAAACTAATCTAATAAAACATTATTTAATAACTTAATTTGTTATAAAACTAATCTAATAAAACATTATTTAATAATTTAACTCGTTATAAAATTAATCTAATAAAACATTATTTAATAACTTAATTTGTTATAAAACTAATCTAATAAAACATTATTTAATAACTTAATTTGTTATAAAACTAATCTAATAAAACATTATTTAATAACTTAATTTGTTATAAAGCTAATCTAATAAAACATTATTTAATAACTTAATTTGTTATAAAACTAATCTAATAGTTATAAAATTAATCTAATAAAACATTATTTAATAACTTAATTTGTTATAAAACTAATCTAATAAAACATTATTTAATAACTTAATTTGTTATAAAACTAATCTAATAAAACATTATTTAATAACTTTATTTGTTATAAAACTAATCTAATAAAACATTATTTAATAACTTAATTTGTTATAAAACTAATCTAATAAAACATTATTTAATAACTTAATTTGTTATAAAACTAATCTAATAAAACATTATTTAATAACTTTATTTGTTATAAAACTAATCTAATAAAACATTATTTAATAACTTAATTTGTTATAAAACTAATCTAATAAAACATTATTTAATAATTTAACTCGTTATAAAACTAATCTAATAGTTATAAAATTAATCTAATAAAACATTATTTAATAACTTAATTTGTTATAAAACTAATCTAATAAAACATTATTTAATAACTTAATTTGTTATAAAACTAATCTAATAAAACATTATTTAATAACTTAATTTGTTATAAAGCTAATCTAATAAAACATTATTTAATAACTTAATTTGTTATAAAACTAATCTAATAAAACATTATTTAATAATTTAACTCATTATAAAACTAATCTAATAGTTATAAAATTAATCTAATAAAACATTATTTAATAACTTAATTTGTTATAAAACTAATCTAATAAAACATTATTTAATAACTTAATTTGTTATAAAACTAATCTAATAAAACATTATTTAATAATTTAACTCGTTATAAAACTAATCTAATAGTTATAAAATTAATCTAATAAAACATTATTTAATAACTTAATTTGTTATAAAACTAATCTAATAAAACATTATTTAATAACTTAATTTGTTATAAAACTAATCTAATAAAACATTATTTAATAATTTAACTCGTTATAAAATTAATCTAATAAAACATTATTTAATAACTTAATTTGTTATAAAACTAATCTAATAAAACATTATTTAATAACTTAATTTGTTATAAAACTAATCTAATAAAACATTATTTAATAACTTAATTTGTTATAAAGCTAATCTAATAAAACATTATTTAATAACTTAATTTGTTATAAAACTAATCTAATAAAACATTATTTAATAATTTAACTCGTTATAAAACTAATCTAATAGTTATAAAATTAATCTAATAAAACATTATTTAATAACTTAATTTGTTATAAAACTAATCTAATAAAACATTATTTAATAACTTTATTTGTTATAAAACTAATCTAATAAAACATTATTTAATAACTTAATTTGTTATAAAACTAATCTAATAAAACATTATTTAATAATTTAACTCGTTATAAAACTAATCTAATAGTTATAAAATTAATCTAATAAAACATTATTTAATAACTTAATTTGTTATAAAACTAATCTAATAAAACATTATTTAATAACTTAATTTGTTATAAAACTAATCTAATAAAACATTATTTAATAACTTAATTTGTTATAAAGCTAATCTAATAAAACATTATTTAATAACTTAATTTGTTATAAAACTAATCTAATAAAACATTATTTAATAATTTAACTCGTTATAAAACTAATCTAATAGTTATAAAATTAATCTAATAAAACATTATTTAATAACTTAATTTGTTATAAAACTAATCTAATAAAACATTATTTAATAACTTTATTTGTTATAAAACTAATCTAATAAAACATTATTTAATAACTTAATTTGTTATAAAACTAATCTAATAAAACATTATTTAATAATTTAACTCGTTATAAAACTAATCTAATAGTTATAAAATTAATCTAATAAAACATTATTTAATAACTTAATTTGTTATAAAACTAATCTAATAAAACATTATTTAATAACTTAATTTGTTATAAAACTAATCTAATAAAACATTATTTAATAACTTAATTTGTTATAAAGCTAATCTAATAAAACATTATTTAATAACTTAATTTGTTATAAAACTAATCTAATAAAACATTATTTAATAACTTAATTTGTTATAAAGCTAATCTAATAAAACATTATTTAATAACTTAATTTGTTATAAAACTAATCTAATAGTTATAAAATTAATCTAATAAAACATTATTTAATAACTTAATTTGTTATAAAACTAATCTAATAAAACATTATTTAATAACTTAATTTGTTATAAAACTAATCTAATAAAACATTATTTAATAACTTAATTTGTTATAAAACTAATCTAATAAAACATTATTTAATAACTTAATTTGTTATAAAGCTAATCTAATAAAACATTATTTAATAACTTAATTTGTTATAAAACTAATCTAATAGTTATAAAATTAATCTAATAAAACATTATTTAATAACTTAATTTGTTATAAAACTAATCTAATAAAACATTATTTAATAACTTAATTTGTTATAAAACTAATCTAATAAAACATTATTTAATAACTTTATTTGTTATAAAACTAATCTAATAAAACATTATTTAATAACTTAATTTGTTATAAAACTAATCTAATAAAACATTATTTAATAACTTAATTTGTTATAAAACTAATCTAATAAAACATTATTTAATAACTTTATTTGTTATAAAACTAATCTAATAAAACATTATTTAATAACTTAATTTGTTATAAAACTAATCTAATAAAACATTATTTAATAATTTAACTCGTTATAAAACTAATCTAATAGTTATAAAATTAATCTAATAAAACATTATTTAATAACTTAATTTGTTATAAAACTAATCTAATAAAACATTATTTAATAACTTAATTTGTTATAAAACTAATCTAATAAAACATTATTTAATAATTTAACTCGTTATAAAACTAATCTAATAGTTATAAAATTAATCTAATAAAACATTATTTAATAACTTAATTTGTTATAAAACTAATCTAATAAAACATTATTTAATAACTTAATTTGTTATAAAACTAATCTAATAAAACATTATTTAATAACTTAATTTGTTATAAAGCTAATCTAATAAAACATTATTTAATAACTTAATTTGTTATAAAACTAATCTAATAAAACATTATTTAATAATTTAACTCATTATAAAACTAATCTAATAGTTATAAAATTAATCTAATAAAACATTATTTAATAACTTAATTTGTTATAAAACTAATCTAATAAAACATTATTTAATAACTTAATTTGTTATAAAACTAATCTAATAAAACATTATTTAATAATTTAACTCGTTATAAAACTAATCTAATAGTTATAAAATTAATCTAATAAAACATTATTTAATAACTTAATTTGTTATAAAACTAATCTAATAAAACATTATTTAATAACTTAATTTGTTATAAAACTAATCTAATAAAACATTATTTAATAATTTAACTCGTTATAAAATTAATCTAATAAAACATTATTTAATAACTTAATTTGTTATAAAACTAATCTAATAAAACATTATTTAATAACTTAATTTGTTATAAAACTAATCTAATAAAACATTATTTAATAACTTAATTTGTTATAAAGCTAATCTAATAAAACATTATTTAATAACTTAATTTGTTATAAAACTAATCTAATAAAACATTATTTAATAATTTAACTCGTTATAAAACTAATCTAATAGTTATAAAATTAATCTAATAAAACATTATTTAATAACTTAATTTGTTATAAAACTAATCTAATAAAACATTATTTAATAACTTAATTTGTTATAAAACTAATCTAATAAAACATTATTTAATAACTTTATTTGTTATAAAACTAATCTAATAAAACATTATTTAATAACTTAATTTGTTATAAAACTAATCTAATAAAACATTATTTAATAATTTAACTCGTTATAAAACTAATCTAATAGTTATAAAATTAATCTAATAAAACATTATTTAATAACTTAATTTGTTATAAAACTAATCTAATAAAACATTATTTAATAACTTAATTTATTATAAAACTAATCTAATAAAACATTATTTAATAACTTAATTTGTTATAAAGCTAATCTAATAAAACATTATTTAATAACTTAATTTGTTATAAAACTAATCTAATAAAACATTATTTAATAATTTAACTCATTATAAAACTAATCTAATAGTTATAAAATTAATCTAATAAAACATTATTTAATAACTTAATTTGTTATAAAACTAATCTAATAAAACATTATTTAATAACTTAATTTGTTATAAAACTAATCTAATAAAACATTATTTAATAACTTAATTTGTTATAAAACTAATCTAATAAAACATTATTTAATAATTTAACTCATTATAAAACTAATCTAATAGTTATAAAATTAATCTAATAAAACATTATTTAATAACTTAATTTGTTATAAAACTAATCTAATAAAACATTATTTAATAACTTAATTTGTTATAAAGCTAATCTAATAAAACATTATTTAATAACTTAATTTGTTATAAAACTAATCTAATAAAACATTATTTAATAATTTAACTCATTATAAAACTAATCTAATAGTTATAAAATTAATCTAATAAAACATTATTTAATAACTTAATTTGTTATAAAACTAATCTAATAAAACATTATTTAATAACTTAATTTGTTATAAAACTAATCTAATAAAACATTATTTAATAACTTAATTTGTTATAAAACTAATCTAATAAAACATTATTTAATAACTTAATTTGTTATAAAACTAATCTAATAAAACATTATTTAATAATTTAACTCGTTATAAAACTAATCTAATAGTTATAAAATTAATCTAATAAAACATTATTTAATAACTTAATTTGTTATAAAACTAATCTAATAAAACATTATTTAATAACTTAATTTGTTATAAAACTAATCTAATAAAACATTATTTAATAACTTAATTTGTTATAAAGCTAATCTAATAAAACATTATTTAATAACTTAATTTGTTATAAAACTAATCTAATAAAACATTATTTAATAACTTAATTTGTTATAAAACTAATCTAATAAAACATTATTTAATAATTTAACTCATTATAAAACTAATCTAATAGTTATAAAATTAATCTAATAAAACATTATTTAATAACTTAATTTGTTATAAAACTAATCTAATAAAACATTATTTAATAACTTAATTTGTTATAAAACTAATCTAATAAAACATTATTTAATAATTTAACTCGTTATAAAACTAATCTAATAGTTATAAAATTAATCTAATAAAACATTATTTAATAACTTAATTTGTTATAAAACTAATCTAATAAAACATTATTTAATAACTTAATTTGTTATAAAACTAATCTAATAAAACATTATTTAATAACTTAATTTGTTATAAAACTAATCTAATAAAACATTATTTAATAATTTAACTCATTATAAAACTAATCTAATAGTTATAAAATTAATCTAATAAAACATTATTTAATAACTTAATTTGTTATAAAACTAATCTAATAAAACATTATTTAATAACTTAATTTGTTATAAAACTAATCTAATAAAACATTATTTAATAACTTAATTTGTTATAAAACTAATCTAATAAAACATTATTTAATAACTTAATTTGTTATAAAACTAATCTAATAAAACATTATTTAATAATTTAACTCATTATAAAACTAATCTAATAGTTATAAAATTAATCTAATAAAACATTATTTAATAACTTAATTTGTTATAAAACTAATCTAATAAAACATTATTTAATAACTTAATTTGTTATAAAACTAATCTAATAAAACATTATTTAATAACTTAATTTGTTATAAAGCTAATCTAATAAAACATTATTTAATAACTTAATTTGTTATAAAACTAATCTAATAAAACATTATTTAATAATTTAACTCATTATAAAACTAATCTAATAGTTATAAAATTAATCTAATAAAACATTATTTAATAACTTAATTTGTTATAAAACTAATCTAATAAAACATTATTTAATAACTTAATTTGTTATAAAACTAATCTAATAAAACATTATTTAATAACTTAATTTGTTATAAAACTAATCTAATAAAACATTATTTAATAACTTAATTTGTTATAAAGCTAATCTAATAAAACATTATTTAATAACTTAATTTGTTATAAAACTAATCTAATAAAACATTATTTAATAATTTAACTCATTATAAAACTAATCTAATAGTTATAAAATTAATCTAATAAAACATTATTTAATAACTTAATTTGTTATAAAACTAATCTAATAAAACATTATTTAATAACTTAATTTGTTATAAAGCTAATCTAATAAAACATTATTTAATAACTTAATTTGTTATAAAACTAATCTAATAAAACATTATTTAATAACTTAATTTGTTATAAAACTAATCTAATAAAACATTATTTAATAACTTAATTTGTTATAAAACTAATCTAATAAAACATTATTTAATAATTTAACTCGTTATAAAACTAATCTAATAGTTATAAAATTAATCTAATAAAACATTATTTAATAACTTAATTTGTTATAAAACTAATCTAATAAAACATTATTTAATAACTTAATTTGTTATAAAACTAATCTAATAAAATATTATTTAATAATTTAACTCGTTATAAAACTAATCTAATAGTTATAAAACTAATCTAATAAAACATTATTTAATAACTTAATTTGTTATAAAGTTAATCTAATAAAATATTATTTAATAATTTAACTCGTTATAAAACTAATCCAATAGTTATAAAACTAATCTAATAGTTATAAAATTAATTTAATAAAACATTATTTAATAACTAATTTAATTAAATATTAATTAATAATAATTATTAAAATAATTTATTTAAATAATATTTTTATATTTATTATAAAAATAATTAAATTTAAATAAAATATTAATAAATATTATTTGTATAATTTATTAATTTAAATTTAATTTTAAATAATCTTTAATTAAAAATTTATTTTCTAAATATAATTTATTAATTTAAATTTAATTTTAAATAATCTTTAATTAAAAATTTATTTTCTAAATATAATTTATTAATTTAAATTTAATTTTAAATAATCTTTAATTAAAAATTTATTTTCTAAATATAATTTATTAATTTAAATTTAATTTTAAATAATCTTTAATTAAAAATTTATTTTCTAAATATAATTTATTAATTTAAATTTAATTTTAAATAATCTTTAATTAAAAATTTATTTTCTAAATATAATTTATTAATTTAAATTTAATTTTAAATAATCTTTAATTAAAAATTTATTTTCTAAATATAATTTATTAATTTAAATTTAATTTTAAATAATCTTTAATTAAAAATTTATTTTCTAAATATAATTTATTAATTTAAATTTAATTTTAAATAATCTTTAATTAAAAATTTATTTTCTAAATATAATTTATATATAAAAATATTTTTTTTTTTTTTAAAAGAAAATTTTTTTTTAAAAAAAAATTTTTAAAGAGTATTTTTATAAAATATACTTTTTTTCTGCAAAAGTCAATAAATTTATATTTTTAAAAAAATATTTTATTTTTTTTTTTTAAAAATTTTATTAGCTTTATAACTAGATCTTACTAAAGGTCCTGATATAACAGTTTTAAAACCTAATTTATAAGCTTCTTTTTTAAATTTTTTAAATTTTATTTTTTTTATATATCTATGAACTGGAATATGTTTTTTTGTTGGCATTAAATATTGTCCAATAGTTAAAATATCAACATTATTTTTTTTAATATCATATATTGTATTTAAAATTTCTTCATCAGTTTCACCTAAACCTATTATTAATCCAGATTTTGTTAATAAATTAGGAAAATTTAATTTTATTTTTTTTAATAATTTTAATGAATTAAAATAATTTCCTCCTGGTTTAATTTTTTTATATAATCTATAAGTAGTTTCAATATTATGATTTATAACATCTGGTAAATTTTTACTTAAAATTTTAATAGCTAAATTATTTTTTTTTTTAAAATCAGGTACTAAAATTTCTATTTTAGTTTTAGGAGATATTTTACGTATATTTTTTATACATTTAGCAAATTGTTCAGCACCTCCATCTTTTAAATCATCTCTAGTAACACTAGTAATAACAACATAATCAAGTTTTAATTTTAAAATTATATTTGCTATATTTTTTGGTTCATTAATATCAATTTTTGTTGGTTTTCCATTTTTAATATTACAAAAAAAACATTTTCTAGTACATTTATTTCCCATTATCATAAATGTAGCAATACCTTTTGTAAAACATTTTATAATATTTGGACAAGCAGCTTCTTCACATACAGTAATAATTTTATTTATTTTTAAAATTTTTTTCATTGAAAAAAAATTTTTATTTTCAAAATTTGTTTTTATTTTTAACCATTTAGGTTTTTTAATTATTTTTTTATTATTATTCATAATATAATTTATTTATTTAAATAATAAATTATTTTTTTAATAAAATTTTTTTTTATATTTTTTTTAGAAATTTTAGAATTTAAAGTTTTTATATCTACAATTTTAATATTTTTACATCCACATGGATAAATATATTCAAAAGGTTTTAAATTCATATTTATATTTAAAGAAATACCATGATATGTATAATATTTTTTAGTTATTTTTAAACCTAAAAAAGCAATTTTTGCATTTTTCCAAAAACCATTACTTATATAAATTCCAGGTTTTTTTTTTTTTTTACTATTTATGTTATACATTTTTAATGTATCAATAATAGAATTTTCTAAAATATTAATAAATTTAAATAAATAAAATTTATTTTTAATAATTTTTTTAAATAAATTTAATAAAAAGTAAATTACTATTTGACCTGGTCCATGATAAGTTACATCTCCTCCTCTATCTGTTTTAATAATTGGAATATTATGTGCATTAATAATATTTTTTATATTTGCATTTAAACCTAATGTAAAACATGGATTATGTTCAACAATCCATATTTCATTAATAGTATTTTTATTTCTTTTTTTAATAAAATTAATCATTTTTTTAAATGTTATTTTATAATCTTCTTTACCTTTATCAATTATATTTATATTAAACATATTAATTATTTTTTTTTTGAAATTATTATTAAAAAATGTTTTTTTTTAATTTTAGGAATTTTAAAAAATATTTTTTTTATAATTGTCCATTTTTTAGGTATATTATTAATTTCTTTTTTTGAAATTATTGTTTTCATAGCAAAAAAAAATCCATTAAATTTTAATAAATGTTTTGCCCATTTAATAAATTGTTTTATATTTGTTAAACTTCTTGATATAATTATATCGTAAAATTTTTTTTTTTAAAATTTTCTACTCTTGTTAAAAATATAGATATATTTTTTAAATTTAATTCTATTTTTACTTGATTTAAAAATATTATTTTTTTATTTTTTGAATCTATTAAATGTATTTTAGTTTTAGGAGATATTTTTTCTAATAAAATAGCAATTATTATTCCAGGTAATCCTACACCTGAACCAACATCTAAAATATAATTTTTATTTTTTAAATATTTTATAATTGTTAAAGAATCTAAAATATGAAAAAAAATAATTTTTTTAGATGTTTTTATAGAAGTTAAATTATAAATTTTATTCCATTTTTTTATTAAAAAAATAAATTTTAATATTTTTTTAATTTGATTTTTTTTTAAAAAAACTCCTATTTTTTTAGAATTTTTTTTTAATATATCACTTATATATTTCATATAAAAATAATTATTTTTTATATTTAAATAATATTATTAATATTGATATTGATGAAAAAGTTATACCAGAAATTTTAGAAGCTTGACCAATTGTTTTTGGTTTATATTTATTAAGTTTTTCTTTTGCTTCATTAGATAATGTTTTAATATTCATATAATTAAAATTATATGGTAATTTTATATTTTCGTATTTATTATGATTAATAATATTTTTATATTCTTTTTTAATATATCCTTCATATTTTATTTTTATATTTATTTCTTTAGAAATTTTTTTATTAGTTATTTTATAATTAGTAATTAATTTATTATTAATATCTAACATAGATAATAATTTTTCATAAGTTATATATGGTCTTTTTAATAAATTATAAAAATTATATTCTTTTTTTATAGATTTTAATAAAATTCTTTTAATTTCTTTTTTTTTAATAATTTTTGGATTTATCCATATTGTTTTTAATCTTTTAATTTCATTATTAATTATTTTTTTTTTTTTTTTAAAAAGTTGCCATTGTTTTTTTTTTATACAACCTAAACTTTTTGCAATTTTTGTTAAACGATAATCTGCATTATCTTCTCTTAAATATAATCTATATTCAGCTCTACTAGTAAACATTCTATAAGGTTCATTAATACTTTGTGTTGTTAAATCATCTATTAATACTCCTAAATATGCTTCATTTCTTTTAGGAAACCATTGTTCTTTATAAGATGCATTTAAAGAAGCATTTATCCCTGCTAATAAACCTTGTGAAGCTGCTTCTTCATAACCAGTAGTTCCATTTATTTGTCCTGCAAAATATAAACCTGAAATTTCTTTTGTTTCTAAAGTTAATTTTAAAAATTTAGGATCAAAACAATCATATTCTATAGCATATCCAGGTCTTAAAATATGAGCATTTTCTAAACCTTTTATAGAATGTAAAATTTTTAATTGAATTTCAAAAGAAAAACTAGTAGAAATTCCATTAGGATAAATTTCATTATTTTTTGAACTTTCCATTTCTAAATAAATTTTATGTGATTTTTTTTCTGGAAATTTTAAAAATTTTTCTTCTATAGAAGGACAATATCTAGGGCCTATTCCTTTAATTATCCCTGAATACATTGGATTTTTTTTAATATTTTTTATAATTATTTCACGTGTATTATTGTTAGTTTTAGTTATCCAACAATTTTTTTGTTTTTTATTTTTTTCATTATTACTCATAATAGAAAAAAATGGTATAGGATTTTTATCACCTTTATGTTTTTTTAACTTTAAAAAATTTATACTTCTTGCATCAATTCTTGGTGGTGTTCCTGTTTTTAATCTTTTTTTAGGAATATTTAATTCATTTAAATTTTTTGATAAATTTATAGAAGATTTTTCACCTAAACGTCCAGATTTATAATTATATGAACCTATATGAATTTTTCCATTTAAAAAAGTTCCAGTAGTTAATATTACTGATTTACATTTTAATAAAAGTCCAGATTGAGTAATTACTCCAATAATTTTATTATTTTTAATTTTAATATTATCAATTGTTTCTTGAAAAATTAAAAGATTTTTTTCTTTTTCTAATGTTTGTCTTATAAAAATTTTATATAAGATTTTATCTACTTGTACTCTAGTGGATTGAACCGCTGCTCCTTTTGAAGTATTTAATGTTTTAAAATGTATTCCTGCTTTATCTGTTATAATAGGCATAATTCCTCCCATAGCATCAATTTCTTTAACTAAATGTCCTTTTCCTATTCCTCCTATAGAAGGATTACAAGACATTTGTCCAATTGTATCAATATTATCTGTTAAAAGAAGAGTTTTAGATTTCATTCTTGATGCAACTGATGCTGCTTCAATACCAGCATGTCCACCACCTACAACAATTACATCAAATATATCTGTTAATAACATTTATTTATTTTTTTTAAAAATATTATTTTCCTATACAAAATTTTGAAAAAATATTTTTTAAGATTTTTTTTGAATGTTTTTTACCTGTAATTTTATTTAATTTATTTTGAATTATTTTTAATTCTTCTGCTAAAAAATCATTAATATTTATATTTTTTTTTTTTTTATCATAAGAATAAAAAATAGCTTTTTTTAAATGTTTTTTAATTTTTTTAAAAATTATTAATTGTTTTTTATTAATCATATATTTTTGTTTTGAATATATATTATAATTTATATTATTTTTTAATTTTTTTTTTAAAAAATTTATTCCAATATTTTTTTTTGCTGATAAAAAAATATGAATATTATTTATATTTTTTTTTATTTGTAATTTATTATTTAAAATATCTATTTTATTCCAAATAAAAATTTTTTTAATATTTTTAGGTATTTTTTTAATATTTTTTTTATCTTCTTTAGAAATACCTTTACAAATATCAAAAACATATAAAATTATATTTGAATTTTTAATTTCATTTAAAGTTTTTTTTATACCTATTTTTTCAATAATATTAATTTTTAAATTTTTTTTATTTATATTTTTAATACCAGCAGTATCTATAATATTAAATATTATTCCTTTTATTTCTATTTTTGTTATTAATTTATCTCTAGTAGTACCTGCAATATTTGTTACTATAGCTGTTTTAGTATTAGATAAAATATTTAATAATGATGATTTACCTACATTAGGTTTTCCAATAATTAATGTATTTATACCATTATTAAAAATAATTTTTTTTGAAATATTTAAAGATATTTGTTTTAATTTTTTTTTAATTTTTATTAATTTTTTATATATATTAATATTTTTATTTTTTATAATAATTTCTTCTGGAAAATTTAAATATGCTTCTATAAAAATTCTTAATTTTTTAATTTTTTTTTCAATATTATTTATTAAAAATGATAATTTTCCTTTTAATGAATTAATAGCAAATTTTGCTGCTTTTTTTGTAGAAGCTTTTATTAAATCAGCAATAGCTTCTGCTTGTATTAAATCTATTTTTTTATTTAAAAAAGCTCTTTGTGTAAATTCACCAGGTTTTGCAATTTTTAAATTTATTATTTTTCCAATTTTTAAACAATTAGAAAATATCCTATTCATAATAATAGGATTTCCATGTGAATGAATTTCTAATAAATTTTCTCCTGTATATGAATTAGGAGCTTTAAAATATATAATTAATCCATAATCTATAATATTTCCTTTAATATTTTTAAAACTTGTATAAGTTGCATATCGTGGTTTTAAATTATTTTTATTTTTATTACAAATTTTATTTATTATAATCCATAAATTTTCTCCAGATATTCTTATTATCCCAATAGCACTTTTATTTAAAGATGTTGAAATTGCTATTATAGGATGAGAATATAAGTTCATATTTTATTTTAATAAAATTATTTGTTGTAAAATAGATAAAAAATTATTTGTTATCCAATATAATACTATACTAGAAGGCATATGTGAAAATATTAAAATAAAACTTATTGCAATTAATATTGATGAAATATTTATAGAATTTTTATTTTTAAAATTTAAATTTGATTGTAAAAGAGAAGTAATACTCATTATAATTGGTAATATAAAATATGTATCTGGTAAAGATAAATCTTTTATCCAAAATATCCAATGTGCATTTCTAAATTCTATTGAGTTAGATAAAACTGTAAATAAAGATAAATAAAATGGTAATTGAATAATTATAAAGAATATACTAATAATAAAACTTATCTTTTCTTTTTTATATAAATTATTAATTTTTTTTTTTATATAATTATTATTAAGTTGAATTTGATTAATATTTTTTTTATTTTTAAAAAATAAATTAAATTTATTAAATTTTTCTTGTACATATATTGTTATTGGTAGAAAAATTATTTTAATAACTATTGTTAATAATATTATATTCCATCCCCAATTATTAATAATTGTATGTATTTTTATTAATAACCAATATATAGGTTTTATAAAAAATAATAATTTTCCATAATTTTTTATTAATTCTAAACTATTGTTTATTTTTTTTAAAAAATTTAAATTTTGTGGACCTGAATATAAACCAAAAGTTATATTTAAAGAGTGTTTAGGTAAAATATTTTTTATTTTTAATATATTTCCTATTGCATATAAATTATTATTAATTTTTTTTGTATAAAATGAATTTATTGAATTTTTAGGCATTATTAAAACAGATGTAAAGTAATGTTGTATAAATGCTATCCATCCTTCATGAGAAACTATATAATTTTTACCATTTTTATTATTAATTGTGTTAAGATTAATTTTTTGAAATTTTTTATTATTTGTATATACTCCAAAACCAGTAAAAGGTTTATAAAATTTTGTTTCTTCTAAAGATTTATTATTATCATGTAATATTTTTAAATATATTTTTGGATTAATTATTTTAGAATTATTATTAAATAAATTAAATTTTATTTTTATATAATAACTATTATTTTTAAATGTAAAAATTTTTAAAAATTTAATTTTTTTATTTTTTGAAGATAAAATTACTTTTATTTTATTTTTTTTTTTAATAACATTTTTTAATATATAATGTGTTTTATTATTAGGAAATTTTTTGTTAATAAACCCAGTTTGTAATTTATAAATATTTTTATTATTATTTTTAAATAAAAAAAGATTTTTATTTTTTTTAAAATTATTTTTAAATTTTAATAATTCTATTTTTGAAATATCTCCACCAATTTTATTTAAAGTAATTTTCATTAAATTGGTAATTATTGTAATATTATTAGTATTTTTTTTTAAAATATTTAATTTTTTATCTATATTATTTTTTTCTAAATAAAAATATTTATTTTTTAAAAAAATATTTTTATTATGAATATAATTAAAATTAAATATTATATATATAATACTTAAAATTATTATAATTTTATTTTTTCTCATAAATTAATATAAAATATATATTATATAATATAAAAAATTTTATTTATTTTTAATAAATAAATTGCTTATAATTTTTTTTTTTTTTAAAAAAATAATTAAAATTTTTATTTTTTTTTTAATATTATTTTTAATAATATTATTATTAGTATCAAAAATATTATTTATTTTAAATAATTTTATAATTATATTTTTTTTAAAAAAAAAAAATTTTAAATGTTCTTTAATTATTCTTTTTATAGCATTTCTTTTTGTAGATTTTTTAATTATTTTTTTAGAAATATTAATAATTATTTTTTTTTTTTTTTTAAAAAAAAAAAAATAATAAAATTATTTATTATATAACTTTTTTTTTTCATAAATTTTATAAAAATTATAAATTAATTAAAAATTTTCTTTTTTTTAATCTTCTTGAATTTAAAATATTTTTACCATTTTTAGTTGACATTCTTTTTCTAAATCCATGAGTTCTTTTACGTTTTATTTTAGATGGTTGATAAGTTCTTTTCATATTTTATAAATATTAATAATATTATTTTTAAATTTTAATATATATTAAATATATATTATTTATAATAATATATAAAATAATATATATTATATATATTTTATTTTTTTATTATATATAAATAATATATATTATTATAAATATATAAATATTTTTTTAAAATAATTTTTGAAAAATATATAATTATGGTTATTATACGTTTATCTCGTAAAGGTGTTAAAAAACGTCCTTTTTTTAGTATTATTGTTGCTGATTCAAAAAGTCCAAGAAATGGTAAATTTTTAGAAAAAATTGGTTTTTATAATCCATGTATTTTATATAATAAAAAAAAAAAATTTTATATTTTTAAAAAACGTTTAATTTTTTGGAAAAATTTAGGTGCTCAATTATCAAATACTGTTAATCGTTTAATAAAACATTTTAATATATTATAATTTTAAAAAATATTTTTTATATATATATTTTATAAAAATTATTAATTAAATTATATTTATTTTTAAAATTTTAAAAAAAATTTTTAATATAAAAATGAATTTAATAGATATTTTAGAAAAAGAAGAAATTATTAAAATGAATAAAAATATTCCATATTTTAATTCAGGTGATACAATAATAGTAAGTATAAATGTTATAGAAGGTAATAGAAAAAGAATTCAATTATATGAAGGTATAGTTATTGCTAAACGTAATAGAGGTTTTAATTCTAGTTTTATTGTAAGAAAAGTTTCTTATGGTGAAGGAATAGAACGTACTTTTCAATTATATTCTCCTTTAATTTATAATATAAAAATTAAACGTAGAGGTAGTGTAAGACGTGCAAAATTATATTATATGAGAAAAAAATTTGGTAAATCAGCACGTATAAAAGAGAAGATTTTTTATAAAAAAAAACATTTTTTTTAAAATATATATTTTTTATTTTATATAAATTATGAAATTTAGAATTGAATGTGATTCAATTGGTTGTTTAAATGTTCCTTTTAAAAGATTATGGGGGGCTCAAACTCAAAGATCTTTAAAATATTTCAAAATTTCTTTTGAACGTATGCCTAGTGAAGTTATTAAAGCTTTAATTGTTATTAAAAGATCTTGTGCAAAAGTAAATTTTACTTTAGGATTAATTGATAAAAAAAAAAGTTCAGCAATTATTAAAGCTGCTGATGAAATTATTTTAGGAAAATATAAAGATGAATTTCCTTTATTAGTTTGGCAAACAGGTTCTGGAACACAAAGTAATATGAATGTTAATGAAGTATTAGCAAATTTAGGATCTAAAATTTTAGGAGGGGAATTAGGAAAAAATCGTTTAATACATCCTAATGATGATGTTAATAAAGGTCAATCTTCTAATGATGTTTTTCCAACTGCTATGCATATATCTTCTTTTGAATTTATTAAAAAAAAATTAATTCCTTCTTTAGAAAAATTAATTTTTTCTTTAAAATTAAAGTCAGAAGAATTTAAAGATATTATAAAAATTGGTAGAACTCATTTACAAGATGCTATACCTTTAACATTAGGACAGGAATTTTCTGCATATGTTAGTCAATTAGAATACGTTAAATCATCTATTATTTTTATGTTAGAAGGTATTAAAGAATTAGCTATTGGTGGAACTGCTGTAGGTACTGGTTTTAATACTCATATTAATTTTGATAAATTAGTAGTAAAAGAATTAAATTCTTTTTATAAATGTAAATTTAAAATTTCTTCTAATAAATTTTCTTCCTTATCAAATCATGATATTTTAGTTTTTTCACATGGTGTATTAAAAACTTTATCTTCTACTTTAATGAAAATTGCTAATGATATAAGATGGCTTTCTTCTGGACCTAGATGTGGATTAGGAGAAATTATAATTCCTGAAAATGAACCTGGAAGTTCAATAATGCCAGGAAAAATTAATCCTACACAATGTGAAGTTATAACTATGTTATGTGCACAAATTTTTGGTAATGATGTTTCTATAAATATAGGAGGATTTTCTGGGAATTTTCAATTAAATGTTTTTAAACCGTTAATTATTTATAATTTTTTACAAAGTATTCGTTTACTTACTGATGGTATGATTAATTTTGAAAAATTTTGTATTAAAGGTATAAAAGCAAATTTTAAAAGAATAAATTTTTTATTAAAAAATTCTTTGATGTTAGTTACAGCTTTAACTCCTTATATAGGTTATGATAAAGCTGCTAAAATAGCTAAAAATGCTTATAATAAAAATATTACTTTAAAAAAATCAGCTTTAGAATTAGGTTATATTTCAGAAGAACAATTTGAAAAATGGATTAATTTTAAAAAAATGATTAAAAAAAAATAATTTTTTTTAAAAAAAATAATAATGATCTATTAATAATGTAATAAACATTAAAAATAAATAATATATTGAATATTTAAATGTTTTTAATGTAATATAATTTGTATATTTATAAAATAAATTCCATGAATATTTTATAAAAATTAAATTTAATAATATTGTTATATATATGTATATATAACCACTCATTTTAATAAAAAATGGTATTAGTGAAATTATAAATACTATAATAGTATATATAAAAATATTAATTTTTGTAAATTTTTCTCCATGAGTTATTGGAAGTATTGGTAATTTTGATTTTATATAATCTTTTTTATAAAACATAGCTAATGACCAAAAATGTGGTGGTGTCCAAAAAAAAATTATTAATACAAGTATCCAAGGTTTTATTGAAAAAATTGTATTTTTTATAGTTGCCCATCCTAATATTGGTGGTAAAGCTCCTGGTAAACCTCCTATTATTATATTATATGATGTAAAAGGTTTTATAAATATTGTATATATTATAGAATATCCTATAAATGTTATTATAGTTAACCACATTGTTAATTTATTAACAAAAGTATATAAAAAATATATTCCTGATAAATTAAATATACTAAAAATTAATAAAATTATATAAATATTTATTTTATTTTTAGCTGTTGCTCTATTTTGAGTTCTTTTCATTAAAATATCTCTTTTTTTTTCTATTAAACAATTAATTATAAATGCTGAGCTTGATATTAACCATATTCCTATGGTAGAAAATATTATTTTTTTTAAATAAAAATGTTTATTTATAGCTAGAAACATACTTATAACAGTACAAAAAATAACTAAAAATGTAATTTTTGGTTTTGTTAAAGAAAAATATTTTAAAAATATATTTTTAAACATATTTATATTTATTTTTTATATATTATTTTTTTTATAAGAATTTAATTATTATTAATAAAAAAAAATAAATTTTATATTTTATATATTTTTTGTAGTATTATTTAAATTTATTAAAATTTAAAAAAAATATAAATAATTTTTATTATTTTATACACATTAAATATGTTATTAAAAAAATTTAGTGTGGAATTTTTCCCTCCTAAAACTATTGAAGGTATTAATAATTTGCGATTTACAATGAATAAATTATCAAAATTAAATCCTACTTTTTTTTCTGTTACACATGGTACATGTAATAATACTCAATATGGAACTTTTAATACTGTTTTAGAAATTTTTAAAAATGGATATAATGTTGTTCCTCATATTTCATGTATTGGAAATACAAAAAATACTTTAAAATCTATAATTTATCAGTATAAATCTATGGGTATTAAAGATATAGTTGTTTTAAGAGGAGATATTATAAAAAAATATAAAGAAAAAAAAAATTTAAATAATTTTAATTATGCTGAGGAATTAATAAAATTTATTAAATTTAATACTGGTAATTGGTTTAATATTAAAGTTGCTGCTTATCCTGAAAAACATTTTGAAACAAATTCTTTTTTTAAAGATATATATTATTTTATTAAAAAAGTAAGATTAGGAGTTAATTCAGCAATTACTCAATATTTTTATAATATAGATGCTTATTTTAATTTTGTAGATAATATACAAAAATTAGGTATTTATATTCCAATAATACCAGGAATTATGCCAATAATTAGTTATTCTCAATTAAAAAGATTTTCTAATATTTGTGGTTCAGAAATTCCTAAATGGATTCATTTAAAATTATTAGATTATAAAAATGATATAAATTCTATTAAATCTTTTGGTATTGATTTAATAACAGAAATGTGTCAAAAGTTATTAGAAAATGGCGTTTCTAAATTACATTTTTATACGTTAAATAATCCTTATGCTACTATAAAAATATGCAAAAATTTGAATTTTTATTAAAATTTTTAAAGTGTTTTTGATGAATAATATAAATAATATTCATTTTTAAAAAGTTTTTCATGAGTGTAGCACATGTTTTAGGATTCCCTCGAATCGGTAGCAATAGAGAGCTTAAATTTGCTATGGAATCTTTTTGGATAAAAAAAATCAATGAAAAATCTTTAAGGGATATTGGTAAAGAAATTTGCTTAATAAATTGGGATGCTCAAATTAATTCTAATATGGATTATATTACTGTTGGTGATTTTTCTTGGTATGATCATGTTTTAAGTACATTAGTTTTATTTGGTGCTATTCCTACACGTTTTAAATTTAATCCTAGAAAAATAAATTTAAGAAAATATTATATTATGGCTCGTGGAGATAAAAATCATTTAGCTATGGAAATGACAAAATGGTTTAATACTAATTATCATTATTTAGTTCCTGAATGGTCTCCAGATATTCTTTTTAAAGGAGATGCAACTTGGTTATTTGAGGAAATTTTTAATGCTTATACAAAAGATAAAAAAATTAAAGTTGTATTATTAGGTCCATTAACTCTTTTATATTTAGGAAAAATTAAATATGGTTTATCACATAAATTAGATTTATTACCTAAATTACTTATTTCTTATAAAAATATTATAAGAAGATTAAAACGAAAAGATATTTCATTAATTCAAATAGAAGAACCTATTTTAACGTTAGAATTAGATAATTTATGGTTAGATGCTTTTAAAAAAACTTATATAGAATTAGGAAATTATTATCCATTTTTATTATTAACAACTTATTTTGATTCAATAAATAAAGAAAATTTTTTTTATTTAAAAGAATTACCAATTTATGGTATTCATATTGATGCTGTTTATGGAAATTCTCAATTAAAAAATTTTTTAAAATTTTGGCCTATAAATAAGATTTTATCTATTGGTATAGTAGATGGAAGAAATATTTGGCGTTCTGATTTAAAAAGTGCATTTTTTAAATTAAGACCATTTTATAAAAAATTTGGTAATAAATTATGGATATCTTCTAGTTGTTCTTGTCTACATGTACCTATAGATTTAAAATATGAAAAATTTATTGATTCTGAAATTAAATCTTGGTTATCTTTTACAATTCAAAAATTAGATGAAATTTTTATTATTAAAGAAGCTTTTTTTGGTAATTTTTATAAAATAATAAAATATTTTATATCTTCAGAAAAAATTGTTAAAAGTAAAAAAAAATCTATAAGAATTCATAATAATTTAGTAAAAATTGCTATAGATAAAATACAAAAAATAAATATTAATCGTAATTCTACTTTTACAAAAAGAATAGTTATACAAAAAAAAAATTTAAATCTTCCTAATTTTCCTATAACAACTATTGGTTCTTTCCCTCAAACTTCTAAAATTAGAAAATTAAGATTTAATTATAAATCTGGAAGAATTGGTTATTTAGAATATTTAAAAAAAATTAAAAAAGAAATTCATTTTGTAATTAAAAAACAAGAAGAGTTTGGATTAGATGTATTAGTGCATGGTGAATCTGAACGTAATGATATGGTAGAATTTTTTGGTGAACAATTATCAGGTTTTGGTTTTACTTTTAATGGTTGGGTGCAAAGTTATGGTTCTCGTTGTGTAAAACCACCATTTATATATGGTGATGTATATAGACCAAAAGTTATGACTACTTATTTAAGTGAATTTGCTCAAAGTTTAACAAAAAAACCAGTAAAGGGTATGTTAACTGGTCCAATAACAATGTTATTTTGGTCTTTTGTTAGAAATGATCAAGAAAAAAGAATTACTGCTTTACAAATCGCTTTAGCTTTAAGGAAAGAAGTGAGAGATTTGGAAAAAGCAGGGATAAGTATTATTCAAATTGATGAACCAGCTTTAAGAGAAGGATTACCTTTAAAAAAATCTAAATGGAAAGAATATTTAAAATGGGCTATATATGCATTTAAAATAACTTTTTCATTTGTAAATGATAAAACGCAAATTCATACACATATGTGTTATTCAGAATTTAATGATATATTAAATTGGATTATTAAAATGGATGCTGATGTTATTACTATAGAAACTGCTAAATCAAATATGAAATTATTAAATAATTTTAATTATCCTAATGATATAGGTCCAGGAATTTATGATATTCATTCTCCAAGAATTCCAAATGTTAAAGAAATTTCTAATTTAATTAATAAAGCTCGTAATTTCATTCCTGATAAAAATTTATGGATAAACCCTGATTGTGGTTTAAAAACTCGTTCTTGGAAAGAAATTTCTTCAGTATTAACTAATATAGTAAAATCTGTTAAAAATATTAGATAAAAATTTATTTTTAAATGAATTTTAATTCATTATTTATTTATAATAAATTAAGTGATTTTTATTTAAAAATTTTTTGTATCCCGCATAATTTATTATTTTCTTTTAAAGAAATTAATTTTATTCCTTGTGTAAATCTTTTCATTATAGGTATTTCAGAAACTTTTATTCTAATAGTTATAGCTTTATTAGTTATTAGTATTATTTCATCTTTTTCTTTTACTGGAATAGCTCCTATAATTTTACCATTTTTTTTATTTATTTTCATTGTAATTATTCCTTTAGTACCTTTTTTATGTTTTGTATATTCTTTTACAGAAGTTTTTTTACCAAAACCATTTTCAGTTACTGTTAAAATATTTTGATTATCATTTTTAATTACTAATAAAGCTATTATTGTTTGATTTTTTTTTAAATTCATTCCATTTATACCTTTAGTAAATCTTCCAGTTAATTTAATATCAGATTCTTTAAATTTTATAGATTTGCCAGAACTAGAAAATAACATAATATCATTATTACCATTTGTTAATACTATATTAATTAAAAAATCATTTTTATCTAATTCGATAGCAATAATTCCATTTTTTCTTATATTAATAAAATTTGATAAAGGTGTTCTTTTAACTTTACCTAAATTTGTTGCCATAAAAATATATTTATTTTGTGGAAAAGTTTTATTTTCTTTTGATAACGCAAAAATTGCTGTAATTTTTTCATTTTTTTTTAATTTAAAAAAGTTATTTATTAATTTATTTTCATTATTTTCATTATTTTGTGTTATTTCCCAAATTTTTAATAAGTATAATTTTCCTTTATTTGTAAAACATAATAAATAATCATGAGTATTTGTTGTCAATAATTGTATTATCCAATCATTTTTTAAATTAGTTATTATTTTTTTACCCTTTCCACCTTTTTTTTGTAATTTATAATTAGAAATTGGTTGATATTTTATATTACCTAAAAAAGATAAAGTTATAATTATATTTTCTAAAAAAATAAAATCTTCTTTTATTAATTCTATAGTTTGTGTTTCAATTATTGATAATCTTTTTTCTTTATTTAAAATAAAATTTTCTTTTATTTTTGTTAATTCTTTAAAAATAATTTCTTTTAAAGTATTTTTATCAAATAATATTTTATTATAAATTATTATTTTTTTTTCTATTTTTTTATATTGTTTAAAAATTTTTTTTTTTTCTATTTTTGTTAAATTTTGTAATTTAATTTGTAGAATTTTTTCAATTTGTTTATTGGTTAATTTTAAAGTTATATTTTTATTATTTTTGTTATTTTTTTTAATTTTTTCTATTATTTTAGAAAACCAAACTTTTTTTAAAAGTTTTTTTTTTATATCTTTTAAATTTTTTAAAGAAGTAATTATTTTAATAAATTTATTAATATTATCAATAGCTATTGCTAAACCTTTTAATAAATGTTTTTTTTTTTTTATTTTTTTAATTTGAAATTTAGTTTTTCTAATAATTATTTCTTTTCTATGTAAAAGAAAATATTCTAATATTTGTTTTAAATTTAATAATTTTGGTTTTTTTTTTACTAAAGCAACAAAGTTTATTCCAAATGTTTCTTGTAATTGTGTATATTTATATAGTATATTTAATATAGTTTTAGGTGATTTATTGTCTTTTAATTCAATTACTATTCTTATACCTAATTTATTAGATTCATCTTTAATATTATTTATCCCTTCAATTTTTTTTTTATGTACTAATTCTATTATTTTTTCTATTAATGTTTTTTTATTTACTAAAAAAGGTATTTCATCAATAATAATTGCAGTATTTAAATTATTATTATATTTTTCAAAATGAACTTTACCTTTTATTATCATTTTTCCCTTTCCAGTTTTATATGCTTTTTTTATCCCTGATAATCCATAAATTATCCCTCCTGTTGGTAAATCTGGAGCGGGTATAAATTTTATTAATTCTTTTATTGTGCAATTTTTATTTTTTAATAAAAATATTGTAGCATTAATAACTTCTAAAATATTATGTGGTGGTATATTAGTAGCTAATCCTACTGCTATTCCTGATGATCCATTTATTAATAAATTTGGAATTTTTGAAGGTAAAATTATAGGTTCTTTTTCTTTTCCATCATAATTAGAAATAAAATCTACAGTATTTTTTTCAATATCTTTTAAAATTTCATTTGAAATTTTTTTTAATCTACATTCAGTATAACGCATAGCAGCTGCATTATCACCATCTATTGAACCAAAATTTCCTTGTCCTTCTATTAATGTGTATCTTAAAGAAAAATTTTGTGTCATACGTACTAAAGCTTCATATATAGAATTATCTCCATGAGGATGAAATTTCCCCATAACTTCTCCAACAATTCTCGCACATTTTATAAAAGGCTTTTTATAAATATTATTTATTTTATACATTGCATATAAAATTCTTCTATGAACAGGTTTTAAACCATCTCTAACATCTGGTAAAGCTCTTCCTATAATTACACTCATTGCATAATTAAGATAATTTTTTTTCATCTCTTTTTCTAATGATATATCTAAAATTTTTTTTAAATATTTATTCATATTTTAAAATATTCATTTTATTTTTTAAAAATATTAATATTATTAGAGAGAGAGGGATTCGAACCCTCGATAAGTTTTTTAAAACTTATACATATTTTCTAGATATGTGATTTTAACCACTCATCCATCTCTCTTATTATATATAATATTTTTTATATTAATTATAATATTTTATACTTTTTTTTAATAAATTTAAATGTTTTTTTTAAATTTTAAAAAAATAAATTTTATAAAAAAAAGAATTGATATTTTACCAAATTTTATATTTATGAGTAGATGGTTACAGTTACCATTATATATAGGATTAATTATATCACAATGTATATATGTTTATTATTTTTGGATTGAATTATTTGATCTTATTAAAGCTTCTTTTGGTAATATTAAATCTTTAAGACATATTGCAAGTTTAGTATCTACTTCTGAAAATTTATTAAATTTTAAATATTTAAATGAACAAACAATTATGTTAGTTATTTTATCGTTAATAGATATTGTAATGATTTCTAACTTACTAATTATGGTTATTATTGGTGGATATGAGACATTTATTTCAAGAATGAAACTTGAGAATCATCCAGACCAACCTGGATGGCTTTCTAATGTTAATGCTTCTGTTTTAAAAATTAAATTAGCAACTGCTATTATTGGTATTTCTTCTATAAATTTATTAAAAACATTTATAAATGCTAATGTTTGTGAATTAAAAACTTTAATATTTCAAACTTTTATTCATTTAGTTTTTTTGTTATCTGCTATATCTATTGCTTATTGTGATAAATTATCTTATAATTATATATTAAATATAAGTAAAAATAAATAATTTTTATATATGGTGATTGTAGCTCAATTGGTAGAGTCTAGGATTGTGGTTCCTATTGTTGCGGGTTCAACCCCCGTCAATCACCCTTATAAGTATAATATATATTTATTATTATATTTATTTAACATAACATAACATAACATAACATAACATAATATAATATAATATAATATAACATAAATATTTTATATATAAAAGTATTTTTATTTATTTATTTTTTTAAAATATATTAATTATAATATATTTATTATTATATATAATAAATATATTTTTATATTAAAAATTTTATAAATGTCTAATTTAATTTTTTGTTTAAAGTTAAAAAAAAAAACTAATGGTTTAAAATATTTACCATTTTATGGTTCGTTAGGAGAACGTATATATTTTAATATTTCTAAAAAGATTTGGAAACTTTGGTTAAAACATCAAACTATTTTGATTAATGAAAAATGTTTAAATTTATTTAAAATTAAAGATAGAAAATTTTTATATAAAACAATGGAAAAATTTTTTTTTGAAGAGTAATTTTTATATTTTTAAAAAATTTTTATAATTTTTTGATTTTTAATTTTTATTGTTGTTAATTTTCCTCCCCAAGCACAACCATTATTAATACAAAAAATATTTTTTGTTTTTATTAATTTAAAATTTGACCAATGTCCAAATAATATATTAATATCTTTAGTTTTTCTCCAAGAAATTTTAAACCATGGTATTATTTTTTTTTTATTTTTTTTTTTTTTAAAATTTATTAGTCCTTTTGAATTACAATATCTAATTCTAGTTAATGCATTATTTATACATAATAATCTATTATATCCTGATAAATTATCATTCCAGATAATATTTTTTTTATTATAATTATTATAAATATATTTTAAAAAATTAAAACATTTATTACTATTTAAAATATCTTTAATTTCTTTTGCTAAATTTAATGTTTTTTGTAAATCCCATTGTGGTAATACTCCTGCATGTACAATTAAAAAATTTTTATAATACATTGCTAATGTTTGATTTTTTAACCAATCTATAATTTTATCTTTTTCTTTAGAATTATAAATATTATTTAAAACATCCTTTTTTATAAAAGGACTTGCTCCATAAAAAATAGCTAATAAATGTAATTCATTATTACCTAAAATAATTTTAACATTATTTTTCATAGAAATAATATTTTTTATTATTTTTAATGATTCATATTTATTATTTATAATATTTCCAATAAATAAATATTTATTATATTTTTTAATTGTTTTTTTAAATTTTATAAATTTTTTATAATTTCCATATATATCACTTATAATTATAGTTGACATTTTATTCCTTAAAGTATAAGAATTAATTAATATTTATTTATTTTTTATAAATTTTTATTTTTTTAATTAATTTTAAAATAAAAATTATTAATTTAATTTACTTATTTTTTATTATTATTATATAAAATATATAAAATATATATTATATATTCTTAATTTTTTTATATATAAAAAATATTTTTAAATTAAAAATAATATAAATATTATTTTTTATTAAAAATATATATTATATTTTTTTAATTTTATTATTATAAAATAATATTATTATGATAAAATATTTAATAATATTTAATAATATTTAATAATATTTAATAATATTTAATAATATTTAATAATATTTAATAATATTTAATAATATTTAATAATATTTTTATTTAATTTAAATTAAAATTTATTTTTTATAAATTTAAAATTTAAAATTTTATATCTTTAATTTTTTAAATTAATATTAATTTGATATTAATGTTTAATATTAATATTTAAAAAAAATAATAATTTAATATTAATAATTAATTTATGTTAATTAATATAAATTTTTATTAATATAAAAAATATTATTTAAATATAAATTAATTATTATTTTATTAATTAATATTAATTTTTAATATTTTTAATATTTTTAAAATATATTATTAATAATTAATTTTTTATTAATTTTTTATATTATTTATAATAATATTTATGTTATAAATAAAATATAATTTTATTATTAATAAAATTATATTTTTTTATATTTTTATATTTTTTATAAATAAAATTTAATTTATTTAAATTAATATTATTTTTATTTAAATAATTTTATTTTAAAATATATAATAATATTATTAATATTTTAATAATAATATTTATTATATTATTTTAAATATAAATATAAATATAAATATAAATATAAATATAAATATAAATATAAATATAAATATAAATATAAATATAAATATAAATATAATTATAAATATAAAATATATGTCACGTATTTGTCAAATAACAAATAAAAAACCATTAATTGGTAATAATGTTTCTCATTCTAATAATAAAACTAAACGTAAATTTTTTCCAAATTTACAAAATCATCGTTTTTTTTTAAAATCTAAAAATAAATGGATTTTATTACGAATAACTAAAGCAGGTTTACGTCTTATTGATAAGAAAGGTATAGATTTTGTTTATAATAATATTATTTATAAAAAAAATAAAAAAAAAGTATAATGTATAACAAAAAATTATATTTTAAAAAATATGTCTAAAAAATCTAAACGTATAAAAATTAAATTAGAATCAACTGCTGGTACTGGTCATTTTTATACTACTACAAAATCTAAACGTAATAGTTTAAAAAAAATATTTTTTATGAAATATGATCCTAAATTACGTAAACATGTTAAATATATAGAGAAAAAAATAAAATAATTATATTAAAATATTTTTATTTATTAATTTTAGTTAAATTAAATAATTTTTAAAATTTTTGATTTATATTTTATTAAAAAAAATGCCTACAATAAATCAATTAATACGTAAACCTAGAAAAAAATTTAGAATTAAAAGTAAATCTCCTGCTTTAAATAAAAATCCTCAAAAAAGAGGTGTTTGTACTCGTGTTTATACTACAACACCTAAAAAACCTAATTCTGCTTTAAGAAAAGTTGCAAAAGTTCGTTTAACAAATGGTTTTGAAGTAATTTCTTATATTGGTGGTGAAGGACATAATTTACAAGAACATAGTGTAGTTTTAATAAGAGGTGGAAGAGTTAAAGATCTTCCTGGAGTTCGTTATCATATGGTTAGAGGAGCTTTAGATATGCAAGGTGTTAAGAATCGTAAAAAAGCAAGATCTAAATATGGTGTAAAGAAAAATAAAAAATTAAAAAAATAATAATATTAAATATAATAATAAAAATTATGTCACGTCGTAAAAAAAATATTAAAAAAAATATTTTACCAGATCCTAAATTTTGTAATATAGATGTTGCAAAATTTGTTAATATTTTAATGTTTTCTGGAAAAAAATCTTTATCTGAAAATATTATTTATCGTGCTTTTGATTATATTAAAAAAAAAACTGGTCGTAATCCTTTAGATATTTTTTTTTTAGCTATTGAAAATTGTAAACCATTAGTAGAAGTTAAATCTCGTAGAATTGGTGGTTCAAGTTTTCAAGTACCTATTGAAGTTCGTTTAACTCGTCGTGCTACTTTATCAATGCGTTGGTTACGTGAATCTCTTTTTAAACGTAAAGAAAAGTATATTTATCATCGTTTAGGTCAAGAGTTAATAGATGCTTCTGAAAATAAAGGATTTACAATTAAAAAACGTGATAATATTCATAAAATGGCAGAAGCTAATAAAACTTTTTCACATTTTAAATTTTAATTATTTATAAAAAAATAATATTTTTAAATATTTTAAATAATTATTATGTTAAGAAAAACATTAATTAAAAATTATAGAAATATTGGTATTTCTGCACATATAGATGCTGGAAAAACTACTATTACAGAACGTATTTTATATTTTACTGGTGTAAATCATAAAATAGGTGAAGTTCATGATGGTGCTGCAACAATGGATTGGATGATTCAAGAGCAAGAGAGAGGAATAACTATAACTTCTGCTGCTACTACTTGTTTTTGGGATGGTATGCGTAAAAATTTTGTTAAGCATCATATTAATATTATAGATACTCCTGGACATGTTGATTTTACTATTGAAGTTGAACGTTCTATGAGAATTTTAGATGGAATGTGTATGGTATATTGTGCTGTTGGTGGTGTTCAATCTCAATCTGAGACTGTATGGAGACAAGCTAATAAATATAAAGTACCTCGTTTAGCTTTTGTAAATAAAATGGATAGAATAGGAGCAAATTTTTTTAAAGTATATGATCAAATACGTTTAAGATTAAAAGGAAATCCTATACCTATACAAATTCCTATAGAAATTAATGGAGTATTTTTAGGTGTAATAGATTTAATAAAAATGGTTGCGATTTTTTGGGATGATTCTTCTAATGGAATGAAATTTGTTTTTAAAGATATTCCAAAAAATTTTTTTGATATTGCACGAAAATGGCGTACATTTATGATAGAAATGTTAGTAGAATTTTCTGAAGAATTAATGATTAAATATTTAGAATTTGATGATTTGAATGAAAAAGATATTAAATTTATTTTAAGAAAATTAACAATTGAAGCAAAAGTTACTCCTATGATTTGTGGTACAGCAATTAAAAATAAAGGTATTCAACCTATGTTAGATGCTATTATAGAATATTTGCCTTCTCCTATTGATATTCCATCTATTAAAGGTTTAGATGAAAATAATAAAGAAGAATTTAGAAAATCTTCTGATGATGAAAAGTTTTCTTCTTTAGCTTTTAAAATAATGAATGATTTATTTGTTGGTCAATTAATTTTTTTAAGAGTTTATTCTGGAATTATTAGAACAGGGGATTTTATTTATAATCCTTTAAAAAAAAAAAAAGAACGTTTAGGAAGAATTTTACAAATGCATGCAAATAAAAGAGAAGAAATTAAAATAATTAGGACTGGTGATATTGCTGCAGCTGTAGGTTTAAAGAATGTTACTACTGGTGATACATTATGTGATTTAAATTCTATAATTATATTAGAACGTATTATTTTTCCTGAACCTGTAATTTCTCAAGCTGTTGAACCAAAAACAAAAATTGATCAAGAAAAAATGGGTTTAGCTTTATATCGTTTATCACAAGAAGATCCTTCTTTTTATATTAAAAATGATAATGAAACTGGACAAACTATTATTTCTGGAATGGGTGAATTACATTTAGAAATTATAATTGATAGAATGAAACGTGAATTTAAAGTTGAGGCTAATGTTGGTACTCCTCAAGTTGCATATAGAGAAACAATAAAAAAAATTTGTAAAAGTATTGAAGGAAAATTTATTAAACAATCTGGAGGACGTGGTCAATATGGGCATGTTTTTTTAAAACTTGAACCTCAAAAACCTGGTTTAGGATTTAAATTTATTAATGCTATAAAAGGTGGTACTATTCCTAAAGAATTTATACCTTCTGTTGAAAAAGGTATTATTGATTCATTAAATTTTGGTGTTTTAGCTGGTTATCCTGTAGTAGATGTTAAAGTTACTTTATTTTTTGGATCTTTTCATGAAGTAGATTCTAATGAAAATGCTTTTCGTATAGCTGCTTCTAAAGCTTTTAAGGAAGGTTGTCGTAGATCAAATCCAACAATTTTAGAACCTATAATGTTTGTTTCTATTGAAACTCCAGAAGAATATGCAGGTTCAATTATTGGTGATTTATCCTCTAGAAGAGGAATAATAACTGATATGTCAGAATTAATTAATATTAGTGGAAAAAATATTTTTGCTAATGTTCCGTTATCAGAAATGTTTGGTTATTCTACATCTATTAGATCTCTTTCACAAGGTAGAGCTACATATTCAATGAAATTTAATAAATATTCTGAAGCACCTAAAAATATTATTGAAAAAATAATTAATTTAAAAAAAAAATAATTTTTAAAATTTAAAAAAATTTAAAGGAAAAAATGGCAAAAAATAAATTTGAAAGAACTAAACCGCATATTAATATTGGAACAATAGGGCATGTTGATCATGGTAAAACTACTTTAACTGCTGCTATAACTACAGTTTTATCTAAAAAATTTGGATGTGAAGCTAAAGCATATGATCAAATTGATGCAGCACCAGAAGAAAAAGAAAGAGGTATTACTATTAATACTGCTCATGTTGAATATGAAACTTCATTACGTCATTATGCACATGTAGATTGTCCTGGTCATGCAGATTATGTAAAAAATATGATTACTGGTGCTGCTCAAATGGATGGTGCAATTTTAGTTTGTTCTGCAGCTGATGGACCTATGCCACAAACTAGAGAACATATTTTATTAGCTCGACAAGTTGGTGTTCCATATATAATAGTTTATTTAAATAAATCAGATTTAGTTGATGATCAAGAATTATTAGAATTAGTAGAAATTGAAATTAGAGAATTATTAACAAAATATGAATTTCCAGGTGATATTATACCTTTTATTAGAGGATCAGCTAAATTAGCTTTAGAAGGTGATTTAGGAATATTAGGTGAACAATCTATAATATCTCTTGTTAATGCTATAGATACTTATATTCCTAATCCTAAACGTGCAATAGATGGTGATTTTTTAATGCCAGTTGAAGATGTATTTTCTATTTCTGGAAGAGGAACAGTTGTTACTGGTAGAATTGAAAGAGGAAAAATAAAATTAGGAGAAGAAATAGAAATTGTAGGAATTAAAAAAACACAAAAAAGTATATGTACTGGTGTTGAAATGTTTAGAAAATTATTAGATTATGGTCAAGCAGGAGATAATGTTGGAATTTTATTAAGAAGTATAAAACGAGAAGATGTTGAAAGAGGACAAGTTTTAGTTAAACCTAAATCTATGAAGCCTTATAAAAAATTTTCAGCAGAAATTTATGTTTTATCAAAAGAAGAGGGTGGTAGACATACTCCATTTTTTAATAATTATAAACCTCAATTTTATTTTAGAACTACTGATGTTACAGGTTCTATTGAATTACCTAAAGATAAAGAAATGGTAATGCCAGGAGATAATGTTTTAATAAATGTTAAATTAATTAATCCTATAGCTATGGAGGAAGGTTTACGTTTCGCAATTCGTGAAGGTGGTCGTACTGTAGGTGCAGGTATAGTAATAAAAATTTTTAAATAAAATTATTAATAATTTATATTTTTATTATTATAAATATAATTAAATTTAGGAAATTTATTATGTTTTTAAAACAAAAAATTAGAATTAAATTAAAATCTTTTAATAATAAATTATTAGAACAATCTATTTTAGAAATAACTAATATTACAAAAAAAACAGGAGCTTTTATTAAAGGTCCTATTTTTTTGCCTACAAAAATTCAAAGATTTGATATATTAAGATCACCTCATGTTAATAAAAATTCTTATGATCAATTTGAAATTAGAACTTATAATAGAATAATAGATGTTATTAATTCTACACAAATTACATTAAATGTTTTAATGAAAATTGATTTACCTTCTGGTGTTGATATAGAAATAAAATTTAAATAATATTTTTTTTATGAAATATATTTTAAATATATTTTTTTATTTTTAAAGAATTTATGAGTTTAGGACTTATTGGTAAAAAAATTGGTATGACACGTATTTTTTTAAAAAATGGTAATTCTATTCCAATTACTGTTATTAGTGTTCCTAAAAATCGTGTTGTTCAAATAAAAAATATAAAAAATGATGGTTATAATGCTATTCAAACAACTTTTGGTATTAAAAAAAAAAATAATAATAAATCTTTATTAGGACATTATTTAAAATTTAAATTAAAAATTGGTTTAATTTTAAAAGAATTTAAAGTTAAAGAAGATTTTTTTTTAAAAAATTTAATTAAAATTGGTGATAAAATTACTGTAAAATTATTTAATATTGGAGATAAAGTAGATATTCGTGGTAAAACTATTGGTAAAGGTTTTTCAGGTGTTATAAAAAGATATCATTTTTCTTCTGGTCGTGCTTCTCATGGAAATTCTAAAGCACATAATACTCCTGGTTCTGTTGGAATGTCACAAGATCCTGGAAGAGTTTTTCGTGGTAAACGTATGAGTGGTCAATTAGGTTTTAAATATAAAACTATACAAAATTTAAAAATTTTACGTATAGATTCAATACGTAATTTACTTTTTATTTCTGGTTCTATTCCTGGATGTAAAAATAATTATGTAACTATTTTACCATCTGTTAAATTTATTCCTAAATTAATATAAAGGTTTTTATGTATTTAAAAGTGTTAAATGATAATGGTAAAGTATGTTCTAATATATTAGTATATGATTCTATTTTTAATAAAAAATATAATGATAAATTAATTCATCAAATAATTGTTTCTTATAAAGCTAATACAAGATTAGGAAATCGTAAACAAAAAAATAGATCTGAAGTAAATCATAGTACTAAAAAACCTTGGAAACAAAAAGGTACTGGAAGGGCAAGAGCTGGTATGTCTTCTTCTCCTTTATGGAGAGGAGGTGGTAGAGCTTTTCCTAATTTTCCTTATGAAAATTTTCATCATAAGATAAATAAAAAAATGTATCGTTTAAGTATTAGTATGATATTATCAAAATTAATTTTTGAAAATCGTTTATTTATTATAGAAAATTTTTTTTTAAATACTTATAAAACTAAAATTTTAGTAAAAAAAATAAAAAATATGAATTTAGATTCTGTTTTAATTATTATTGAAAATATAAAAAAAAATTTAATTTTAGCATCTCGTAATTTACATAATATATCTATTATTAAAACTCAACAAATTAATCCTATTTCTTTAATTTATTTTAAAAAAATTTTACTTTCTAAAGAATCATTGATAAAAATTCAAAATTGGTTGTTAATATGAAAAAAATAAAAACAAAATATAGTAAAGAACATTTAACAAATATTTTATTAAATCCTATTATTTCTAATAAAAATTTTTTTAATTTTAAAAATAATAAAAAAATTATATTTCTTGTTTCTCCTAAATCAAATAAATTAGAAATAAAATTTGCAGTAGAAAGAATGTTAAAAGTTAAAGTTAAATCTGTTTGTGTTTTAAATAGAAAGGGTAAAAAAAAACGTTTTAAAAATTTTTTTGGTTATAGAAAAAATACTCGTAGAGCTTTTGTAACATTAAAAAATATTAAAAATATTAATTTATTAAAGGATATAATAAAATGATAATTTTAAAAATGAAACCTACATCTCCTGGACGTAGAGGTATGGTAAAAATTTCTAATATTAATTTATATTCTGGTCGACCATTAAAAAAATTAATTAAAAAAAAAAAAAAATCTTCTGGACGCAATAATAATGGTCGTATTACTGTTAGGCATATAGGTGGTAAACATAAGCGTTATTATAGAATAATAGATTTTTTAAGAAATAAAGATAATATTTTATCTAAAGTTAAAAGAATTGAATATGATCCTAATCGTTCTGCGAATATAGCTTTATTATATTATATTGATGGTGAAAAAAAATATATTTTATCTCCTAATGGTTTAGTTATTGGTGATGAAATTATGAGTGGTAATATGGTTCCAATAAAAATTGGTAATTCTATGCCAATTAAAAATATACCTATTGGTATGATTATACATTGTATAGAAATTTTACCTGGTAAAGGTGGGCAAATAGCACGCACTGCTGGTTCTAAAGCTACTTTAATGTCTAAAGGAAAAGTATATTCACAAGTAAGATTAAGATCTGGTGAGGTACGTCGTTTTCATATTAATTGTAGAGCTACTATTGGGGAAGTTGGAAATATAGAACATAATCTTAAAAAATTTGGTAAAGCTGGTTCTTCTAGATGGAGAGGTATTAGACCTACTGTTAGAGGAGTTGCTATGAATCCTATTGATCATCCACATGGAGGTGGTGAAGGTCGTACTTCTTCTGGTAGACATCCTGTATCTCCTTGGGGGAAACAAACAAAAGGTAAAAAAACTAGAAAGAATAAAAGAACTTCCTTTATGATAATTTCTAAACGTTTTAAAAAATAAGGAAAAAAATATGTCTCGTTCTTTAAAAAAAGGTCCTTTTTGTGATATTAAATTAATTAAAAAAGTTAAAAAATTAAAACTTATGAATAATAAAAAAATTATTAAAATATGGTCTAGACGTTCTACTATTTTACCTGATTTTATAGGTTTAACTTTTGGAATACATAATGGTAAAAAACATATACCTGTATATATTTCTGAAAATATGGTTGGTCATAAATTTGGAGAATTTTCTTTTACTCGTACTTTTCGAGGGCATTCTTTAGGAAAAAAAAATGTTAAATAAATTTTTATAATTATGAAAATTAAATCTTCGTTATTAAAAGTTAATTTATCTGCTCAAAAAGCTCGAGTTGTTGTTAATTTAATAAGAGGTAAATTAATTAATTATGCTATTAAAATTTTATCTTTTAATTTTAAAAAAAGTTTTTTAATTATAAAAAAATTTTTATTTTCATCTATTGCAAATATTAAACATAATTTTAAACTTAATATTGAAAATTTTTTTATATATAAAATTTATGTTGAAAAAGCTAAAACGTTGAAACGTTTTATTGCTAAAGCTAAAGGTCGTAATGAAAAAATTTTAAAACAATCTTGTCATATTTATTTAATTTTAAAAAAAAAAAAAAAATATTATGGGTCAAAAAATTAATCCGGTATGTTTACGTTTAGCACTTAATAAAAAATGGCGTTCTTCTTGGTTTGCTGATAAAAAGTTTTTTTCTTTATTTTTAATAGAAGATTTAAAAATACGTTTTTATATAAAAAAAATATTTCATAATGCTTCTATTAATAATATATTTATTGAACGTAATTCTAAAAAAATTATTAAAATTATAATTTATACTTCGCGTCCTGGTATTTTAATAGGTAAAGGTGGTGAAGGAATAGAATTATTAAAAAAAAAAATAAATAGATTAAGTAATTCTCAAATTTATATTATAATTGAAGAAGTTTTAAATCCTGAATTAGAACCACAATTGATATCACAAATAATTTCTCAACAATTAGAAAAAAGAGTTATGTTTCGTAGAGCTATGAAACGTGCGATACAAAATGCTGTTCGTTTAGGAGTATATGGAATAAAAATTATGTTATCAGGTCGTTTAAATGGTATTGAAATAGCACGTAAAGAATGGTATTGTGAAGGAAGATTACCTTTACATACTTTAAGTGCTAATATTGATTATGGTTTTAGTGAAGCTAAAACTTCTTTTGGAATTATAGGAGTAAAAGTTTGGGTTTGTAAAACAAATATAAAAATTAAAAATTAATTTTTAATTATTTATAAAATATAAAAATATTAATAAAAATTATTTAAAATAAATATATATTTTTTTTTAAAAAAAAAATAAAATTTATTTATATGTTACAACCTATAAAAAGTAAATATAAAAAAAAACAAAAAGGTAGAAATACTGGTATTTCTCATTTTAAAGGTAGTTATGTAGTATTTGGAAAATTTGGTTTAAAGTCTTTAACTAGAGGTAGAATAAGTTCTAAACAAATAGAATCTGCTAGAATAGCTATGACTAGATGTATAAAAAGAGGTGGTCGAATTTGGGTTCGTATTTTTCCTGATAAACCTATTACACAAAAACCTGCAGAAGTTAGAATGGGAAATGGTAAAGGAAATGTTGAATATTATGTTATGGAAATTAAACCAGGTAAAATACTTTATGAAATGGATGGTGTAGATGAATTTTTAGCTAAAAAAGCATTTCGTTTAGCTTCTTCAAAATTACCTGTTTTAACAACTTTTGTTTTACGTCAATTTAAAAATTAAAAATTAAAAATTAAAAATTAAATAATAAAAAATAAAATGAAAAAAAAAAAAAAATTTATTTTAAAAATTAAAAATAAAGATATTAAAAGTTTAAAATTTATTTTAATAAATTTTATTAAAAAAAAATTTTTTTTAAAAACTCAAATAATTTTTAAAAAAGTTAAAAATTTTTCAAAATTAAAAATGATTCGTAAAAATATAGCACGTATTAAAACAATTATTAATGAAAAAAAAAATGAAAATAATTAAAAAAAATAAAAATTTTTTATTTGGAAAAGTTATTTCTAATAAGATGGATAAAACTCTTATTGTTTTAGTAAAAAAAATTGTTAAACATAAATTATATGGTAAAATGATAGTAAAATTTAAAAAATATTTTGTTCATAATGAAAAAAATATTATTAATATTGGTGATAAAATAAAATTCTTTGAATGTCGTCCGATTTCTAAAAAAAAACATTGGTTAATAAAATGTATTTTATAATTTTTTTTAATTAATAATTTTTATTTTTTAAATGATTCAAACTCAAAGTAAATTATATGTTGCTGATAATACTGGAGCTAAGAATGTTTTATGTATAAAAGTTTTAGGTGGTTCAAAACGTCGTTATGCTAATATTGGAGATATTATAAAAGTAGTTGTTAAAAAATCAATTTCTAAAGGTAAAGTAAAAAATGGGGAAATTTATAATGCAGTAGTAGTACGTACTGTTCATGGTATTCGTAGAATTGATGGTTCTTTAATAAAATTTGATAAAAATGCTGTTGTTTTATTAAATTCTAAATTTGAATTAATTGGTACTAGAATTTTTGGTCCTGTTACTAGAGAATTAAGAGTAAATCGTTTTATGAAAATTATTTCTTTAGCTTTAGAAGTAATATAAAATTATGAAAAAAATTAAATTATATGATAAAGTAAAAATTTTATCTGGTAAGCATAAAGGTAAATTTAGTATAATTATAAAAATTTTAAAAAATAATTATATTATTGTTGAAAAAGTTAATATTGTTAAAAAAACTAAAAAAAGAAAAATTAATGAAAATAATATTACTAATGGTTTTTTTGAAAAAAATATGCCTATTCATATTTCAAATATTAGTGTATTAAGATTATTAAAAAAAAAAATATAAAATAAAAATTTTATTTAATTTTGAGGTTTTTATGTCTAGGTTACAAATTTTATATAAAGAAAATATAGTAAGAAAATTATTTAAAAAATTTTCTTATAAATCAATAATGGAAGTACCAAAAATTATTAAAATTGTTCTTAATATGGGATTATCTGAAGCAGTTTCAAATAAAAAAATTATTAATTATGCTTTAAAAGATTTAGAAATAATTTCTGGACAAAAACCTATTATAACAAAATCTAAAAAATCTATTGCGGCTTTTAAAATTCGTGTAGGTTATCCTATTGGATGTATGGTAACTTTGAGAAAATCTAAAATGTATGATTTTTTAGATAGATTAATAAATTTAGTTTTACCAAGAATTAAAGATTTTCGTGGTATTTCTAATAAATCTTTTGATGGTAGAGGTAATTTTAATTTTGGTATTAAAGAACAAATTATTTTTCCTGAAATAAGTTTTGAAAAAATAGATAAAATACGTGGTTTAAATATTAGTATTGTTACAAATGCTAAAAATGATAAAGAAGCAAAATTTCTTCTTTTAGGTTTTAATTTTCCATTTATTTTAAAATAAATAATATGTCAAAATTATCATTAATTAATCGAGAGATTAAACGTAAAAAATTAGTTAAAAAATATTTTAAAAAACGTTTATATTTTAAAAAAATTATTTCTGATCCTTTTAAATCTCAAAGAGAAAAATATAAAGCAAGATTAAAATTACAACTTTTACCTAGAAATTCTTCTCCTAATAGATTAAGAAATCGTTGTGTATTAACTGGACGTTCAAGGGGTTTTTTTAGAAAATTTGGTTTAAGTAGAATAAAAATTCGTGAAATTGCTATGCGTGGTGAAATTCCAGGTTTAATAAAAGCTAGTTGGTAATTTTATTATAATATATGTATTATATGTAAATATATTTTAAAATAAAGGAGAATATTATGAGTATGAGTGATCCAATATCTGATATGTTAACTCGTATTCGCAATGCACAAAATGTTAAAAAAGAAATTGTTTTAATACCTTTTTCTAAAATAAAAATTGCTATTGTTAAAATTTTTGAAAGTGAAGGTTATATAAAAAAATTTGTATCTATTAATTTTATTAATAAAAAAATAATTAAAATTTATTTAAAATATTTTAATAATAAACCTGTTATTGAAATTTTAAAAAGAATTTCTAAACCTGGACTTCGTGTTTATAAAAAAAAAAAGTTAATTCCTAAAATTTTAAATGGTTTAGGAGTAGTTATTGTTTCTACTACTATTGGTATAATAACTGGTAAAAAAGCTAAATTTTATGGACTTGGTGGTGAAATAATTTGTTATATTGCTTAATTTAAGGAAAAATATGTCTCGTATTGGTAAACTTCCTATTTTTTATTCTAAAGATATAAAAATTAAATTAATAAATAATATTATTTATATTAAAGGTCAATTAGGAACTTTAAATTGTAAAATAAATTCTTTAATTTTAATAAAAATTAAAAATAAAAAAATAAGTTTTAAACTTATAAAAAAAAAAATTATTAATAAAGTAATACTTGGAACTTTTAGAGCTTTAATAAATAATATGATTAATGGTGTTTCTATTGGTTATGAAAAAAAATTAATTTTAGTAGGTGTAGGTTTTAAAGTTTTTATAAAAAATAATAGATTAAATTTATTTATTGGTTTTTCTCATATTATTAAATATAATATTCCTTTAGGAATTTTTTGTGAAATTTTATCTTCAACAGAAATTATTATTAGAGGAATTGATCGTCAATTAGTTGGACAAGTAGCATCTGAAATACGTTTATTTCGTGTTCCTGATCCTTATAAAGGTAAAGGTATTCGTTATTTTAATGAAAATATTATTTTAAAAGAATCTAAAAAAAAATAAAAAATAAAATATAAAAATATATATTAAAATGAATAAAAAAAAAATACGTTTACGTAGATCTTTTAGTACTAGAATTAAAATAGCTAAAAAAAAAAAATTTAGATTTGTTGTTAATAAAACTAATTTACATATTTATGCAAATATTATTAATTATAATATGAAAATTTTAGTTTCATCTTCTAGTTTAGAATCAGAAGTAAAATTAATAATTGCTAATTATAAAAAAAATTTTTTTAATAAAAAAATTAATTTTTTTATTTCAAAATTAATTGGTAAAAGAATTGCTAAAAAATCTTTAAAAATTGGAATAAAAAAAGTTGCTTTTGATCGTTCGGGTTTTAAATATCATGGACATATAAAATTATTAGCAGAGTCTGCACGTAAAGCTGGTTTAAAATTTTAAAAAAATATATTTTTAAAATTTAATTTAAATTTAAAATGAAAAAAATAGATTTAGAAATAAAAGAAAAAACGATTACTATTAATCGTGTTACTAAAGTGGTAAAAGGTCGTCGTATTATGAGTTTTGTTTCTTTAGTTGTTGTTGGAGATGGTAATGGTAGTATAGGTATTGGAAAAGGAAAATCTAAAGAAGTACCTTTAGCTATACAAAAAGCAACAGAAAAAGCTCGTAATAGAATGTATAAAATAACTTTAAAAAATAATACTATATATCATGAAATTATTGGAAAACATTGTTCTTCTTTAATTTTTATGTTTCCAATAAAAGAAGGTCGAGGTATTATTGCTGGTGGAGTTATAAAAGCTATCTTAAATGTTATGGGGATTGTTGATGTTATGGCAAAATCTAAAGGTTCTAATAATCCCTTTAATGTTGTTAGAGCAACTATAAATGGTTTATTAAGTATGAATACATTAGAAATAGTTGCAGCAAAACGAGGAAAAATTATTAAAGATATAATTTAATTTATTTAAATTTTTTTAAAAATATGAAAAAAATTAAAATAAAATTAATAAAAAGTTTAATTGGTATAAATTTTAAACATCGTGCTACTATTTATGGGCTTGGGTTAAAAAAAATAAATTCTATATGTAGTTTAAAAGATAATAAAATAATAAGAGGAATGATTAAAAAAATTAGTTATCTTATTAAAATTTTATAATTATTTTAAAAATTAATATTTTTTATATACAATATTTATATGTATTTAAATACAATTAAAACATTTAATTTTTCTAAAAAAAATAAACGTAGAGTTGGAAGAGGAATTGGCTCTGGTTTAGGGAAAACTTCCGGTAAAGGTCATAAAGGACAAAAATCTCGATCTGGTTGGAAAAAAAAAATAGGTTTTGAGGGTGGTCAAATGCCATTACAAAAAAGATTACCTAAAAGAGGTTTTAATTCTTCTAAACCTTTATGCGCAGAAATTAGTTTATTTAAATTAAATTTAATTTTAGAAGAAAATATTAATATAAATATTTTAAAAAAATATAAAATAATTACAAAAAATATTAAAAATGTTCGTATTTTTTATTCTAAAAATTTTTTTAAAAAAGTTAAAATATTTGGAATTTTAGTTACTAAAAAAGTTAAATTAATGATAGAAAAATTTGGAGGTTCGATATATTATTAAAAATGATTTTATATTAAAAATTAAAAATATTTATTTTTTTTTTAAAAAAAAAATTAAAAATTTTCCTTTAAGACGATTTTTATTTTTAATTATAATTTTATTTATATATAGAATTGGGAATTTTATCCCTATTCCAGGAATAAGAATTAATTTTTTCAAAATAAAAAGAAATATTTATAGAAATAATTTTATTAGTATAATAAATATTTTTTCTGGTATTAAATTATCTAATTTTAGTATGTTTTCTTTAGGAATTATGCCATATATTTCTTCTTCTATTTTAATACAATTACTTTCTTTAATTTCACCATATATTAAATCTTTAAAATTAGAAGGTGAATTAGGAAATTCTAAAATTTTAAAATTAACAAAATATTTTACAATATTATTTTCATTTTTGCAATCTTTAATAGTTTTATTATCATTAATTTTAAAAAAAAATAAAATATTACATTTAGATTTTATTTTTTATATAACTTTAATTGTTACTTTTACAACTAGTGCAGTTATAATAATGTGGTTTAGTGAACAAATTACAAAATATGGTTTAGGAAATGGTATTTCTATAATAATTTTTGTTAGTATTATTACTGGATTATCACAAATTATTAATAATTTTTTTTCATTAATTTTTTTAAAAAAAAATTTTTTTTTAATTGTTTTAATTTTTATTATATTAGTATTTATAATAGTTTTTTTTGAAAAAGGTCAAAGAAAAATTTATATAAGTTATATAAATAAACAAATAAATAATAAAATTTATTTTAATAAATCTATATATTTACCTTTAAAACTTAATATTTCTGGTGTAATTCCAGTTATTTTTTCATCTTCTATAATTTCTTTACCATCTATTTTAATAAATTGGTTTTTATTTAAAAAAAATATTTTTTTTTTTTTTTTTAAAAAGATATCTTTTTTTTTAATCCCAGGAAAATTATTATATATAATTTTACATATATGTTTAATTATATTTTTTTGTTTTTTTTATTCTTCTATTATTTTTAATAGTTATGAAATTGCTGAAAATTTAAAAAAAAATGATGCATTAATAATTGGATTGAGACCTGGAAATTATACTTTTAATTTTATTAATAAAATTTTATTACAATTAACTTTTTTAGGTTCTTTATATATATCTTTAATATATTTATTACCTCAATTTTTAATTTATTATTTTAAATTTTCATTTTATTTTAGTGGTACATCTTTATTAATCATTGTTTTAGTTGCTATGGATATTTTAGAACAAATTCAATGTTTTATTATTGATAAAGAAAATAATTCTTTATTTAAAAATATTAAAATTTAAATAAAATTTATTTTTATTTTTTTTAATATTTTTAAATTTTTATAAAAAATATATTTTTATTTTTAAAATATGAAAGTATGTACTTCAGTTAAAAAAATTTGTAGAAATTGTAAAATTGTAAAAAGAAAAGGAATTATTAGAGTAATTTGTAAAGAATCACGTCATAAACAACGTCAAGGTTAATTTTTTTTTAAATATTTTTAAAAATAAAGGAAATATTAAATGGCTCGTATAGTTGGTGTTAATATACCAGAAAATAAACATATTTTAATATCTTTAACGTATATTTATGGTATTGGCTATAGTTTAGCTAAAAAAATTTGTAAATTTGCTAACATTAATTATAATATAATAGTAAAAAATTTAAATGATATTGAAAAAGAAAGATTAAGAAAAGTAATTTCTAATTATACTATAGAAGGTGATTTACGTCGTAAATTTTTTTTAAGTATTAAAAGACTTGTTGATTTAGGTTGTTATCGTGGATTACGTCATCGTAAAAAATTACCAGTTAGAGGACAAAGAACTAGAACTAATGCTAGAACAAGAAAAGGTCCTCGTAGATTAGCACAATCTTTAAAAAAATAATTTTTTTTATAATTTAAAAATATGTTAAAAAAAACTAAAACTACTAAATCAATTCGTATTCATAAAAAAAATAAAAAAAATATTTTAGAAGGTATTGCTCATATTTATGCTTCATATAATAATACAATAGTTACAATTACAGATAAATTAGGTAAAACATTATCTTGGGCAACATCAGCTAGTGGTGGTTTTAAAGGTTCTCGTAAATCAACTCCATTTGCTGCACAAGTTGCCGCAGAATTAGCAGGAAAAAATGCTATTAAATATGGAATAAAAATTTTAAAAGTTCGTATTAAAGGTCCTGGCCCAGGTAGAGATTCAGCTGTAAGAGCATTATATATGTTAGGAATAAAAATAACACAAATTCAAGATGTTACTCCTATTCCTCATAATGGTTGTAAACCATCTAAACGTAGACGTATTTAATTTTTATTTTAAATAAAATTAATATATATTTATATTAAAATTTTATTTTTTTATTTAAATTTTAATTAAAAGGAAAAATTATGGGACGTTATATTGGCCCTAAATGTAAATTATCACGTAGAGAAGAAATGGATTTATTTTTAAAAAGTTCTAAAAGATTATTAGATACTAAATGTAAATTAAATTCAAAACCTGGTGGAAATAAAAAATATAATAAAAGAATTTCAGATTATGCTTTACAATTAAGAGAAAAACAAAAAATTAAATTTATATATGGAATATTAGAACGACAATTTAGAAGATATTTTTTTAAAGCAAATCGAATGAAAGGAAATACTGGTCAAATTTTATTAATGTTATTAGAATCTAGGTTAGATAATGTTGTATATCGTATGGGTTTTAGTACTACAAGATCAGAAGCAAGACAATTAATATCACATAAAACATTTATTGTAAATCATAATATTGTAAATATTGCTTCATATCAAGTAAAAATTGGAGATAAAATTTTAGTAAGAGAAAAATTCAAAAAACAATTACGAATTATAGAATCTTTATCATTAGCTGAAAAAAATGGATTTCCTTCATGGTTATTAATAAATAAAAAAAATTTTTATGGAACTTTTAAAATGTTTCCTAAACGTACAGAAATAATGAATAATATTAATGAATCTTTAGTAGTAGAATTATATTCTCATTAAATTTATATTTTTTATAAAGGAAAATAATTTATGAACGATATTTTTTTAAAATATGGTTCTACAAAAGTAAAATTTTTAAATTCAAATTTTTCAAAAATTATTATAAAACCTTTAAAATTAGGTTATGGACATACTCTTGGTAATGCTTTAAGACGTATTTTATTATCTTCTATAAGTGGATATGCGCCTACTGAAATTTTTTTTCATAATGTATTACATGAATATTCTTGTTTAAAAGGAATAAAAGAAGATGTTATAGATATTTTATTAAATTTAAAAGGTATAATATTTAAATTATATGATTGTAAAAAAGTTCTTTTATTATTAAATAAAACAGATAAAAAAATTATATTAGCTTCAGATATTTTTTTACCATATAATGTTAAAATAATTAATCCTAATCATGTTATTGCAAATCTAACTTTAGAAACATCTTTAAAATTAGAAATAGTAGTTGAAAAAGGTGAGGGTTATGTAAAAAGAAAAAAAAAAAAAGTTAATACTAATATTAATTCTGTAAATATTGGAAAATTTTCTTTAGATGCTTCTTTTTCACCTATACGTCGTGTTTTTTATGAGGTAAAAAATTTTTATATAGAAGGAAAAAAATTTGATAAATTAGAACTTAATGTTGAAACTAATGGATTAATATCTCCTAAAAATGCTGTAAAAAAATCAATAAATAAATTTATAAAACATTTAAAACTTATAAAAATTTTTTAAAAAAAAATAAATTTTATTTATTTTAAATTCATATAAATTACAATTAAATTAATGTAAAAAAATTTAGATAAAAAATATTTTAATAAAAAATAATATATATAATGTTATATTTTAAAAAAAATATATTTTATTAGGAAACTATATAATATGCGTCATTTACATAATTTTCGTAAATTAAATCGTACATCTTCACATCGTTTAGCTATGTTAAGAAATATGTCTATATCATTAATAAAAAATCAATTTATTAAAACTACTTTATCAAAAGCTAAAGAATTACGTAAATTTATTGAACCACTTTTAACTTTAAGTAAAAAAGATACTTTATCTAATAGAAGATTGATATTTAATCGTTTAAGAAATAAAAATATCGTAAAAAAAATTTTTAATGAATTATCAATATATTATAAAAATATAAAAGGAGGTTATTTAAGAATTTTAAAATTTGGTTATCGTTTTGGTGATAATGCATCTTTAGCTTTTGTAGAATTAATTAATAATATTAAAAATAAAAAAAAATTAATAAAAAAATAATTTTTTAAAAATATTTTAGAAATTTTTTTTAAAAATTAATAATTTTATATTATCTATTTTTAAATATGAATAAATGTTTTTTATATTATTATAATTTTTTATAAATTTTATTTTTTTTATATAAATAATTTTTTGTATATATTTAGTATATTTTATAAAAAATTTTTTTATATTTTTTTTATTTTTATTACAAATTTTAATTTGTAAATTAATAATAGTATTATTACTAATATTATTTTTTTTTTTTAATATCCTACATGCTTCAATTATTTTTTTAAGTTTATTAATATTTAATTTTGATGTATTGTTAATTTTATTTAAATTAGGTAATGGATAATTTTCATTTATTATTGATTTTTTATATAAAATATTTTTATTAAAAATATTTTGTAAATTATCCCATAATTTCTTTGTAAGAAATGGCATTATTGGATGTAATATTTTTATTATTTCAATTAAAATTATTAATAATATATATTTGGTATTATTTTTTTGTTTAATATCGCCAAAATTAATTTGTATTTTTGCAAATTCTAAATACCAATTACAATATTCATTCCATATAAATTTATATATTATTAATGCAATATAATCAAATCTACAATTATTAAATTCAAAATTAATATTTTTTTTAATTTTTTGTATTAATGATATAATCCATAAATCTGTTTCTAATAATTTTTTTTTTGTTTTAGAAATTTTTTTTAATAAAAAATTTTCTTTTTTTATATTTGTTATTACAAAATTTGTTGCATTCCAAATTTTATTACAAAATTTTTTATATCCTATACATTTATTAAAATCAAAATTTATATTTCTATTTGGTGTTGCTAAAGATAAAAGCGTAAAACGTAAAACATCTGTTCCAAATTTAGGGATTTTTTTTTTTTTTTTAAAAATTATTATTTTTTTTTTTTTTTTTTTAATTAATTTTTTTGAATTAATTTTATTTATTATATCTATTGGATTAATAGTATTACCTTTAAATTTTGACATTTTTTTACCTTTTTTATCTTTTATAATACCATGTATATATATTTTTTTAAAAGGTATTTTACCTGTGAAGTAAGCAGTCATCATTATCATTCTTATAACCCAAAAAAATATTATATCAAATCCTGTAATTAAAATAGAAGATGGTAAATATGGATTATATTTTTTTTTTTTTGATAATTTTATAGTGGCAAAAGGTATTAATGCGGAAGAAAACCAAGTATCTAAAACATCTTTTTCTTGAATAATTTTTTTATTTTTTGCTTTTTTTATAGCTTCAGTTTTTGTATTTGTTACATATATATTTTTTTTTTCATCATACCATGCAGGTATTTTATGCCCCCACCATAATTGACGAGAAATACACCAATCTTGAATATTATTTATCCATTTATTGAAAGTTTTTTTCCAATAAGAAGGAATTATTATAATTTCTTTATTATTAATTTTTTCTTTTGTTATTTCTGCTAATGATTTTTTATAAAAATATTTATTGTTTTTTGAGGGTTTATTTACTGCAATAAACCATTGATTCATTAACATAGGTTCTATAATTGCATTTGTTCTTTCTGCGTATGGAATATTTATTTTATGTAGTTTATAACTTTCTATTAATTTATTTTTTTTAAGTTCTTTTAAAATTTCTACTCTTGCTTGAAATCTATCCATACCTTGGTATTTATATGGGGCTTTTTTATTAATTTTAACATCAGTTGTAAATATATTTATTTTTTCTAAATTATGTTTTTTACTTATTTCATAATCTATAAAATTATGAGCAGGTGTTATTTTTACTAATCCTGTTCCAAATTCTTTTTTAATTTTTTCATCTGCTATTATTGGTATAATTTTATTTATTATAGGTACTTTAAACATTTTATTTTTAAGTTTATGATATCTATCATCTTTAGGATTAATAGCTATAGCTACATCACCAAAAATAGTTTCAGGTCTAGTTGTTGAAACAACAATATATTTATTAGAATTTAAAATATTATATTTAATATTCCAAATTTTACCTATTTTTTTTTTCCATTTTATTTCTAAATCAGAAATTACTGTTTTTATTGTTGGATCCCAATTTACTATTTTTTTTTTTTTATAAATTAAATTATCATTAAATAATTTTACAAATGTTTTTTTTACTATAGAAGAAAATTTTTTGTTCATTGTAAAATATTTTTTTTTAAAATCTATAGATATTCCTATTTTTTTAATTTGTTTTTTAATTTTATTTTCTGATTTTTTTTTCCAATTAAAAATTTTTTTTTTAAATTCAATTTTTCCTATTTCTTCTTTTGAAGAATTTATTTTTTTTAATTGTTTTTCAATTATTAATTGTGTTGCTATACCCGCGTGATCTGTACCAAAAATTCCATTTATTTTATATCCCATCATAAAATGATATCTCATTAATATATCTGAAATTATTTGATTAAAAGCATGTCCTAAATGTAATATTCCAGTAATATTTGGGGGAGGAAGTTGTATGCAAAAAATTTTTTTTGTTTTTTTTTTTTTTAAAAAAAATATTTTTTTCATTTTAAATTTTAATAATTTTTAATTATTTTTGTTTTTTTAAAAAATATATTGAAAATTAATATTTTTTTTTTTTTTTAAAAAAAATATCATTATCAATGATATTATAAATAATTTTTTTTTTAAAATAAATAAAATTTTTTATTTTAAAAAAAAATGTTTAAAGTGATTAAAAAATATAAAGAAATATATTTTAAAAATTTAGATTTTAATAAATTAAGAATTAAATCTTTTATTAATTCTAAAAAAAAATATATTCTAGGTTCTAGAAAAGATATTAAAGTTCCTATTAGAAAAATTATTCAATCTAAAAATAATTTTATTTATAAAATTAAAAAAAATCCTTCAATATATATATATGATACTTCTGGAGTATATACAGATAAAAATATTAAAATAAATATTAATTTAGGATTATCAGATGTTTGTACTAATTGGATAATAGAACGTAATGATGTTAATATATTAAATAATTTAAATTTTAATTTAATTAAAAATTTTTTTTTTTTTAAAAAAAAATATAATTTTAATTTTAATTTTTATAAAAATTCTTTAAAAGCTATTTGTGGTAAAAATGTATCACAAATGTATTATGCTCGTAAGGGTATTATTACACATGAAATGGAATTTATTTCTATAAGAGAAAATTTATATCGTAAAAAATATTTAAAATTTTTTAAAAATTATAAAAATATAATTAAAAAAAAAAATCATAATTTTTTTTTTTTAAAAAAAATTACTCCAGAATTTATTAGATCTGAAGTAGCAAATGGTAAGGCTATTATCCCAGCTAATATAAATCATCCTGAATTAGAACCTATGATAATAGGACAGAATTTTTTAGTTAAAATAAATTCTAATATTGGTAATTCTTCTATAATTTCTTCTATAGAAAATGAAATAGAAAAAATGTTATGGTCAATTAAATGGGGAGCTGATACTGTTATGGATTTATCTACTGGTAAAAATATTTATATAATTAGGGAATTAATAATTCGTAATTCTCCTGTACCTATTGGTACTGTTCCTATATATGAAGCTTTAGAAAAAGTGAAAGGTAATATTAAAAATATTACATGGAAAATTTTTCGAGAAACTTTAATAGAACAAGCGGAACAAGGTGTTGATTATTTTACTATTCATGCAGGAATTCGTTTAAAAAATATTTTTTTAACAAAAAATAGAATGACTGGTATAGTTTCTAGAGGTGGTGCTATAATTTCTAAATGGTGTTTATATCATAAAAAAGAATCTTTTATTTATAAACATTTTGAAGAAATTTGTTTAATTATGAAATCTTATAATGTAAGTTTTAGTTTAGGTGATGGTTTTAGACCTGGATCTATTTATGATTCTAATGATTATGCACAATTTTCAGAATTAAAAAATTTAGGAAAATTAGCAAAAATTGCTAAATTACATGATATACAAGTAATGATAGAAGGACCTGGACATGTACCTATGAATTTAATTAAAGAAAATATTGATTTTAAAAATAAATTTTGTAAAAATGCACCATTTTATACTTTAGGACCATTAGTTACAGATGTTGCATTAGGTTATGATCATATTTCTTCTGGTATTGGTGCAGCACAAATTGCTAATTATGGAACAGCTATGTTATGTTATGTTACTCCTAAAGAACATTTAGGGTTACCAAATAAATTAGATATTAAAAATGGTATTATTACTTATAAAATTGTTGCTCATTCTGTAGATATTTCAAAAGGTCATTTATTATCACAAATTAGAGATAATGCTTTATCAAAAGCTAGATTTGAATTTAGATGGGATGATCAATTTAGTTTAAGTTTTGATCCTGAAAAAGCATATAAATTTTATAATGAAATTATATTACGAAAAAAAAATAAAAATTTTAAATTTTGTTCTATGTGTGGTCCTAATTTTTGTCCAATGAAAATACATATATATATTAATAATTATATGTTAAAAAATTAATTTAAATTTATTATAAAAATGTAAATATATTATATTAATTTATGAAAATTAAATTAAATGGTAAATTTTTTTTTTTAAAAAATATTTTTTTTTTAAATGAATTAATAATTAAACTTAATTTAAATAAATATCTTATTGCTGTTTCTGTTAATAAAATTATTATACAAATTTGTAATTGGTCTAGGTATTTATTAAATGAAGGTGATTGTGTAGATATTATTACAGCTGTAGGTGGTGGATAGTTTTTAAAAAATATTTATTTAAAATTTATAATTTACACATTTAAATGTTAAAAAAAAATTTTAAAAATAATTCTTTTATTTTATGTAATAAAAAATATAAATCTAGGCTTTTAATAGGTACTGGTAAATATAGAAGTTTTTTTGAATTACGTGATGTTATTAAAATTAGTAAAGCAAATATAATTACTATTTCTATTAAAAGATTAAATTTATTTGAAAAAAGAGCTTCTTCAAATTTATTAAAAATGTTATATAAAGAATCTTGTACTATTTTACCTAATACAGCTAATTGTTATAATGCAGAAGAAGCTGTTTATGTTTCAAAATTATCACGTGAATTATTAGAAGGTAATAATTTAATAAAATTAGAAATTTTAGGAGATAAAAAAACATTATTACCAAATATGCAAGAAACTTTTAAAGCTGTTGAAATTTTAATAAAAGATAATTTTAAAGTAATGGTTTATTGTACTGATGATTCTATACAAGCAAAAATTTTAGAAAAAATGGGTGTTATAGCAATAATGCCTTTAGCATCTATGATAGGTTCAGGTATGGGGATTTTAAATAAATTTAATTTATCATTAATAGTTAAAGAGTCAAATATACCAATTATAGTAGATGCAGGTATTGGTACTGCTTCAGATGCAGTAATAGCTATGGAAATTGGATGTGATGGAGTATTAATGAATACAGCTATTGCTAAAGCTAAAAATCCTATAATTATGGCAAATGCTATGAAAAAAGCTGTGCAATCAGGACGTCAATCTTTTTTAGCTGGTAGAATGAATAAAAAAAATATAGCTTTTTCTTCTTCTCCAAAATTTAATTTTTTTTAAATTTATTTTTATTGTTATGAACAATTTAAAAAATAAATATATATATAAAGGTTTATATATTATTACTCCTGATTGGAATGATACAAAAAAATTAATTTTAATAACTAAAAAAATAATTAAAGGTGGTTGTTCATTAATTCAATATAGAAATAATGTTCATTAATTCAATATAGAAATAAAATTTCTAAAAAAGATATTCAAAAAAAACAAGCAATATTTTTATTAAAATTATGTCATAATAATAATATTCCTTTAATAATTAATAATGATATTGATTTATGTATTCAGATTAATGCTGATGGTGTTCATTTAGGTTATAAAGATTTTTCTATTTTTGAAGCTAGATATATTTTAGGAAATAAAAAAATTATTGGTTCTTCTTGTTATAATTCATTATATTTTGCTAAGAAAAATTTTCTTAATGGTGCAAATTATATTTCTTTAGGAGGGTTTTATTTTTCAAACATTAAAAAATATTTATTTAAAACAAATTTAAAGTTAATATCTTTAATAAAAAAAAAAATATTTGTTCCAATTGTAGCAATTGGTGGTATAAATAAAAAAAATTTTTTACCTTTATTTAAATTTGGAGTAGATATGATAGCTATAATTAGTAGTCTTTATTATTCAAAGAATATAATTTTTGATTTATTAATATTAAATAATATTAAATAATATTAAATAATATTAAATAATATTAAATAATATTAAATAATATTAAATAATATTAAATAATATTAAATAATATTAAATAATATTAAATAATATTAAATAATATTAAATAATATTAAATAATATTAAATAATATTAAATAATATTAAATAATATTAAATAATTTTATTTATTAAAAATTTAATAAATATTTATTTATAATAAAAATATTAATTTTTATAATTATATTTATAAAAAAATATTAATTATTAATTAATATATTAAATATATATTTATTAAATATATAAATATTTATAAAATATATTTTTAAAAAATATTAATATATATTAAAAAAATTTATTTAAATAAAATTTATACAATTTTTATTTTTATGATATTTTTAAAAAAAAAAGAAATATTAAAAATATCTTTTAAAAAGATATTATTACTTTTTGTAAAATTATGTAATATTTTAAATATTAAAAAAAAAAAAAAAAAAATTAAAAAAATTAATAATGAATTATTAAAACCTTTAATTTATAATCAATATAAAAAAAAAATTTTTTTTTTAAATAAAAAAAAAAAAATTGAAAAAATTTTAAATAAAATTAAATTAATTAATTTAGAAATAAAAAATATAAAAGAATTAATTTTACTTACTTTTTTAGAAAAAAATTTTTCTTTATTAGATTTTATTTTATTAGAAATAAAAAAAATAAAAAAAAAAATTATATTAATAGAATTTAAAAAAATTTTTAATAATTCTATTGATAAAAAAAATTGTTTTATAGATATAAAAGCTGGTGCTGGAGGTATAGATGCAGAAGATTGGTCTTTTATATTATTACGTCAATATTTAAAATATTGTGAGAGAAAAAAATTTAAAACTGAAATTATGCATAAATCTTATGGTGAAAAAAATGGTATAAGATTAGCAACAATTAAAGTAAAAGGTAAATATGCATTTGGTTTTTTAAAAACTGAAACAGGTATTCATCGTTTAGTAAGAAAATCTCCATTTAATTTTTCAAAAAATAGACATACTTCTTTTGCTAGTTTATTTGTATATCCTGATTATGAAAATTTAATAAAAATTACAATTGATATTTCTAGTGTAAAAATTGATACTTATAAATCTTCAGGTGCTGGTGGACAACATGTTAATAAAACTGATTCTGCTGTTCGTTTAACTCATATTCCTACTGGAATAGTAGTTAAATGTCAAAATAGTCGAAGTCAATATCGTAATAAAGTTACTGCATGGAATATGTTAAAAAATAAATTATATAATTTTGAAAAAAATAAACAATTAATTAAACGTAAAAAAATTGAAAATTTGAAATCTAATATAAGTTGGGGGCAACAAATTAGATCTTATATTTTAGATAAATCATTTATTAAAGATTTAAGAACTAATTATCAAACTAATGATATAAAAGGTACTTTAGATGGTAAAATAGATAATTTTATTTATGAATTTTTAAAATTAAAAGTATAAAATATATTTATATTTATTTTTAATATAATTTTAAAAATTTATTTAATTTATAAAAAAATGAATATTTTTTCAGAAATTAATAATAGAAAAAAAAAATTAGATTTAATGATTTCTCAAGGTTTTAATTTTCCTAATAATTTTATTCCTAAAAATAAAACATATTTTTTATGTAAAAAATATAATAATTTTGATAAATTAATTTTAGAAAAAAAAAAAATTAATGTTTCTATAGCCGGTAGAATATTTACTAAACGAATTTTTGGAAAAGCAATTTTTGCTTTAATTAGTGATTTTTCAGGATCTTTTTTAAATGGAAAAATTCAAATATATATTAATTATAATATATTAGGTAAAATTGGATTTAATAATTTTAAAAATTATGATTTAGGAGATATTATTGGAGTATGTGGAATTTTATTTAAAACTAATACAAATGAATTAACTATAAAAGTTAATAAAATTTTATTTATTAATAAATCTATTCATCAAATTTCAAGTAAATTTTATGGTTTATCAAATAAAGAAATTAAATATCGTAAACGATATTTAGATTTAATTATAAATCCTAAAGTAAGATTAGTTTTTAAAATTAGATCTTCTATTATTTCTTTTATTAGAAAATTTTTAGAAAAAAATGATTTTTTAGAAGTTGAAACACCAATGTTTCATAAAATTCCTGGAGGAGCTTCAGCTAAACCATTTATTACATATCATAATTCTTTAAATATGAAAATGTTTTTAAGAGTTTCTCCAGAATTATTTTTAAAAAAATTAATTGTTGGTGGTTTTAATAGAATTTTTGAAATTAATAGAAATTTTCGTAATGAAGGTTTATCTATTTTTCATAATCCTGAATTTACTATGTTAGAATTTTATTCAACTTATGTTGATTATAAATGGTTAATGATTTTTATTGAAAAAATTTTTAAAAAATTAACTTTTTTTTTATATAAAAAAAATATAATAAAATATCGTGAAAAAAAAATAGATTTTTCTAAACCTTTTAAAAGATTTACTATTATTGATGCTATATTAAATTATACAAATTATACTATATTTCAATTAAATAATATTTCTTTTTTATATTTAGAATTAAAAAAAATTAGTTTAAAATTAAATAAAAAAATTATTAAAAATTTAGATATGGATTTATATCAAATGCAATTAATTTTATTTGATATAACAACAAAATCTAAAATAATTAATCCTACTTATATTATAGATTATCCAGTTTCTGTTTCTCCTTTAGCACGTTTATCAAATATTAATAAAAATATAACTGAACGTTTTGAATTATTTATTTATGGTTGTGAAATAGCTAATGGTTTTTCTGAATTAAATGATTCTAAAGAACAATCTAAAAGATTTTTAAAACAAATTATAAAACATAAAAATATTAATATTAAAAATATTAAAAAAAAAACATTTAAAAATAATAAATATTATGATAAAGATTATATTAATGCTTTAGAATATGGTATGCCACCTACAGCTGGATGTGGTATTGGTATTGATCGTTTAGTTATGATTTTAACAAATTCTTTTAGTATAAAAGATGTAATTTTATTTCCTTATTTACGAAATATTTAATTTATCTTTATAATTTTAAAAATTAATTAATTTGTATTTTTAAGTAATCTTTAATTCCAATTATATTAATAATATTTAATTCAAATTTTATCCATTTTATATGTTTAATAGAATCATATAAAATTTCTTCTAAAAGTATTCTTGTGATATAATCATATTTTTTTTCACATATAAGTATATTTTTTTTAAGATTTTTTTGAATTTTTTTTTCAAAATATAAATTATTTTTTAAAATTTCTTCTATATTATTACTAAATATAAATTTATTTAAAATTTCAATATTGGGTTTACCTTCAAGAGTTAATATTCTATTTAAAATTTTTTTTGCATGTTTTAATTCTTCTTTTGATTCATTTTTTTCTTTTAATGCAATTTTTTTATAACCTAAATGTTTATAAATTATAGAATTTAAAAAATATTGATTACTTGCTATTAATTCATTAATTAATTGATCATTTAATAAATTAATAATTTTTAAATTATTCATAATAATTTTCCTTTTTAAAATATATTTTAATAAATAAAAAATATTGTTATATATATAATTAATTTGTATATTATTATTTAATAATCCCTCCTCCTAAACATATATTTTTATTATATAATACTATTGATTGTCCTTTAGCTGCACCCCATTGAGGTTCTATAAAATATAAAATATATAGTTTGTTATAATAATATATAATACATTTTGAATCTTTTTGTCTATATCTAATTTTTGCTTTTAATATTGAAAAGTTTTTAGGTGCTTTACCTGATATCCAATGAGTTTTATATATTATAATTTTATATGATAATAACCATGGATGATTATGACCTTGTACAACATATAAAATATTTTTTTTTATATTTTTTTTAGCAACATACCAAGGAGTATTTTTTTTTTTTATATATATATTTTTTTTTATACCACCAATACCTATACCTTTTCTTTGACCTATAGTATAAAAACTTAATCCTATATGTTTTGAAATTGTTATTCCACTTGTAGTTTTTATTGGCCCAGGATTATAATTTATATAATTATTTAGAAATTTTCTAAATGGTCTTTTACCTATAAAACAAATCCCAGTAGAATTTTTTTTGTTTACATTAGGAAATTTAAGTTTTTTAGCAATTTCTTTAATTTTTGTTTTATAGAAATTTCCTATAGGAAAGATACTTTTTGATAATTGTTTTTGATTTAATCTATATAAAAAATAACTTTGATCTTTATTTAAATCTTTAGCTTTTAATAATTTATATTTACCTTTTAAAGTTTTTTTTATTCTAGCATAATGTCCTGTGGCAATTAAATTAGTTTTTAAGATAGAATTTGCATAATTTAAAAAAAAATTAAATTTAATTATAGAATTACAAGTTATATCTGGATTAGGTGTATTACCTTTTTTATATTCTTTTATAAAATTTGAAAAAATATATTTTTTATATTCTTTTGAAAAATTTACTATTTTAATATTTATTCCTATAATATCTGCTATGCTTATAGCATCAATTAAATCTTTTTTATTATTACAAAAATTATTTTTTTTTTTATTATCATTCCAATTATTCATAAATAAACCTATTACTTCATATCCTTGTTCTTTTAAAATCCAAGCTGATACTGAAGAATCTATACCTCCAGACATTCCTAATATTATTTTTTTTTTTTTCATTTTTAAATAAAAATTATATTTAATTTTTTTTTTATTAATTATATATAATAATATAAATTATTATAAATATAAAATATTTATATATTTTTTATATAAATAATATAAAAATAATATTTTAATATTTTAAGTAAAAATATAATTTTATATATAAAAAATATGAAAAAAAATAAAAAAAAAAATTTTTCTCAAAATTTTTTAATAGATAAAAATATTATAAAAAAAATAATTTCATTTTTAGATTTTAAAAATGATGATTTAGTTATTGAAATTGGTCCTGGATATGGTAATATTACTAAATATTTATTAAAATTTTTAAAAAAAATTTATGTTATAGAAATAGACAAAAATTTAGTTAATTTTTTAAAAAAAAAATTTTTTTTAAAAAAAATAAAAATTTATTTTTTAGATGTTTTAAATTTTAATTTTTTAAATTTTTTTAATAGATTTAAAAAAAAAATTAGATTAATAGGAAGTTTACCATATAATATTTCTAGTTTACTTTTATTTTATCTTATACAATTTTCCAATTTATTAATAGATCAACATTTTATTTTACAAAAAGAATTTGTGGATCGTATGATAGCTAAACCAGGAAATAAAAAATTTGGTCGTTTATCTATTATGTTACAGATTCATTTTAAAATAAAATTATTATTTTTAATTAATCCTGAATCTTTTAAACCTAAGCCTAAAGTAAAATCAGCTATGGTTCGTATAATTTCAAAAAAAATACTTATTAAATATAATATATTTTTTTTAAATAAAATTTTAATTAAAGCCTTTTCAAATCGTAGAAAATTTATTTTTAATTGTGTTAGTAATTTTTTTTCTAAAGAAGATTTTATTTTTTTAAAAATTAATCCTAAATTAAGACCAGAAATGTTAACAATAAAACAATATATTTTATTATCAAATTTTTTAAAAAAAAAAAAAAATTAATTTTTTTTTAAAAAATTTAAATTTATAATTTTATTTAACATATTATATATATTTTTTAATATTGCTTTTCTATTATTTTTATAATTTATATTTTTTGAATTTATTTTTATTTTTTTAAAAAATTTTTCTATATATTTATTAAAAATTAATAATTTATTAAATATATTAATATATTTTTTTTTTTTAATATTAATATTAATTAATTTTTGTGTTTTTATAATTTTATTATAAATATATATTTCATATTTTTTTTTTAAATATTTTTTATTTATATAAATATTTTTATTAAATTTTTTTAAAATATTTATAATTCTTTTATTAGAAATAAATAAATTATTATATTTTATTGAAAAATTAATTATTTTTAATGTTTTTAATTTATAAATTATATCTCCAATAATTTTTGGTTTTTTAGAAATTATAGATTTTATTTCATTTTTTTTAAAATTATATTTTAATAATAATTTATTTAATTTTTTATAAATAAAATTATATATATTCATATATTGATTCTTAAAAATATTATTTTTTTTAAAACTATTAATAGTTTGTTTTATTAACATTGGTATAGATAATAATAATTTTTTTTCTATTAATATTTGTAATAATCCAATTATATTTCTTTTAATTTTAAAAGGATCTTTATTATTTTTAGGTTTAAAACCTATATTCCAAATACCAATTATAATTTCTAATTTGTCTGCTATAGAAATTATTATTGAAATTTTTAAAAATGGTAATTTATCATTAAAAAATTTAGGTAAATAATGTTCTAATATAGATTTAGCAACTTTTTTATTTTCTCCATCATATATTGCATAATATTTTCCTATAATTCCCTGTAAAATTGGAAATTTTTTTACTATTTTAGTAGTAAGATCAATTTTAAATAGAGATAAACTTCTTTTTAGCAAATATTTATTACATTTAATAATATTGGAAATATCTATTGATATTTTTTTTATTCTTTTTATTCTTTGTAATTGATTTCCTAATTTATTATGATAAATAATATTTTTTAATAATTTTTTTTTTTTATATAATGTAGTTTTTTTATCTTTTTTAAAAAAGATTTTTATTTCTGATAATATATAAAAAATTGATTTTTCATATTCTTGAATAATATTTTTAAAATTTTTAGTGTTAGAGTTACAAACTATAAGAAAATATTTACATATTTTATTATATTTATTTTTTAAAATAAAATGTTTTTGAAAATTTTGAATTATTATTTTTATACATTTTTTTGGAAGTTTTAAAAAAACTTTATTAAACGCACATTTATATACTGTTGGCCATTCAATAAGAGCTGTAATTTCTTTTAATAATTTTTTGTTTATAGATAATTTATAATTTTTAGCTTTTTTAAATAAAAGATTTTTTATTGTTAATAATCTTTGAGAAAAGTTTGGTATTACTTTACCTTCTTTTATTAATATTTTAGAATAATTATTTGCATTATTAATATTTAAAATATTATTTTTAATAAATCTATTACCATAAGTTATAGAATTTGAATTAATATGAAGAATATTTAATGAAATTATTTTTTTACCAAAAATAATTAATAAATTTTTTATTGGTCTAATAAATTCAATAATTTTTATGAAATTTTTATTTATTTTTTTATTATATTTCATAAATCTATAAATAGATAATTTTTTTATAGAATTTTCTAATACATTTTTTAAAAAATATTTTAAATATATATTTTTTTTTTTATAATAAAAAAATAATTCCTTTTTATTATTTTTATTTTTTTTTTTTATTTTATTAATAGAAATTTTATAAAAATTATTAATTTTAGAAATTATTGAAATTTTTTTTATTAAAAAAAAAGTTGGACGATTATTTTTATCAAAGGCTATATTTTTAGATAATATTTTTTTTTTAAAAATTAAACTTTTAGATTTTTTTTTTACATTTTTTATATATATACCTATTCGTCGTATTGTTGAATATGTTTCTATATATGAATTTTTTTTTATAAAATTTTCTAATTGTAATTTATAAATAATATTTTTTGTAAATGTATTTTCTATATTTAATAAAATTTTATGAGGTAGTTCTTCTGTCATTAATTCTATCAAAAGATTTTTTTTTATCATTTTAAATTATTAAAATATATTATATATAAATTTATTTATTTTTTATTTTTTAAAGAAAGATATAATTTTGCAATTTTACAAGATATTTTTTTAATACGATATATATAATTAATTTTTTCTATTGCAGAAATAGTACCAGTAGCTTCTAATAAATTAAAAATATGTGTTGATTTTAACATCATTTCATATGATGGAAAAATTAATAATAAATTAATTAATCTTTTTGATTCTTTTTCATATATATTAAATGTTTCTAATAAAATTTTTTTATTATAAAAATTAAAATTTAATAATGAAAATTCATATTCATTTTGAATAAATAATTCTTTATATAATATTTTTTTAATTTTATTTTTATTTTTAATTTCTGTCCAAATTAAATTGTTAATATTTTTATTATTTTGTAAATGCATAGCAAGTCTTTCTATGCCATAGGTAATTTCACCTAATATTGGATTACAATTTATACAACCAACTTGTTGAAAATATGTTATTTGTGTTATTTCTATACCATTTAATTTTACTTCCCATCCTACCCCCCATGAACCTAATGTTGGATTTTTCCAATTATCTTCTATAAATCTAATATCATTATTTTTAAAATTTAATTTTAAAAATTTTAATGAATTTATATATAAATCTAAAAAATTATCTGGAGTAGGTTTTAAAACTACTTGATATTGAAAATAATTTTGAATTTTATTAAAATTTTTTCCATATTTTCCATCTTTAGGTCTTCTAGAATTTTGTATATAAGCAGCTTTCCAATGTTCTGGTCCTATAGCTTTTAAAAAAGTTGCTGTATGTGATGTACCGGCACCTATTTCTATATCATATGGTTGTAATAATATACATAATTCTATTGATAAAAAAAATTGTTTTATAGATATAAAAGCTGGTGCTGGAGGTATAGATGCAGAAGATTGGTCTTTTATATTATTACGTCAATATTTAAAATATTGTGAGAGAAAAAAATTTAAAACTGAAATTATGCATAAATCTTATGGTGAAAAAAATGGTATAAGATTAGCAACAATTAAAGTAAAAGGTAAATATGCATTTGGTTTTTTAAAAACTGAAACAGGTATTCATCGTTTAGTAAGAAAATCTCCATTTAATTTTTCAAAAAATAGACATACTTCTTTTGCTAGTTTATTTGTATATCCTGATTATGAAAATTTAATAAAAATTACAATTGATATTTCTAGTGTAAAAATTGATACTTATAAATCTTCAGGTGCTGGTGGACAACATGTTAATAAAACTGATTCTGCTGTTCGTTTAACTCATATTCCTACTGGAATAGTAGTTAAATGTCAAAATAGTCGAAGTCAATATCGTAATAAAGTTACTGCATGGAATATGTTAAAAAATAAATTATATAATTTTGAAAAAAATAAACAATTAATTAAACGTAAAAAAATTGAAAATTTGAAATCTAATATAAGTTGGGGGCAACAAATTAGATCTTATATTTTAGATAAATCATTTATTAAAGATTTAAGAACTAATTATCAAACTAATGATATAAAAGGTACTTTAGATGGTAAAATAGATAATTTTATTTATGAATTTTTAAAATTAAAAGTATAAAATATATTTATATTTATTTTTAATATAATTTTAAAAATTTATTTAATTTATAAAAAAATGAATATTTTTTCAGAAATTAATAATAGAAAAAAAAAATTAGATTTAATGATTTCTCAAGGTTTTAATTTTCCTAATAATTTTATTCCTAAAAATAAAACATATTTTTTATGTAAAAAATATAATAATTTTGATAAATTAATTTTAGAAAAAAAAAAAATTAATGTTTCTATAGCCGGTAGAATATTTACTAAACGAATTTTTGGAAAAGCAATTTTTGCTTTAATTAGTGATTTTTCAGGATCTTTTTTAAATGGAAAAATTCAAATATATATTAATTATAATATATTAGGTAAAATTGGATTTAATAATTTTAAAAATTATGATTTAGGAGATATTATTGGAGTATGTGGAATTTTATTTAAAACTAATACAAATGAATTAACTATAAAAGTTAATAAAATTTTATTTATTAATAAATCTATTCATCAAATTTCAAGTAAATTTTATGGTTTATCAAATAAAGAAATTAAATATCGTAAACGATATTTAGATTTAATTATAAATCCTAAAGTAAGATTAGTTTTTAAAATTAGATCTTCTATTATTTCTTTTATTAGAAAATTTTTAGAAAAAAATGATTTTTTAGAAGTTGAAACACCAATGTTTCATAAAATTCCTGGAGGAGCTTCAGCTAAACCATTTATTACATATCATAATTCTTTAAATATGAAAATGTTTTTAAGAGTTTCTCCAGAATTATTTTTAAAAAAATTAATTGTTGGTGGTTTTAATAGAATTTTTGAAATTAATAGAAATTTTCGTAATGAAGGTTTATCTATTTTTCATAATCCTGAATTTACTATGTTAGAATTTTATTCAACTTATGTTGATTATAAATGGTTAATGATTTTTATTGAAAAAATTTTTAAAAAATTAACTTTTTTTTTATATAAAAAAAATATAATAAAATATCGTGAAAAAAAAATAGATTTTTCTAAACCTTTTAAAAGATTTACTATTATTGATGCTATATTAAATTATACAAATTATACTATATTTCAATTAAATAATATTTCTTTTTTATATTTAGAATTAAAAAAAATTAGTTTAAAATTAAATAAAAAAATTATTAAAAATTTAGATATGGATTTATATCAAATGCAATTAATTTTATTTGATATAACAACAAAATCTAAAATAATTAATCCTACTTATATTATAGATTATCCAGTTTCTGTTTCTCCTTTAGCACGTTTATCAAATATTAATAAAAATATAACTGAACGTTTTGAATTATTTATTTATGGTTGTGAAATAGCTAATGGTTTTTCTGAATTAAATGATTCTAAAGAACAATCTAAAAGATTTTTAAAACAAATTATAAAACATAAAAATATTAATATTAAAAATATTAAAAAAAAAACATTTAAAAATAATAAATATTATGATAAAGATTATATTAATGCTTTAGAATATGGTATGCCACCTACAGCTGGATGTGGTATTGGTATTGATCGTTTAGTTATGATTTTAACAAATTCTTTTAGTATAAAAGATGTAATTTTATTTCCTTATTTACGAAATATTTAATTTATCTTTATAATTTTAAAAATTAATTAATTTGTATTTTTAAGTAATCTTTAATTCCAATTATATTAATAATATTTAATTCAAATTTTATCCATTTTATATGTTTAATAGAATCATATAAAATTTCTTCTAAAAGTATTCTTGTGATATAATCATATTTTTTTTCACATATAAGTATATTTTTTTTAAGATTTTTTTGAATTTTTTTTTCAAAATATAAATTATTTTTTAAAATTTCTTCTATATTATTACTAAATATAAATTTATTTAAAATTTCAATATTGGGTTTACCTTCAAGAGTTAATATTCTATTTAAAATTTTTTTTGCATGTTTTAATTCTTCTTTTGATTCATTTTTTTCTTTTAATGCAATTTTTTTATAACCTAAATGTTTATAAATTATAGAATTTAAAAAATATTGATTACTTGCTATTAATTCATTAATTAATTGATCATTTAATAAATTAATAATTTTTAAATTATTCATAATAATTTTCCTTTTTAAAATATATTTTAATAAATAAAAAATATTGTTATATATATAATTAATTTGTATATTATTATTTAATAATCCCTCCTCCTAAACATATATTTTTATTATATAATACTATTGATTGTCCTTTAGCTGCACCCCATTGAGGTTCTATAAAATATAAAATATATAGTTTGTTATAATAATATATAATACATTTTGAATCTTTTTGTCTATATCTAATTTTTGCTTTTAATATTGAAAAGTTTTTAGGTGCTTTACCTGATATCCAATGAGTTTTATATATTATAATTTTATATGATAATAACCATGGATGATTATGACCTTGTACAACATATAAAATATTTTTTTTTATATTTTTTTTAGCAACATACCAAGGAGTATTTTTTTTTTTTATATATATATTTTTTTTTATACCACCAATACCTATACCTTTTCTTTGACCTATAGTATAAAAACTTAATCCTATATGTTTTGAAATTGTTATTCCACTTGTAGTTTTTATTGGCCCAGGATTATAATTTATATAATTATTTAGAAATTTTCTAAATGGTCTTTTACCTATAAAACAAATCCCAGTAGAATTTTTTTTGTTTACATTAGGAAATTTAAGTTTTTTAGCAATTTCTTTAATTTTTGTTTTATAGAAATTTCCTATAGGAAAGATACTTTTTGATAATTGTTTTTGATTTAATCTATATAAAAAATAACTTTGATCTTTATTTAAATCTTTAGCTTTTAATAATTTATATTTACCTTTTAAAGTTTTTTTTATTCTAGCATAATGTCCTGTGGCAATTAAATTAGTTTTTAAGATAGAATTTGCATAATTTAAAAAAAAATTAAATTTAATTATAGAATTACAAGTTATATCTGGATTAGGTGTATTACCTTTTTTATATTCTTTTATAAAATTTGAAAAAATATATTTTTTATATTCTTTTGAAAAATTTACTATTTTAATATTTATTCCTATAATATCTGCTATGCTTATAGCATCAATTAAATCTTTTTTATTATTACAAAAATTATTTTTTTTTTTATTATCATTCCAATTATTCATAAATAAACCTATTACTTCATATCCTTGTTCTTTTAAAATCCAAGCTGATACTGAAGAATCTATACCTCCAGACATTCCTAATATTATTTTTTTTTTTTTCATTTTTAAATAAAAATTATATTTAATTTTTTTTTTATTAATTATATATAATAATATAAATTATTATAAATATAAAATATTTATATATTTTTTATATAAATAATATAAAAATAATATTTTAATATTTTAAGTAAAAATATAATTTTATATATAAAAAATATGAAAAAAAATAAAAAAAAAAATTTTTCTCAAAATTTTTTAATAGATAAAAATATTATAAAAAAAATAATTTCATTTTTAGATTTTAAAAATGATGATTTAGTTATTGAAATTGGTCCTGGATATGGTAATATTACTAAATATTTATTAAAATTTTTAAAAAAAATTTATGTTATAGAAATAGACAAAAATTTAGTTAATTTTTTAAAAAAAAAATTTTTTTTAAAAAAAATAAAAATTTATTTTTTAGATGTTTTAAATTTTAATTTTTTAAATTTTTTTAATAGATTTAAAAAAAAAATTAGATTAATAGGAAGTTTACCATATAATATTTCTAGTTTACTTTTATTTTATCTTATACAATTTTCCAATTTATTAATAGATCAACATTTTATTTTACAAAAAGAATTTGTGGATCGTATGATAGCTAAACCAGGAAATAAAAAATTTGGTCGTTTATCTATTATGTTACAGATTCATTTTAAAATAAAATTATTATTTTTAATTAATCCTGAATCTTTTAAACCTAAGCCTAAAGTAAAATCAGCTATGGTTCGTATAATTTCAAAAAAAATACTTATTAAATATAATATATTTTTTTTAAATAAAATTTTAATTAAAGCCTTTTCAAATCGTAGAAAATTTATTTTTAATTGTGTTAGTAATTTTTTTTCTAAAGAAGATTTTATTTTTTTAAAAATTAATCCTAAATTAAGACCAGAAATGTTAACAATAAAACAATATATTTTATTATCAAATTTTTTAAAAAAAAAAAAAAATTAATTTTTTTTTAAAAAATTTAAATTTATAATTTTATTTAACATATTATATATATTTTTTAATATTGCTTTTCTATTATTTTTATAATTTATATTTTTTGAATTTATTTTTATTTTTTTAAAAAATTTTTCTATATATTTATTAAAAATTAATAATTTATTAAATATATTAATATATTTTTTTTTTTTAATATTAATATTAATTAATTTTTGTGTTTTTATAATTTTATTATAAATATATATTTCATATTTTTTTTTTAAATATTTTTTATTTATATAAATATTTTTATTAAATTTTTTTAAAATATTTATAATTCTTTTATTAGAAATAAATAAATTATTATATTTTATTGAAAAATTAATTATTTTTAATGTTTTTAATTTATAAATTATATCTCCAATAATTTTTGGTTTTTTAGAAATTATAGATTTTATTTCATTTTTTTTAAAATTATATTTTAATAATAATTTATTTAATTTTTTATAAATAAAATTATATATATTCATATATTGATTCTTAAAAATATTATTTTTTTTAAAACTATTAATAGTTTGTTTTATTAACATTGGTATAGATAATAATAATTTTTTTTCTATTAATATTTGTAATAATCCAATTATATTTCTTTTAATTTTAAAAGGATCTTTATTATTTTTAGGTTTAAAACCTATATTCCAAATACCAATTATAATTTCTAATTTGTCTGCTATAGAAATTATTATTGAAATTTTTAAAAATGGTAATTTATCATTAAAAAATTTAGGTAAATAATGTTCTAATATAGATTTAGCAACTTTTTTATTTTCTCCATCATATATTGCATAATATTTTCCTATAATTCCCTGTAAAATTGGAAATTTTTTTACTATTTTAGTAGTAAGATCAATTTTAAATAGAGATAAACTTCTTTTTAGCAAATATTTATTACATTTAATAATATTGGAAATATCTATTGATATTTTTTTTATTCTTTTTATTCTTTGTAATTGATTTCCTAATTTATTATGATAAATAATATTTTTTAATAATTTTTTTTTTTTATATAATGTAGTTTTTTTATCTTTTTTAAAAAAGATTTTTATTTCTGATAATATATAAAAAATTGATTTTTCATATTCTTGAATAATATTTTTAAAATTTTTAGTGTTAGAGTTACAAACTATAAGAAAATATTTACATATTTTATTATATTTATTTTTTAAAATAAAATGTTTTTGAAAATTTTGAATTATTATTTTTATACATTTTTTTGGAAGTTTTAAAAAAACTTTATTAAACGCACATTTATATACTGTTGGCCATTCAATAAGAGCTGTAATTTCTTTTAATAATTTTTTGTTTATAGATAATTTATAATTTTTAGCTTTTTTAAATAAAAGATTTTTTATTGTTAATAATCTTTGAGAAAAGTTTGGTATTACTTTACCTTCTTTTATTAATATTTTAGAATAATTATTTGCATTATTAATATTTAAAATATTATTTTTAATAAATCTATTACCATAAGTTATAGAATTTGAATTAATATGAAGAATATTTAATGAAATTATTTTTTTACCAAAAATAATTAATAAATTTTTTATTGGTCTAATAAATTCAATAATTTTTATGAAATTTTTATTTATTTTTTTATTATATTTCATAAATCTATAAATAGATAATTTTTTTATAGAATTTTCTAATACATTTTTTAAAAAATATTTTAAATATATATTTTTTTTTTTATAATAAAAAAATAATTCCTTTTTATTATTTTTATTTTTTTTTTTTATTTTATTAATAGAAATTTTATAAAAATTATTAATTTTAGAAATTATTGAAATTTTTTTTATTAAAAAAAAAGTTGGACGATTATTTTTATCAAAGGCTATATTTTTAGATAATATTTTTTTTTTAAAAATTAAACTTTTAGATTTTTTTTTTACATTTTTTATATATATACCTATTCGTCGTATTGTTGAATATGTTTCTATATATGAATTTTTTTTTATAAAATTTTCTAATTGTAATTTATAAATAATATTTTTTGTAAATGTATTTTCTATATTTAATAAAATTTTATGAGGTAGTTCTTCTGTCATTAATTCTATCAAAAGATTTTTTTTTATCATTTTAAATTATTAAAATATATTATATATAAATTTATTTATTTTTTATTTTTTAAAGAAAGATATAATTTTGCAATTTTACAAGATATTTTTTTAATACGATATATATAATTAATTTTTTCTATTGCAGAAATAGTACCAGTAGCTTCTAATAAATTAAAAATATGTGTTGATTTTAACATCATTTCATATGATGGAAAAATTAATAATAAATTAATTAATCTTTTTGATTCTTTTTCATATATATTAAATGTTTCTAATAAAATTTTTTTATTATAAAAATTAAAATTTAATAATGAAAATTCATATTCATTTTGAATAAATAATTCTTTATATAATATTTTTTTAATTTTATTTTTATTTTTAATTTCTGTCCAAATTAAATTGTTAATATTTTTATTATTTTGTAAATGCATAGCAAGTCTTTCTATGCCATAGGTAATTTCACCTAATATTGGATTACAATTTATACAACCAACTTGTTGAAAATATGTTATTTGTGTTATTTCTATACCATTTAATTTTACTTCCCATCCTACCCCCCATGAACCTAATGTTGGATTTTTCCAATTATCTTCTATAAATCTAATATCATTATTTTTAAAATTTAATTTTAAAAATTTTAATGAATTTATATATAAATCTAAAAAATTATCTGGAGTAGGTTTTAAAACTACTTGATATTGAAAATAATTTTGAATTTTATTAAAATTTTTTCCATATTTTCCATCTTTAGGTCTTCTAGAATTTTGTATATAAGCAGCTTTCCAATGTTCTGGTCCTATAGCTTTTAAAAAAGTTGCTGTATGTGATGTACCGGCACCTATTTCTATATCATATGGTTGTAATAATATACATCCATATTTTTCCCAAAATTTATTAAGTTTAAATATAATTTTTTGTATAGTTATCATTTTTTAAAATAATATAATTTATAATATATTATATTAAAAATTAATAATATATGGATTTTTAAATCCTATTTTTTTTAAAATTTTTATTTCTTTTTTTTTCATTTTTTTTAAAGTTTTTTTATTATTATGTTTATAACCTTGTATATGTAACATCCCATGTATTATTAAATGAATTATATGAAATAAAAGTGTTTTTTTTTGTTTTTTTGCTTCTTGTATTATTTTTTTTATACATAAAATTATATCAGCTTTTATATTTTTTTTTTTTATATATGTAAAAGTTAAAATATTAGTTATTTTTTTTTTTTTTCTATATTTAAAATTAAGTTTTTTAATTTTTTTTTTTTTACATTAATAATTGAAATCTCTGTTTTTTTTTTAAAAATTAAATTCCCACATTTATATATTATAAAATAAGGTATAATTTTATTTATATATTTATTATAATAATTAATATATATTTTATTTTTTTTTTTCATATATTTTTATATAATAAATATTATTTATATTATTTTACCTTCTAAATAAAATTGAAAAGCTTTAGTAATTTTTATAGGTATAATTTTACCTATAATTTTTTTTTTATTTTTTTTTATATAAAAATTAACTATTTTATTATTTTCTGTTTTACCTGTTAATTTTAAAGGATTTTTTTTTGATATATTTTCTACTAAAACATATTGTTTTGAACCTATCATATTTTTATTAATTTTATAAATATTTTTTTTAATTATTGTTTGTATATATTGCAATCTATATTTTTTAATTATTTCAGGAATGTTATTTATAAATTTTGCTGCTAATGTTTTAAGTCTTGGACTATATATAAAACTATAACTAGTATCAAATTTTATCTCATTAATTAAATTTATTAATTTTTTAAAATCATTATCATTTTCTCCAGGAAAACCAATAATAAAATCAGTTGATATTGATATATTAGGTTTTATTTTTTTTATTTTATATATAATATTTTTATATTCTTCTATAGTATAACCTCTACGCATTTTTTTTAAAATTTTATTAGAGGCATGTTGTACTGGTAAATAAATATGATTACCTAATTTAGAATTATTAATATAACTATTAATTAATTTTTCTGTAAATTCTTTAGGATGATTTGTGATAAATTTTATTCTTTTAATTTCTGGGATTTTTGAAATATATTTTATTAAATCAGAAAAATCTTTTTTTTTATTATTTTTAAAATTTTTAAAAGCATTAACATTTTGCCCTAATAAAATAATCTCTTTTTTCCCTTGTTTTATAAATTCTTTAATTTCTTCTAAAATATTTTTAATATTTCTCGAAATTTCTTTTCCTCTAGTTTGTGGTACTATACAATAACTACAAAATTTATTACATCCTTCCATTATTGTTAAAAAAGCTGTTGGATTATTATTTTTTTTTTTTTTTTTAATTATTAAAAATTTTTTTAAAATTGTAGAATTTATTTTTATTTGTTTTTTATTTTTTTCATGATTTTTAATCATTGTTGGTAACATATGTAATGTTTTAGGACTAAAAATTATATCAACTAAAGGTGATCTTTTAAAAATTTTTTCTTTTTCTTCTTGCGCAACACATCCTCCAATACAAATTAAAAATTTTTTTTTTTTTTTAAGTTTTGAAATTCTACCTAATTCAGAAAAAAATTTTTCTTTTGCTTTTTCTCTTATTGAACATGTATTTAATATAATTATATTAGCATCTTCTTTATTTTTTATTTTAATAATTTTAAAATATATATTTAATATTTCTAAAATTTTTTTTGAATCATAAACATTCATTTGACAACCAAAAGTTTTAATATATATTTTATATTCCATATATTTATATATTTTAGTGATAGGTGGAATTGAACCACCACTCTCAGCGTTATGAGTGCTGTGCTTTAACCATTTAAGCTATATCACTAATATTTAGTTTAAAATAATTTTTATATTATGTTATAATTATATTTAATATTTTTTTTTTATTATTATTTCTAATATTTTTTTTTTTTTATATATTAAAAACATAATTTTTTATTTATAAAATATAATTTAAATTTTTTTTATTCTTGTAAATATTTTATCTTAAATAAAATCTATTATTCTATTTTATGGATAAATTTCCAATTTCAAATTTTTCTCAATATATTTCTCATCATTTAAAACATTTTTCTACTTATAAACAAATTAAAATTATTGATTTTTCTATAATTAATATAGATACTATTTTTTGGTCTTTATTTTGTGGTATTTTCCCATTTTTTTTAATATTTATTATTTATTATTTTTCTAATGTTAAAAAACCAAATAAATTTCAAATTTTTTTAGAATTATTATTTGAAATTGTTAATTCAAATGTTAAAAGTATTATTAATAAAAAAAAAAATAAATTTATTGTATCATTATGTTTAACTATACTTATTTGGATTTCTTCTATGAATTTATTAGATCTTATCCCTGTTGATTTGATATCTAATATATTTTTTTTATTTTCTGGTAAATATATTCATCAACGTATTGTTCCTACAACTGATTTAAATTGTACTTTAGGTATATCTTTAGGAGTATTAATAATAATTTTATATTTTAATATTAAAAATAAAGGTTTTTTAAATTTTTTATATGAATTATTATTTTTTCCATTAGGAAAATGGTTATTACCATTTAATCTTTTATTAAATATTATTGAATTTATATCTAAAACAATTTCTTTAGGTATGCGTTTATATGGTAATATGTATGCTGGAGAATTAATATTTTTATTAATAGCTTTATTAAGTTTAACTTCTAGTTTTTTAGGTTGTATTTTACAAATTTTTACTGGTACTATTTGGGCAATTTTTCATATTTTAATTATATTTTTACAAGCTTTTATTTTTATGATGTTAACTATAGTTTATATTAATCAATCATATGAATTTCATGTTTAAAAAATAATAAATTATTTAAAAGAATTTTATGACTGATGTTTCTTTTGTAGCTTTATCTTGTGGTTTAATTATAGGTTTAGGTTCAATTGGTGCTTGTATTGGTGTTGCTATAATGGGAAGTAAATATTTAGAAGCTTCTGCGCGTCAACCAGAATTAATAAATATTTTACAAACTAAAATGTTTTTATTAGTAGGTTTAATAGATGCTGCTTTTTTAATAGGTGTTGGTATTGCAATGTTATTCGCTTTTGCTAATCCTTTTATTAGTATTAAATAATTTTTATAATTATTAATATATAATATTATTATTTATAATAACAATATTTACAATATTTATGAATTTAAATTTAACATTATTTATAGAATTTATAATATTTTTTATATTAGTTGGTTTTGTTTATAAATTTATTTATCCATTATTAAATAAAATTTTAGAAAAAAGAATAAAAAATATTACAGAAAATTTATCTATAATAAAACAAAATAAATTAAAAATTCAAAAAATTAAATTAAAAATTAAAAAAAAATTATTAAATTCTAAAAAAGATGCTTTGAAAATTATTCAAGCTTCTGAAAAGGAATCAAAATTTATTATAATAAATGCAAAAAAAAAAGCTTCTAAAGAAGTTTTAAAAATTTTTAAAAATGCTAAAGAAAAAATTAATCAAGATATTTTTTTAGCAAAAAATAATTTAAAAAATGAGATTATTTCTTTAACTTTTAAAAGTTTAGAAAAAATTTTAGAAAAAGAAATTACTAATAAAGATAAAAATAAATTTTTAAATAAATTGAATTTTACAAAAAATATTTTTAATGATTAAAGATGATTTTTATTTATATTTTTATTCTCGTGCTTTGTTTGAAATAGTAATTACTGAAGAATTAGTTGTTTGGTTAAAATTAATTAAAAAATTAAAGCAAATTTTAATTTGTCCTGAAATTATAAATTTTTTAAAAAATTCATTTATATCTTTTAAACATAAATTTTTAATTCTTTTAAATTTTTTAGATCAAGATATTATTAATAATAAAAAAATTATTAATTTTATTAAAATTTTAATTAAAAATAAAAGAATAATTTTTTTTTCGAAAATTGTAAATTTTTTTTTTCTTTTAATAAATATTTATAAAAATGTTAAAAATATTAAAATTGTTACTGCTTATATTTTATCAAAAAAACAAATATTAAATTTAATATATAAAATAGAAAAATTTTTTTGTTGTAAAATTAAATATAAAATTATTATAAATAAATCTATTATTGGTGGTATTTTTATTATTATTAATGATAATATTTATGATGTTTCTATTAAAAATAATTTAAATATTTTATTTAAAATTTTAAGTAATTAATTTTAAAATCTTTATATATATTAAAAATATGCAAATTAATATTTCTGAAATTAGTGAAGTAATTAAAAAAAAAATTGAATCTTTTAAATATATTACAGAAATTAAAAATCAAGGTGTAGTTCTTACTGTTTCTGATGGTATTTGTAATGTTTATGGTTTGTCTAATGTTATGCAAGGAGAAATGTTAAAATTTTCTAAAGGTGAAATAGGTTTAGCTTTAAATTTAGAAAGAGATTTTGTAGGTGTTGTAATTTTAGGTTCTTATGAAAATATTTCTGAAGGTGATTTAGTTATATGTACTGGTAGTATTTTAAAAATTCCAGTTAGTAATAAATTATGTGGACGTGTTATTAATGCATTAGGAAACCCTATAGATGGTAAAGGAGAAATTTATTGTGATTCTTTTTTACCTATAGAAAGAATAGCACCAAGTGTTATTGATAGAGAATCTGTTTCTGAACCTTTACATACTGGTTTAAAATCTATTGATTCTATGGTACCTATTGGTAAAGGTCAACGAGAATTAATTATTGGAGATAGACAAACAGGAAAAACTACTTTAGCTATAGATACAATAATTAATCAAAAAAATCAAAATATGATTTGTATTTATGTTGCTATTGGACAAAAAGCGGCTTTTATTAAAAGTATTGTAAATTTATTAACTATTTATGAAGCTATAAATTATACTATAATTGTTGTAGCAACAGCTGCAGAATCAGCTGCTATGCAATATATTTCTCCTTATTCAGGTTGTACTATTGGTGAATATTTTCGAGATTTAGGACAAGATGCTTTAATAATTTATGATGATTTATCAAAACATGCTATAGCATATCGTCAAATATCATTATTATTAAGAAGACCACCTGGTAGAGAAGCTTATCCTGGTGATATTTTTTATCTTCATAGTCGTTTATTAGAGCGCGCTTCTAGAGTTAATATAAATTATATAGAAAAAATTACTAATGGTAAAATATGTGGTAAAACAGGTTCTTTAACAGCTTTACCGATTATTGAAACACAGTCTGGAGATATTTCTGCATTTATTCCTACTAATGTTATTTCTATAACTGATGGACAAATATTTTTAGAAACTTCTTTATTTAACGCTGGTATTCGTCCAGCTATTAATGCTGGTATTTCTGTTTCTAGAGTTGGTGGTGCAGCTCAAACAAAAATTATTAAAAATTTATCTTTAAATATTAGAACTAATCTTGCACAATATAAAGAATTAGAAGCATTTTCTCAATTTTCTTCTGATTTAGATAAAAGAACAAAGGAACAATTAAATAGAGGTTCTCGTGTTATAGAAATATTAAAACAAGAACAATATTCACCATTGCCTTTTTATTTAATAGCTATTAGTTTATTTGCAGTAAATTTTGGTTTTTTAGATGATATAGAAATTAAAAATATATTAATTTTTGAAAAAAAATTACATTCTTTTATGATTAGAAATAAAATGGATTTATTAAAAAATATAAAAAAAAATATGTTAATAAATAAAAAAATAGAAAAATTATTAAATAATTCTATTATGGAATTTAAAAAAAATTTTATATAAATATTATATGTCTATAGCAAAAGAAATATCTATAAAAATAAATAGTATAAAAAATACTAAAAAAATTACAAAAGCTATGGAAATGATTGCAGTATCTAAAATGCATAAAATACAAAAAAAAATGTTTTTAATTAGAAATTATTATAATAAAATTAAAAAAATTATATTTAATTTATTATTTTTAAATATAAATTATAAACATGATTTTATTTTTAAAAAAAATAATTCTAAAAAAGTTGGATTTATTATAGTATCTACAGATAAAGGATTATGTAGTGGAATTAATTCTAATTTATTTAAATTATTTTTTTTAAAAATTAAAAAAAAAAAAATAAATAAAAAAAATATTAAAATTGTATCTATTGGTAGTAAAAGTTTTAATTTTTTTACACATTTAAATTATAAAATAATTTCTTATGTAAATAATATAAATGAATTTTCAATTTTTAAAAAAATTATTGGACCTATTAATTCTATTATTAATTTATATAATAAAAATAAAATTAAAATTATATATTTATTATATAATAAATGTATTAATACTTTTAAACAAGAACCTTTAATTAAACAACTTTTACCAATAAAAAAAAATTATAAAAATTTTAATAAAAAAAAAAAATATAATAATAATTATTTATTTGAACCAAATAAAAAAAAAGTTATATCTAAATTATTAATTCGTTATTTAGAAACAATTGTTTTACAAGCTGTAATTGAAAATATAACTTCAGAACAATCAGCACGTATGATAACAATGAGTAATGCTAGTAATAGCGCAGATAATATTATAGATAATTTAAAATTAAAATTTAATAAAACTCGTCAATATTTTATAACTAATGAATTATCAGAAATTATTTCAGGTTCTATGAATATATAATATTTTTTATAATTTTTAAAAGGATAAAAAATATGATTAATGGGAAAATTATACAATGTATTGGATCTGTTGTAGATGTTGAATTTTCAAAAAAATTTATTCCTAAGATTTTTGATGCTTTAATAGTAGAAAATTTAAAACTTACATTAGAAGTACAACAACAAATAGGGGATGGAATAGTGCGTACTGTTGCTTTAGGAGAAACTAATGGTTTATGTCGTGGAATGATAGTTAAAAATACTCAAAAAACTATTATGGTTCCTATAGGAATTTCTACTTTAGGAAGAATTATGAATGTTTTAGGAGAACCTATAGATAATTTAGGAATAATAGAAAGAAAAAATATTGCTTCTATTCATCGTTCTCCTCCAACTTTTGAAGAATTATTGTATTCTCAAGAATTATTAGAAACTGGAATTAAAGTTATAGATTTAATTTGTCCTTTTATAAAAGGTGGAAAAGTTGGTTTATTTGGTGGTGCTGGTGTTGGTAAAACAGTAAATATGATGGAATTAATTAATAATATTGCTAAAGTTCATAGTGGATTATCAGTTTTTGCAGGTGTTGGTGAACGTACTCGTGAAGGTAATGATTTTTATAAAGAAATGTTAGAAGCAAAAGTTATTAATTTATCTGATTTAACTTTATCAAAAGTTTCTATGGTATATGGTCAAATGAATGAACCTTCTGGAAATCGTTTAAGAGTTGCTTTAACTGGTTTAACAATTGCTGAAGGTTTTAGAGATTTAGGAAAAGATGTTTTATTTTTTATTGATAATATTTATCGTTATACATTAGCAGGGACAGAAGTTTCAGCTTTATTAGGTAGAATACCTTCTGCTGTTGGTTATCAACCTACTTTATCAGAAGAAATGGGACGTTTACAAGAACGTATAGCTTCTACAAAAAATGGTTCTATTACTTCTATTCAAGCAGTTTATGTTCCTGCAGATGATTTAACAGATCCTTCTCCTGCTACAACTTTTGCTCATTTAGATTCAACTATTGTTTTATCAAGAGAAATAGCATCATTAGGAATTTATCCTGCAGTTGATCCTTTAGAATCTACTTCTCGACAATTAGATTATAAAATAATTGGAAAAGAACATTATAATGTTTCTAAATCTGTTCAAAAAATATTACAACGTTATAAAGAATTAAAAGACATTATAGTTATTTTAGGAATTGATGAGTTATCAATAGAAGATAAATTAATAGTTTCAAGAGCAAGAAAAATACAAAGATTTTTATCTCAGCCTTTTCATGTTGCTGAAGTTTTTACAGGAATTTCTGGTAAATATGTTACTCTTAAGGAAACTATAAAAGGTTTTAAAATGATTTGTGAAGGTGATTTAGATAATTTACCGGAACAAGATTTTTATATGGTTGGTAATATTCAAGAAGTTATAAATAAATCTAAAAAAAAATAAATTTATGCAAAATAAAAAAAAATCTTTTATAAAAATAAATATTCTTTCTGTAAAAGAAAAAATTTTTTCTGGATTAGTAAAATTTATTGTAGTACCATGTACTTTAGGTCAAATTGGTATTTTTCCTAATCATATTCCTTTTATTTCTTTTATAGTTCCTGGGATTATTAAAATAAAATTTTATGAAAAAAAATATAATGAATTTATTTTTGTTTTTGGTGGATTTATAGAAATTAGATTAAATAAAGTAAATATTTTAGTTGATATAGCTGTTAGGAATGCTCATTTAGATAAAAATAGATCTATTATAGCAGAAAAACTTTCTAAAAATATTAAAAATAAAAATAAATTATCATTAATACAAGCAAATTTAAATATTGTTTTATCAAAATTATCTTTTTTAGAAAAATATAAAAAATAAATAAATTATATTTATAATATTTTTATTTTAAAAATAAAATTAATAATTTTATATATAAAAATATTAAAATTTTTTATTTTTTTAAATTTTATTATTATTTTTTTAGAAATATTTTAAATTTTTATTAATTATTAAATATTTTAAAAATTTTTTTAAAAAAAATTTTTTTAAAAAATATATATTTTTAAAAATATATTAAAATATAAAATATTTTTTTAATATTAATAAATAATTTTTATATTTTAATAATAAATATTTTTATTAAAATTAATTATGATTCATAAATTAGTTATTGCTTTATCAAAAGGTAGAATTTTGAAAGAAACAATTTTATTATTAAATTCTATTGGAATTTTTTTTAAAAAAAAATATTTATTATCACGTAAACTTATTTTAAAAACTAATAATTCTAATATAAAAATTATTTTGGTAAGAGCTTTTGATGTACCTATATATGTTAATTATGGTGTGGCTGATTTAGGTATTGTTGGTAGAGATGTTTTATTTGAGCATAATTTAAAAAATTTATATCATTTAACTGATTTAAAAATTTCTAAATGTAGATTATCTATTATTTCAAAATCAAATTTTGATTATTTGAAATTTATTAATTCTGGTTTAAAATTATGTGTTGCTACTAAATATATTAATATTACTCGTAAATATTTTTTATCTAAAAATATTAATATAAATTTAATAAAATTAAGTGGTTCTTTAGAATTAAGTCCTTTAATAGGTTTATCTAATATAATTGTGGATTTAATAGATACTGGTTTAACTTTAAAAGAAAATAATTTAATAGAAATAAAATGTATTTTAAAAGTTTCTTCACAATTAATAATTAATAAATCATCATTAAAGTTTAAAAATAATTTTTTACAGTCAATATTTAAAATTTTTAAAAAAAATATAAATTTATAAGATATATAAAAAATATAATTTTTTTTAATGAAAATTAAAATTAAAAAACTTATTTCAAAAGATGAAAATTTTAAAAAAAAACTTTATTTAATATTAAAAAAAAAAAATAATATTTTAAATGAAAATGTAGATTTAGAAGTTGCAAAAATATTAGATAATGTTAAAAAATATGGTGATAAATCTATTATTGAATATACAAATTTTTTTGATAAATTAAATATTTCTTGTGTATCATCTTTAAAAATAAGTTTGAATGAATTAAAAAAATCTTTAAAATTTATTTCAAAAAAAAATTTAGATTCTTTATATGTTGCAGCTGATAGAATTAGAAAATTTCATGAATATCAAAAATTAAATAGTGGTCTTGAAGGTTTTTCTTATATTGATAAAAATGGTAATACTTTTAGTCAAAGAATATTACCTATAAAACGTATTGGAGTTTATGTACCAGGAGGTACAGCTTCTTATCCTTCATCAGTTTTAATGAATGTAATTCCTGCTAAAGTTGCTGGTGTAAAAGAAATTATTATGATGGTTCCTACTCCTCATGGTATAAAAAATCCTTTGGTTTTTGCAGCAGCTTATATATCTGGTATTAATGAAGTTTTTACAATAGGTGGAGCGCAGGCTATTGGTGCTTTATGTTATGGAACTAAAAATATTAAAAAAGTTGATAAAATTGTAGGTCCTGGTAATATTTATGTATCATCTGCAAAACGTAAAGTTTTTGGTTCTGTAGGTATTGATATGATTGCTGGACCTTCAGAAATTGTAATTATTTGTGATGGAAATACAAATCCGGAATGGATTGTAATGGATTTATTTGCTCAAGCAGAACATGATATATTATCACAATCTATTTTAATTTGTCCTGATGAAAAATATTTATTAATTATTGAAAAAATAATTAATAAAAGAATTAATAATATGTTACGTAAAAATATTATTTATAAATCTATAATTAATTATGGATTATTTATTAAAACCAATAATCTTAAAGAAGCTTGTAAAATTTCTAATATTATAGCTCCAGAACATTTAGAAATTTCTACTAAAAATCCTAATAAATATTTAAAATATATTTCTAATGCTGGTTCTATATTTTTAGGTTCATTTTCATCAGAATGTATAGGTGATTATTGTGCAGGACCTAATCATGTATTACCTACTTTACAAACTTCTAGATTTTCTTCTCCTCTTGGAGTTTATGATTTTATAAAACGTTCTAGTATTACTTATATAAATAAAATTAGTGCAAAAAAATTAGGTAATTTTGCTTCAAATTTAGCTTTATGCGAAGGACTTCAAGCACATTCTATGTCGGTTTTATCTAGAATTTAATTTTTTTATATAATATATATAATATATAAAAATTATATATAATATTTAATTATTAAAAATAAATTTATTTTTAGGATAAATAAATGTGTTTATTAAGAACTGCAAAATATTTTCATAAAACAAGAGAAACAGAAATTTATATTAAAATAAATTTAGATGGTATTGGAAAAACTAATTTAAATACTAGTATTCCTTTTTTAGATCATATGATAAATCAAATTTCATGTCATGGTTTAATAGATTTAAATATTAAAGCGTTTGGTGATTTAAATGTAGATTACCATCATCTTGTTGAAGATATTGGTATTACATTTGGGAAAGTTTTTAAAAAAGCAATTGGTAAAAAAAAAGGTATTTCTAGATATGGTTTTTCATATATCCCATTAGATGAATCTTTATCACGTGTTGTTATTGATATTTCTGGTAGATCTTATTTAAATTATAATGTTTCTTTTTTAAATTCTTATATAGGTTTTTTTTGTTTAGATTTAATTGTAGAATTTTTTATAGCTTTTGTAAATAATGCTAAAATTACTTTACATATTGATAATTTAAAAGGTGTTAATAGTCATCATCAATGTGAAAGTATTTTTAAAGCTTTTGGTCATGCATTAAAAATGGCAATTTCTTTTAATAAACGTATATGTGGTATTATTCCTTCTACTAAAGGTAAATTATAAAAAATTAAATTTTGTTTTTTTTATTTATATGAAAAAAATTATAATAATTAATTATGGTTCTGGAAATGTATATTCAGTTGCAAATGCTATTTCTAATATTGATAAAAATATAAATATTAAAATATCAAAAAATATTAAAGAAATACGAACAGCAGATAAAATAATTTTACCTGGACAAGGTGCTATTTCAAATTGTATGAAACTTTTAAAAAAAAATGATTTACATAAAGAAATAATAGATTTTGCTAAAAAAAAACCTTTATTAGGAATATGTGTTGGAGAACAAATGTTATTTGATTGGAGTGAAGAAAATAATTTTACTAAATGTTTAGGAATATTATCAGGGGGTGTTATACGTTTTAAATTTAAAAAAAATTTATATCAAAAAAATAAATTAATATTTAAAATTCCTCATATTGGATGGAATACAGTTATACAAAAAAAAAAACATTTTTTATGGAAAAATATTAAACAAAATTCATATTTTTATTTTGTACATAGTTATTATGTTAAAGCTAATAATAATTCTGATATAATAGGTGAAACTTTTTATGGTAAAAAATTTATTTGTGCAGTAGTAAAAAATAATATTTTTGGTACTCAATTTCATCCAGAAAAAAGTTCTTTTTCTGGTTTACAATTATATAAAAATTTTATTAAATGGAATCCATAAATATTTATTTATATTATATTTTAAATTTTTTAAAAAAAATATGTTATTAATTCCAGCTATCGATATAAAAAATGGTTTTTGTGTAAGATTAAAACAAGGAAATATGAATAATATTACTATATTTTCTAAAAAACCTGAAAAGTAGTTTTACATTGGTTAAATCAAGGTTTTAATAATTTACATGTAGTAGATTTAGATGGGGCTTTATTTGGATATGCAAAAAATTATTTATATATTTATAAAATTTTAAAAATTATAAAAAAATTTCGTTATAAAAATAAAAATAGAAAAATTTCTATTCAATTAGGTGGTGGTATACGTCAAATTGAAATTATTGAAGATTATATTAAAAATGGAATTTCTAAAGTTATTATTGGTACTGCTGCTATTAAAAGTTTTAATTTTTTAAGAGAAATATGTTCAAAATTTTCTAATAAAATTATAGTTAGTCTTGACGTTAAAGATGATTTAGTTGCTATTGATGGATGGAAAAATTTTAAATATATAAATTTTATAGATTTAGCAAAAAAAATAATAGATTGTGGTTGTAATTGTATTATATATACAGATATTAAAAAAGATGGTATGATGAGTGGTGTAAATATTAAGAATATTTTACTTTTAAGTAAGTCAATTTCTAAATCTATTATTGTTTCTGGAGGTGTATATAATATTGAAGATATTGAAGATATTTGTAATTTAAAATGTAATAATATTAAAGGTATAATTTGTGGTAGATCTATTTATGAAGGTACATTAAATTTAAAAATTGCTCAAAAAGTTATTAATAATTATTTTCCTTTATAAAATATAGATTATAAGTTTATAAATATTATGAATTTAGTTAAAAGAGTTATTCCTTGTCTTGATATAAAAAATAAACGTGTTGTTAAAGGTATAAATTTTAAAAGTTTAAAAGATGCAGGAGATCCAGTTGAGATTGCAAATATTTATAATGATCAAGGAGCAGATGAAATAGTTTTTTTAGATATAACTGCTTCTTTAGAAAAAAGAGAATTAATTTTAGAAATAATAGAAAATGTAGCTAAAAAAATTTTTATTCCTTTAACAGTTGGTGGAGGAATTAAAAATATTAAAGATGTTAATAAATTATTTAATTCTGGTGCTGATAAAATTTGTGTTAATACATCTGTTATTTATAATCCTTCTTTACTTTTAGAAATTTCTAAAAAATATGGTTCTCAATGTGTAGTAGTGGCTATTGATGTAAAAAAAAATATTAATAATTTTTGGGAAGTTTTTTCTCATGGTGGTCATGTACCTACTGGTATTAATGTTAAAAAATGGATTAAAAAAATTATTAAATTAGGAGCAGGAGAATTATTAATTACTAGTATGGATAGAGATGGAACTTATAATGGTTTTGATATTTCTTTATTATCTTTTATTTCAAAATTTACAACAATTCCAGTTATTGCTTCAGGTGGTGTTGGTAAATTACAACATTTAGTTGATGGGATAAAACTTGGAAAAGTTGATGCTGTTTTAGCAGCAAGTATTTTTCATTATGGTAAATTTTCTATACAAGATGCAAAAAAATTTTTATTAGAAAATAATATTCCTGTTAGATTATAAAAATTGAATTTATTTTTTCGAGAAAAGTTTTTAAAAAAAATAAAATGGGATAAATTTGGATTAATTCCAGCTATAGCTCAAGAAATTAATTCTAAAAATATTTTAATGCTTGCTTGGATGAATAAAGAAGCATTAATAAAAACTATTTATACAAAAAATGCGGTTTATTGGAGTCGATCTAGAAAAAAAATTTGGATCAAAGGAGAAAAATCTGGACATTTTCAAAAAGTTCATGAAATAATATTAGATTGTGATAAAGATTCTATTTTATTAAAAATTACACAAAAAAAAAAAACTGCTTGTCATACGGGTAATTATTCTTGTTTTTTTATAAGATTACTATAATATTTTAAAAATATATAAAATTTATAAAAAAAAAATATGAATAATATTTTAAATTTTTTAGAAAAGTTAATAAAAAAAAAAAAAGAATCTAAAAATAATACTATTAAAAATTCTTATACTTTATATTTATTAAATAAAAATGATGATTTTATTTTAAAAAAAATAGGTGAAGAATTAACGGAAGTTATTTTAGCGGCTAAAAATTCCAGGATTGATAATAATAATAAAGAATTGATTTATGAATGTTCAGATTTATTATATCATTTTTCTATAATGTTATTTAAATTTAAGATTAAAAATAAAAATTTATTTTTAGAATTATTAAGAAGAAAAAATAAATCTGGATTTCAAGAAAAAAAAGATCGTTTTGATAATAATTAAACATTATATATATTCGTTGCTATAAATTTATTTAAAAAATAATTAATTATTTTTATTAAAATAAAATAAATTAATAAATTAATATTAACACCTAAAATAGTTGTAGTGTTATTAAATATTTGTATTTTTTTTAAAATGTTAAAATTTATTAAATAAATAAAATAATTTAAATTAGAAAAAGGTTTTAGAAAATTTATTATTATTTCTAATATCATTATAAATGACATTATATCTAAAAAATATTTTATAAAAATTAATGTTGAAATAGTAGTAATAAGATATATATTATAACGTAAATAATAACCGTAATAATAAAGAACAAATAAGTTTATGGAAAAAAAACAACAAATAGTATTTGTCCATTCTTTTTTTTCTTTATAAATTTTTTTAATAAAAATATTTAATGGTCTAGTAAACCAATAAGAAATTTCATTAACAAAAAAATTAATAAAATTTGGTATAGGAACATTATTTTTGCATTTTTCAATTTGTTTTTCTAAAAAAAATCTTAAAATTAAAAGTAAAAGTAAAAAATTTATAATTCTTTTTATTGTTAACATATTTTATTTTTATATATAAATTTTTTTTTTATTAATCCCATTTTAATATATTACTAGTTTGATATTCAATATTTCTAGTTTCAAAAAAATTTTTTGATTTTTTTAAATCTATTGTTTCACTTATCCAAGGAAATGGATTAATTATTTGATTAAACATTTTTTCTATTCCAATTTGTTTTAAACGTCTATTTGCAATATATCTTAAATAATTTTTAAATGTTTCGGAATTAATTCCTAAAATGCCTCTAGGCATTGTATCATCTGCATATTTATCTTCTAATTTTACAGCTTTTAAAAATAATAATTTTATTTCTTTTTTAAATTTTTTAGTCCATAAATGAGGATTTTCAATTTTAATAGTATTAATTAAATCAATACCAAAATTACAATGCATAGATTCATCTCTTAAAATATATTGATATTGTTCTGATGTAGCAGGCATTTTATTTTGTCTTCCTAAAGCTAAAATTTGAGCAAATCCAATATAAAAAAAAAGACCTTCCATAATACAAGCAAAAATTATTAATGATTTTAATAAATTTTTATCATTTTTAATAGTTCCAGTATTAAATTTTGGATTTGTTAATGTGTCTATAAAAGGAATTAAAAATTCATCTTTTTCTTTTATAGATTTAATTTCATGATAAGAATTAAAAATTTCTAATTCATCTAAACCTAAAGATTCTACTATATATTGATATGCATGTGTATGTACTGATTCTTCAAAAGCTTGTCTAAGTAAATATTGTCTACATTCTGGAGCAGTTATATGTCTATATGTACCTAAAACAATATTATTAGCTGCTAATGAATCAGCAGTAACGAAAAAACCTAAATTTCTTTTTATTAAATGACGTTCATCTTTTGATAAAAAAGTTGGATTTTTCCATTGTTCAATATCTTTTTGCATATTAATTTCATTAGGCATCCAATGATTTGAACAACTTTGTAAATATTTTTGCCAAGCCCATTTATATTTAAAGGGTATTAATTGATTTACATCAGTTTTACCATTAATAATACGTTTTTTTGTTACATCAATTCTTCTAATACTTTGGAATTTTTTCATATGTTAAATTATAAAAAAAAATAAAATTTTTAAAAATTTTTACTTGTTTTATTGACAAGCTTCACAAGTTTCAATTTTTTTACTAAAACATTTTTTATATATTGGCACTTTATTAAGTTCACCAATTTTTAAAGTTGATCTTTCGGCATGAGTAGCGCCTAAACTACGAAGATAATAAGTAGTTTTTAAACCTTTTAACCATGCTAATTTATATATTTCATCTAATTTTTTTCCTGAAGTTATATAAGATAAATATATATTTAATGATTGTGATTGATCTATCCATTTTTGTCTTCTTGAAGCTGCTTCAATTAACCATGATGGATCTATTTCAAAACAAGTAAGATATATTTTTTTTAATTCTTCAGGTATTCTTTTAATATTTTTTAAATTTCCATTAAAATATTTTAAATCATTTATCATTTGTTTATCCCATAAATTAAGTTTTTTTAAATCATTTACTAAATATTCATTTATTTCTATAAATTCACCTGATAAATTAGATTTTGTATATAAATTTCCGTAATTTGGTTCTATTGAAGCTGTTACATTTATAATATTTGATATTGTAGAAGTAGGAGCTATAGCTAAACAATTAGAATTTCTCATTCCATATTTAAGAATTTTTTTTCTTAAATTATCCCAATCTAAAGATATTGATAAATTAACATTTAAAAATTTTTTTCTTTTTTTTTTTAATTTTAAAATAGTATCTATTGGTAAAATACCTTGTTGCCATAAAGATCCATTATAGGATTTATAAAAACCTTTTTCTTTTGAAAGTTTTGTTGAAGCTAAAATAGTATAATAACTAATAATTTCCATTAAATTATCTGCAAATTTCATAGCTTCTTTAGAAGCATAAGAAATTTTTTTAATATATAAACAATCTTGAAACCCCATAATTCCTAAACCTACTGGTCTATGATTTAAATTAGATTTTTTTGTTTTATTAACAGGATAATAATTTATATCTATAACATTATCTAACATTCTCATAGCTATATTTATAGTTTTTTTTAATTTTTTATGATTTATTTTATTATTAATTAAATGTGCTGGTAAATTTATAGATCCTAAATTACATACAGCAATTTCTGAAGAATTTGTATTTAAAGTTATTTCAGTACATAAATTAGAACTATGTATTATACCAATATGTTGTTGTTGTGATCTTATATTACATGTATCTTTAAATGTTATCCAAGGATGACCAGTTTCAAATAACATAGACAACATTTTTCTCCATAAATTTTTTGCTTTTACTATTTTAAATAATTTTATTATTCCTGTTTGTGTTTGTTTTTCATATTTTTTATATGTTATTTCAAAATCTTTACCAAATTTTTCATGTAAATCTGGAACATCAGAAGGTGAAAATAATGTCCAATTTTTTTCTTTTATAACTCTTTTCATAAATAAATCAGGTATCCAATTTGCTGTATTTATATCATGGGTACGTCTTCTATCATCTCCGGTATTTTTACGTAATTCAAGAAATTCTTCAATATCTAGATGCCATGTTTCTAAATATACGCATACAGCGCCTTTTCTTTTTCCTCCTTGACTTACAGCTATAGCTGTATCATTTACTATTTTTAAAAATGGTATTATACCACTAGATTTTCCATTTATTCCTTTTATATATGCTCCTAAAGATCTTACAGGTGTCCAATCATTTCCTAATCCTCCTGCATATTTTGATAATAATGCATTTTCTTTTATAGAATTAAAAATTTCTTTTAAATTATCATTTATTGTTGAAATATAACAAGAAGATAATTGTGGTTTTTTAGTTCCAGAATTAAATAAAGTAGGTGTTGAAGTTATAAAGTTAAATGATGATAATAAATTATAAAATTTTATTGCATAATAATTTTTATTTTTTTCATTTATTGCTAATCCCATTGCTACTCGCATAAAAAATATTTGAGGAGTTTCTAATATTTTTTCATTTTTTTTAAGAAAATAACGATCAAATAAAGTTTTTAAACCTAAATAATTAAATTGTAAATCTCTTTTAATTTTTAAAGAATGTGCTAATTTTTTTAAATTAAATTTTTTTAATTTTTTATCAATTAAATTATATTTAATTCCTAATTTAATATATTTAGTAAAATATTTTATATGTTCTAAATTAATATCGATATTTTTAATTTTTTTTTTAAATATTTTAAAATATATTTCATATAATAATATTCTAGCAGATAGTTTACTATATTCTGGATCTTTTTCTATAAATGATTTAGAAGCTAAAATACATGCTTTATATATATCTTCTATAGGCATGTTATGATACATATTATTAATTGTTTCTTTAATAATATCATTAATATTTATTGTTTTATTTAAACCTTTAGAAGCGTAAATTATTATTTTTTCTATATTTTTAATATTTAAAATATAGCTTTTATTGTTTTTCAAAATATACATTTTTTTATTTTTGTAATTTTGCATATTTTTTTTTTTTTAAAAAATTAATTATTTATTTAAAATATTTATTAATATAAATAAATATATTAATATACATATATATATATATAGTATATATTTTTTTTTTGCATAAACAACATTTTTTTTAATACTTTTTTTTAAAAAAAAATATATATAATAAATATTATTTATATATAATTTATTTTTATATGTATAATATACATAATAAAAATTATTTATATTTAATTAATTTTTATATATATAATATATATATTATTAATAATTTTTTTAAAAAATATTTTCATGTTTAAAAATTTAACAAAAAAATTTTCTAAAATTATTAATTCAATAAGAAAAAAAACTTTTTTAAGTAAATCTGATATTTTAGAAAAACTTCGTGAAATTCGTTTAATTTTATTAGAATCTGATGTTTCTTTACAAGTAGTACGTGAATTTATTGAAAAAGTAAAAAAAAAATCTATTAAGCAAAAAAAAAATAAATTTTTAAATTTTAATGAATTTTTGATTAATATAGTACAAAAAGAATTATCTTATATAATAGGTTCAAGATTTAATAAATTTGAAACAAAATTAAATTTTAATGGTTTATTACCTAATATTATTTTATTAGTTGGTTTACAAGGTTGTGGTAAAACTACTACAGTTGGAAAATTATCAAGATATTTAAAAATTAATTTTAAGAAAAAAATTTTAAATGTATCTGTGGATCTTTATCGCCCTGCTGCTTCAATTCAATTAGAAATATTATCTAAACAAGCTAATGTGGATTTTTTTAAAAATATAAGTACTACTCCTATTAATATAATAGCTGAAGCTATTGCTTATAGTAAAAAACATAAATATGATTTATTAATTATTGATACTGCTGGACGTTTAATAATTGATAAATTTATGATGGAAGAAATTAAAAATATTTATGAATTTTCAAAACCAATTGAAACTTTATTAATAATTGATGCAATGTTAGGTCAAGATTCTGTAAATATTGCTAATATTTTTAGTACTTATATTACTTTTACTGGAATTATTTTAACAAAATTAGATAGTGATACTAAAGGTGGAGTAGCATTATCTGTAACACAAACATTAAAAAAACCTATAAAATTTATAGGAAATTCTGAAAAAATAGAAGGTTTAGAAATTTTTAATCCCGATTTAATGTCTAAACGTATTCTTGGAATAAATAAAATTTTATTTACAAAAAATAAAACTAAAACTAAAAATAAAAAAAAAAAAATAATAGATTATAAAAAAGAAATACAAAATTTTAATTTTAATAGTTTTAAATCTTATATATTAAAAGTTAAAAAAATAAATTTATTTTCTAATTTATTTTTTAAACTTATGGGAGTATTAAAAATAAAAAATAATAAAATAAATATAAAAGAAATTTTAAAACATATTAAAACTAATGAAGTTATAATTAATTCTATGACTTTAAAAGAAAGAAAATTTCCTAGGCTTATTGGTTTTTCACAAATAATTCGTATTGCTAAAGGTGCTGGTGTAAGCACACAAAATGTTAACAATTTATTAAGTCAATATAATAATTTAAAATTAGTAATGAATAAATATATTGATTATGATATTAATAAAATTATTAATGATGTAAAAAATATGTTTAATATTAAATAATTTTTTTTAAATTATTTTTTTTTTTAAAAAATTTATAATTTTTTCTTTTTTAATTAAATTAATTTTTTTTAAGTTTAATCTATTTTTATAATCAATTTTATTATATTTAATATAATTATTTCCTATAATTATAAAATGTGGTATTCCTATTAATTCCCAATCTGATAAAATAGAACCAATTTTAATATTTCTATCATCAAGTATAACATCTATATTTAATAATAGTAATTTTTTATATATTTTTTTTGTATAAAATTTTATTTGTTTATTATTATGAAAATTTATAGGGCATATTACTAAATTAAAAGGAGATATTAAATTAGGCCATATTATCCCTTTTTCATCAAAATTTTGTTCTATTATTACACTTAATATTCTAGTTATTCCTATTCCATAACATCCCATATGAAAAAATTTTTTTTTTCCTAATTTATTAATATACATAGAATTTATTAATTTTGAATAAAATTTTCCTATTTGAAATATATGTCCAATTTCTATTCCTCTACATATTTTTAAAATTCCTTGTTTATCTGGTGATAAATCACCATTTATGGCATTTCTTATATCTTTTATAAATAATTTATCTTTTATATCTCTTTCCCAATTTACACCTGTAAAGAACATATTCTCTTCATTTGCACCACAAATAAAGTCACGCATACTATATATATCTTTATTTATTAAAATTTTTATTGGTTTTTTTGTTTTTATAGGACCTATAAATTTTTTAGATACTCCAAACCAATCAAAAATTTCTTTTTTATTTGCTATACGAAAGTTTTGTAATTTAAATATTTTATGTATTTTTTTTTTATTTAATTCATGATTTGATTTAATAATTATTAACCACATATTTTTTTTTTTAATATTTTTTTTAATTATTATAGGTATACATTTTAAAAATTTTTTTTTAAATTTATTAATAATTTTTTTTTTATTATTTTTATCTAAAATAGAAATTTTTTTAATTTTTTTTTTAGGAATTTTTCTTATTTTATTTTTATATAAAATTTTTGTAAATTCTAATTTTGATAAAAAATTAGAATTTTTACAATATGTTAAAAATGTTTCTCCTATATTTGAAATAGCATGAAATTCATGAGAAATTTCTCCTCCCATATTACCATTATCAGCAGATACAATTTTAAATTTTAAATTTATTTTATTAAATATACGTATATAAGTATTATACATATTATTATATGATTTTAATAATCCTTTTTTATTTTTATCAAAAGAATATGCATCTTTCATTAAAAATTCTCTACTTCTTATTAACCCAAATTTCGGTCTTATTTCATCTCTAAATTTAGTTTGTATATGAAAAAAATTTATTGGTAATTGTTTATAACTTTGAATTTCTTTTTTAACAATATATGTTATTACTTCTTCGGAAGTAGGTTGTAAGATATAATTTTTATTATTTCTATCTTTAAATTTAATTATTTCTGATTTTAATTTTTCTAATCTTCCAGATTTTTGCCATAAATTTATTGGTTGTACAATAGGCATTAATAATTCATGAGCTCCAGATTTTTGCATTTCTTTTCTAATAATTTTTTTAATTTTTTTAATTATTCTTAAACCAATAGGCATATAAATGTATATTCCAGAGCTTAATTTTTTAATAATTCCTGATTTTATCATTAATTTATAACTAATATTTTTTTTATTAATAATTTTATTTTTAATCGTAGAAATAAAAAAATTTTTTGCTCGCATTTTAAAATTATTTAAAAATATATTTATAAATTTTAGAAACTAAAAAATAACATTTATTTTTTTTTAATGCTGATATTTTATATATAGGAAATCTTGTTTTAAATTTATTTATAATTATATTATAAATTTTATTTAATTTTTCTTTAGATATTAAATCTATTTTATTTAAAATTAACCAAATTGGTTTATTATATAATAATTTATTAAATTTTTTTAATTCATTTAATATTATTTTAATATTTTTTAAAATATTAACTTCATTAATATATGAGCCTATATCAATTATATGAAGTAATAAATTTGTTCTTTGTAAATGACGTAAAAATTTTATACCTAATCCGTAACCTTTATAAGCACCTTTTATTAACCCTGGTATATCAGCAATTATTATTTTTTTTTTTTTATAATTTATTGTACCTAAATTAGGATATAAAGTTGTAAATGGATAATTTGAAATTTTTGGTTTTGCATTTGTAATATTAGAAATCAATGTAGATTTTCCTGAATTTGGCATTCCTATTAATCCAATATTTGCTAGAATTTTTAATTCTAAATATAATTCTTTTTGCTCTCCAATTTTTCCTAATGTTTTTTTTCTAGGCGATCTATTAATAGAAGTTTTAAAATTACTATTTCCTAATCCACCTTTTCCACCTTTTGCTAAAAGTATTTTTTGTTTATTTTTTGTTAAATCTATTAATAATTTATTTAATTTTATATCAGTGATTAAAGTTCCTAATGGGAATTTTAAAAAAATATTTTTAGCGTTTTTTCCAGTTTGTTTAGATTTTTTTCCATTTTCTCCATTTTTACCTTTATATATTTTTTTATATTGATAATTAATAAGAGTATTTAAATTTTTATCTGCTATACCCCATATATTACTTCCATTTCCACCATTCCCCCCATCAGGGCCTCCTAATGGTCTAAATTTTTCTTTACAAAAACTTGATAATCCATCTCCCCCATTACCTGCAAAAATTTTAATTTTTATTTCATCTATAAATTTCATTTATATTAATTTTTAATTTAAAATTTCTATAATTTTTTTTTTAAATTTACCTTTTCTAGAAAATTTTACTTTTCCTGAAATTAAAGCAAATAATGTATGATCTTTACCCATACCAATATTTTTACCAGGATGAAATTTTGTTCCTTTTTGTCTTATTATAATTTTTCCCGCATTTACATATTCGCCACTAAAAACTTTTACACCTAATCTTTTAGATTTGGAATCTCTACCATTTCTAGTAGTTCCACCACCTTTTTTTTTTGCCATAATTAAAAATTAAAATTAATCTATTTTAGATATTGATTGAATTTTTAATTCAAAATATTTTTTTCTAAAACCTTGATGTTTTTGATAATGTTTTCTTCTTCTCATTTTAAATATTTTTATTTTTTTATATTTTTTTTTTTTAATTATTTTTGAAATTATAATATAATTTTTTATTATTGGAGTACCAATATTTATTTTATTTATTGTTTTAATAATTAATATTTTTTTTATGTATATAATATCTCCTATATTTGCTTTTATTATGTCTATTTTAATAATATCATTAACTTTAATTTTATATTGTTTTCCTTTTATTTCTATAATTGCATATAAAATATTTTTCATAAAATATATTTTTATTTTTTTTTAATTTATATAATTTTATATATTGTATTACAATATGGACAAATTGTTTCTTTTTTTTTATTTAAAATAATAAAAATTATAGGATGTAATATTATTTTATTTTTAATATTTGGGCATTTTATTATTTTTTTATTTTTATTTTTTAAATATATAATATTTTTCATATTTATATAAATAAATAAATTTATTTAAAATATTTATATTTTATTTTAAAAAATATATAATATTTTTATATTTTTAAAATTATATAATAAATAAATTATTAAATAATAAATTAAATTTTTTATATTTTTATATAAAATAAATAATTTTAAAAAAAAATTATAAATAAAATTTTTTTTATATAAAAAATTAAAAATTTAATTAATTTTAAAATAAATATATAAAAATAATATTAATTATAATATATATTATTAATATGTTTAAAATATTTTAATGTAAATTATATTTATTAAAATATAATAATATTTTTATATATTAAATATATGAAAAAAAATAAATTTTAATATATAATTTAAAAAACATTTTTATTAAAAATATTTATATATATATATATATATATAAATAAATTTTATTTATAAATAAATATGACTCAGATAGTTTCAAGTTTTTATAAAAAAAATATTGTTAAAAAATTAATTTTTCAAGGGGTAAACCCAATTTTAGCACGTATATTTTGTATTAGAGGTATTAAATCTTTAAAAGATATACATTATAATTTTAATTCTTTATTGTTACCATCTTTATTATTAAATTCTAATAAAGCGGCTGTATTATTAGCAAATACTATAAATTTAAAAAAAAAAATATTAATTTTTGCAGATTATGATTGTGATGGAATTTCTGCTTGTGCTCTTTGTTATCGTGTATTACGTATTTTTGGAGCTTTAAATATTGAATATTTTATTCCTAATCGTTTTAAAAATGGATATGGATTTACATTAGAAACAGTAAAATTTATTTTAAAAACTAAATCTCCAGATCTTATTATTACTGTAGATAATGGTATATCAAATATTGAAGGAGTTTCTTATGCTATAAAAAAAAATATAAAAGTTATAATTACAGATCATCATTTACCTAAAGAAAAATTACCACAAAAATGTATAATTGTTAATCCTAATCAACCATTATGTAATTTTCCTAGTAAAAATTTATCAGGTGTTGGTGTTATATTTTATGTTTTATGGTCTTTACAAAAAGAATTATTAAAAAGAGGAATATTTAATAAAGAAAATAAACCAAAATTAACTAATTTTTTAGATTTAGTTGCTTTAGGGACTATTGCTGATTCAGTAAAATTAGATTTTAATAATAGAATTTTAGTTTCTAAAGGTTTAAAAATAATCAGAAGTGGTAAAGCAAATTTAGGAATTAATTCTTTATTTTTAATTTCAAAAAAAAGTTATTTTTTAGCAAATGTTAATGATTTAAGTTTTTTAATAATTCCTAAAATTAATTCTTTAGGTAGATTACATGATGTGTCTTTAGGAATAAAATGTTTAATTTTAAATAATAAAAAAAAAATATTAAAAATAGTAAAAAGAATAAATGAATTAAATAATTATCGTAAACATATTGAAAATTCAATGTATAATTTAATATTAAAATTAATAAAAAATATTAATTTACAAAAACATAAAACTATAACTATTTATAATGATTTATTTAATGAGGGTTTAATAGGGATTTTTTCTTCTAGATTAAGAGATAAATTCTATAAACCAGTAATTATTTTTGCAAAAAGTTTTAATAATTTTTTAAAAGGTTCTGGAAGATCTGTAGCAGGTTTTAATTTATATAATGTTTTAGTTCTTATTTCTAAAAAAAATCCATTTTTAATAAAAAATTTTGGTGGTCATTTTATGGCAGTAGGTTTAACTATTCATAAAGATAATTTTTTATTATTTAAAAATGAATTTGAATTATTAGGAAAATTATTAATTAATAATTATAATAATAATAAAATAATTAATACAGATGGTAAAATAAGTTCTAAATATTATTCAATAAAATTTTTTAATTTAATAAATAATTATGTTTGGGGAGAGCAATTTCCATATCCAATTTTTTATGATTATTTTAAAGTAATTTATCAAAAAATTTTAAAAAAAAAACATTTAAAAATTTTATTAGAAAAAAAAAATATTAAATATCATGCGATATGGTTTAATCATAATAAAAAAATAAATAATTATGCTTTAATTGCTTTTAAATTAATATGTAATTATTATTACAATACTAAAAAAATAAATTTATTAATAGAATATGCATATTCTTTATAATTTTTTAAAAAATTAAAAATAATAATATAATTATAATAAATTATTAATTATATATAATAATATATTATTATTTATTTTTAAAAATTTTTATATTTATTAAAAATAAATATAAAAATGTTAATTTTAAATTAATATATTAAAAATATTTATTTTTATATTATTTAAAAAATATTTTTTTTTAAAAAAAATATAAATTTTATAAAATATTATAAATAATATTTTTGATAATAAATATTTTAAAATATAATATTTTTAAATATAAAAATATTTTTTATTAAAAATATTAAATATTTTAAAAAAAATAAATTTTTTATAAAATGATTTCAAAATCAGAATTTAAAATATTAGCAAAACAAGGTTATAATCGTATACCTTTAATGGTAGAAATTTCAACAAATTTAGATACTCCTTTAATTATATATTTAAAATTAATAAAAAATAAATTTACTTTAAATACATTTTTATTAGAATTTATAAATAAAAAAAGTTTTTTGAATAGATATTCTTTTATAGGTTTACCAGCTTCTTTAAAAATAAGAAGTATTAATAATATAACAGATGTTTTAATAAATGAAAAAGTTGTTGAATCAGTAGAAGGTAATGCTTTTGATTTTATTTTAAAATTTCAATCTCGTTATAAAATTGCTTTATTACCTAATATTCCACGTTTATGTGGTGGTTTATTTGGTTATTTTGGTTATGATTCTATTCAATATATTAATAAAAATTTTTTATTTAATTTAAAAAAAAAAAATGATTTAAATTTACCAGAAATTTTATTATTATTTACAGAAGAAATAATTGTTATTGATAATTTTTTAAAAAAAATATATATAATTATTTATACTAATCCTAATGTTTATAAATCTTTTGAAAAATCTTATAAAAAAATTAAATTTATTATAAATTTATTAAAAAAAAAAAATAAATTTCCATTATTTAAAAAAACTTTATTAACAAAAAAATATCATTTATTTAAAAAATATGATTTTATAAAAACTGTTATAAAAGCTAAAAAATATATTTTAAATGGTGATATAATGCAAATTCAAATAAGTCAATGTATTAAAAAAATATTTTCAGAACCTCCAATAGATTTATATAGAGCTTTAAGATATATTAATCCTTCTCCTTATATGTATTTTTATAATTTTGGTGATTTTCAAATTGTAGGTTCTTCTCCTGAAACTTTAGTAAAAAATGAAATTATTAATAAAAAAAATAAAAATATATATAAAAAAATTACTATTAGACCATTAGCTGGTACAAGAAAAAGAAGTAAAAATTTTAAAAAAGATAAATTATTATCTTTAGAATTATTAACAAATTTTAAAGAAATAGCTGAACATATTATGTTAATTGATTTAGCTCGTAATGATATTAGTCGTATTTCTAATACAGGTACTGTTAAAGTAACAGAACAAATGGTATTAGAAAAATATTCACATGTTCAACATATTGTTTCTAATGTAGAAGGAATTTTAAAAAAAAATTTATCTAATATAGATATTTTAAAATCAGTTTTTCCTGCTGGAACTTTATCAGGAACACCAAAAATAAAAGCTATGGAAATTATTAATAAATTAGAACCAAGAAATAGAGGTTTATATGGTGGGGCTTGTGGATTTTTATCTTTTAATGGTGAAATGGATGTTGCTATTTTAATTAGAACAGGTATTATTAAAAATAATTTTTTATATATTCAATCAGCAGCTGGTATTGTAAATGATTCTATCCCAGAAAAAGAATGGGAAGAAACTAAAAATAAAATTAAAGTTATTTTAAAAGCTGCAGAAAATGTTCAAAATGGTTTAATAAAATAATTATTTTATTTATTTTTAAAATATTTTATGAAAAAAAATATTTTTTTTATAGGCCCTATGGGTGTTGGTAAAACTACAATTGGAAAAATTTTATCTAAAAAAATTAATAAAAAATTTATTGATTCTGATTATATAATAGAATCAATATTAGAAATATCTATTTTATTAATTTTTAAAAATTATGGTGAATTTTTTTTTCGAAAATTAGAAATAAAAGTTATAAAAATAATAAATATAAAAAAAAATATTATTTTATCTATAGGTGGGGGGGGTATTTTATCTTTTGTAATAAGAAATATTTTAAAAAAATATGGAATAATAATTTATTTAAAAATTAATATTAATAATTTTTTGTTACGTATAAATTTTTTAAAAAATAGACCTTTATTAAAAATAAATAATTTAAAAAATTTTTTAAATAAATATTTATTAAAAAGAAATTTTTTTTATAAAAATATTACTAATATTATTATTAATATAAAAAAAAAAAAAAAAAATATTATTTTTAATGAAATTTTTAATTTATTAAAATAATTTTTATTATATTATATAATATAAAATATATTATAAATAATTTTTGTTTTAAATTTATTTTTTTTAAATAAATTTTTTAATAAATATAAAAATAATGTTAATTATTAATAATAATATAATTAATAAAAATTTTTAATTTAATATTATTATTATAAATATTTATATATTAAAAATTTTATTAAATTGTGAATTTTTTAATATAATATAAATTATATAATTATTTTTATTTTAGATATATAAAAAATATATAAAAAATTATTTTTTAAAAAATATTTTAAATATATTATATATAATTTTTATAAAATTTAATTAATATTATTATTTTTAATAAATTTAAAAAAATAATAATAAAATTATTTTAAATTTTAATTATATTTTAAAATATATTTAATAATATTATTTTAATTATTAAAAAATTTATATAATAAAATTATAATTTTATGTATATTTTTTATTATATATATTTCATAAATTATATTTTTATTAAAAAAATTAAAAATTATTTATTTTTATAATTAAAAATATATTTTTTTTTAAAATAAAATTAATTATAAATAATTTTAAATAATTTTAAATAATTTTAAATAATTTTAAATAATTTTAAATATAAACTATAACCTTTTTTTTTATAAAAATATGAAAAATTTCTTTACAAAAAATTTATTTTTTATATTTGAAATAACATTGTATTTATTTTCAATTAGTATTCATGAATTTTGTCATGCTTATGTAGGTAATTATTATGGAGATAATACTTTAAAATCTATGGGACGTTTAACGTTAAATCCTATTAAACATATAGATTTTTCAAATACTTTTTTTTCAATGCTTATTTTTTTATTTTATTTTAAAATAAAATTTTTTTTTATTATTACTAAAGAATTAATAATAAATAAAATTAAATTAAAACATTCTATAAAAAAATTTTTTTTAGTATTATTAGCTGGACCTTTATCAAATTTTATTTTATCTATAATTTTTACTATTTTTTATATTATTTTAATAGCTTTAAAATTTTATTTTATTGCTGATATAATATATTATGCAATTTTTATTAATTTAGGAATATTTGTTATTAATTTTTTTCCATTTCCATTTTTAGATGCTAATTTAATAATGACAAATTTTTTTTTAAAAAAAAATTCTCTTATAAAAAAAGAACTTGCTGTTTTATTTAAAATGATAACTATTATTTTAATATTTTTTTTATTTAAAAAAAATTATATTTTAAATATTTTATTATTTTTAATAAAAATTTTTAAAAAAATAAATACTTTATTTAAAATTTCTAATTAAAAATTATGTTTAAAACAAATATTGTAGTTTCAGGGATACGTCCTACTGGTATTTTACATTTAGGTCATTATTTTGGTATTTTAAAAACATGGTTAAAATTACAAACTAAATTTCCTTGTTTTTTTTTTATTGCTGATTTACATGCTTTTAATACTCATTATAATAAATATCATAATATAAAATTTAATATTAAATCTATAATTATAGATTTACTTTCTATAGGAATTGATCCTATAAAATCTACTATATTTATTCAATCAAAAATTCCAGAACATTCTGAATTATATTTATTATTATCAATGATTACACCTATAAATTGGTTAAAAAGAATACCTTCTTATAAAAGTAAAATTAATAAAAATTTAACTTATGGTTTTTTAGGTTATCCAATTTTACAAGCAGCTGATATTTTATTATATAGAGCAAATAAAATACCTATAGGTAAAGATCAAATACCTCATATTGAAATTGTTAAAAAAATTTCTAAAAAATTTAATTTTTTATATAAATTAAATAAAAATTTTAAAAATAATTTTTATTTTCAAAAACCTAAAATAATTTTAAGTAAAACTACTTGCTTACCTGGGATAAATGGTTTAAAAATGTCTAAAAGTTATTCAAATACAATAGGTATTCGTGAAAAAAAAAAATCTATTTTTAAAAAAATTATGAAAATGAGAACAGATCCTAATAGAAAATATAAATATATTAACGGAAATCCTGAAATATGTACAGTTTGGCAATTTCATTTAATATATTCAAATTTTAAAATTAAAAAATATATTAATGATTCTTGCCGTTCTTCATATATAGGTTGTGTAGAATGTAAAGAAATAATAATAAATTCTATTTATAAAAAACAACAACCAATTTTAGAAAATGCACAAAAATATTTAGATAATCCTAAATTTGTTAAAAATATTATAAAGGAAGGTTGTTTAAAAGCTAGAAAAGTAGCTAAAAAAAATATACATAAAATATATAATATTATTAATAAAAAATAAAATAAATTTTATTGTAAAATATTTAGATAATTTTAAATTTATTAAAAATTTTATAAAAAGAATATTTTTTAAAAATTAAAAAATAATTAAAAATATATATAAAATATATAAATATTTTATTAATATAAATAAAAATATATTTTATATATATAAAATATAAATTATTAAATAATATAAAATTATTTAATATTTTTTATATTTTAAATAGTAAAAATTAATTTTGATTTTTATTAATTTTATATAATAATAAAAATATTTATTTTAAATTATTTTTAAGTTTTAGGTATATTTTTATTTTTTATATATGTATTAATTTTTTTTTCTATAACAGTAAATGTTGGATTTACTTTTTTAATTATATTATGTAATTTGTTATTAATCATAGTATGTTTTTGAAAATTCATTGTTGCTAATAATGCTAGTAATAATACTATTATTTTTTTTTTCATAATTATTTTAAAATTTAAAAATTATTATAAAATATTTAATTAATTTAAAAATAATTTTTATGAGTTTACTATGACATTTGTTAAAATAATCCTGGCTGCTTTGTTTCCAACCTGACCAATTAAATTATATAACAAATACATAGGACTCGTAAAATTATTTTTAAGTTCTATTTAATACATATTGTATATTATTTATAACATTAAAAATTTTTATTTTCAAGAGGTAAAATGAAATTAATAATCAATAATTAATTTACCATTTAAATGATCTATTTCGTGTTGGATACAAAAAGATAAAATACCTTTAATCTTAAAAATAAAAATTTTTCCAAAAATATTTTGAAATTGTATTTTAATTTTAGAAATTCTTGAAATATTTTTATAAATTTTTGGTATAGATAAACAACCTTCTTTATTTATTTTATTTTTTTTACTTTTTTTAATAATTATAGGATTAATAAAAATTAATAAATTATTTTTATTATTTGTAATATCTATTATTATTATTTGTTTATGTATATTTATTTGTGTTGCTGCTAAACCTATTCCAGAAGAATTATATAAAGTATCTTTCATATCTTTAATAATTTTTTTTATTGAATTATTAAATTTTTTTACTGGTTTTGCATTAATTCTTAATCCTAAATTAGGATATTCAAGAATATTTTTTATAGTCATATATAAAAATTAAAATTTATAAAATATTTATTTTTTAAAATATTTTTCAATAAAAATTTTTATTTCTTTAGGATTTATTTTATTTTTTGTTTTTTTTAAAATTTTTCCAATTATAAAATTTATAATTTTTTTATTTTTATTTTTTATTTCTTTTATTAAATTTAAATTTTTTTTTAAAATTTTTTTTAAAATTATTTTTAATTTAGAACTTTTAAAATTTTTATCTATTTTATAAAAATTTATTAAATTATTTACTTCAATACTTTTAATTTTTTTAAATTTTATTAATTTTAAAAAAATTTTTTTGGCTATTTTATTAGAAATATTTTTATTATAAATATTTATTAATAATAATGAAAAATGTTTAGGTTTTAATGAAATTTTTTTTATTTTTTTTTTAAAAAAAAACATAAATTCACATTTTAACCAATTTAAAAGTAATTTTATTTGTTCTTTATTAATTAACTTTAAGGTTTTTTTAAAATATTGAAATAAATATTTAAATTTTGTTAAAAAAATAGCATTTTTAATAGATAAATTATATTTTTTTATAATTTTTTTTTGAATTTCAAATGGTAATTTTGTTTTTTGATTTTTTATTTTTTCTATTATTTTTTTAGGAATTTTAATTTCTGGTAAATCTGGTTCTAAAAGATATTTATATTCTTTTTGAGAATTTTTTTTTCTAATATATTCAGTTTTTTTTGTATTTGGATTATATGTTCTAGTTTCTTGTATAATTTTTTCACCCTTTTTTAAAATTTTTTTTTGTCTAATAAATTCATAATCAATAGCATTTTTTATAAATTTAAATGAATTTAAATTTTTAATTTCACATTTAATACCATTATTTTTTTTATTTTTATTTATTGATATATTTATATCAGATCTAAAAGAACCATTTTGTAAATTACCATCACAAATATTTAACCAAGTTACTATATTATATAAAGTTTTTAAATATTTAACAGCTTCATAAGAACTTTTTATCATAGGTTTTGTAACTACTTCTAATAAAGCATTACCTGATCTATTATAATCAATACCTATCATATTTTTATAATATTTATGAAATATTTTTCCTGAATCTTCTTCTAAATGCGCTGATATTAATTTTATAGTTCTAATATTATTTTTTTCATTAAAAAAAGATATTTTACCACCTTTTATAATAGGTTTTTTATATTGAGTTATTTGATAACCTTTAGGTAAATCTGGATAAAAATAATTTTTTCTACAAAATAATAAATTAGAAGAAATTTTTCCAGATATAGCTATTCCAAATTTTAAAGCTAATTTTATAGTTTTTTTATTAATTGTTGGTAAAGTTCCTGGAAGAGCTAAATCTATTGCATTTACTAACGTATTTGGTTTTTCTCCGAATTTATTAGAAGTATTACTAAAAATTTTTGTTTTAGTTAAAAGTCTAATATGTGTTTCAATACCAATTTTAATTTTCCATTTCATATAAATTTTTTTAAAAAAATAATAATAAAAGTTATTAAGGAATTTTAGTATGCCAATCAGTAACTTGTTGAAATTTATATGCTAAATTTAAAATTTTTGATTCATTAAAATAATTTCCAATAATTTGTAAACCTATAGGGCGATTTTTATTTGTTTTATATTTACTAAATCCACAAGGTATTGATATGCTAGGTAAACCTGATAAACTGCTTGGTAGTGTTAAAATATCAGAAATATAATTTAAAATTGGATTTCTTTTTTTTTCTTTTATATTCCATGCAACAGTTGGAGAAACTGGTCCTATAATAACATCACAATAATTTTTATTTTTTTTATTAAAAATTTCTTTTAATTCATTTGTAATTATTCTTCTTATTTTTTGAGCTTGTAAATAACATTTATTATAAAAATTATCAGATAATATATGTGAACCTATTAAAATTCTTAATTTTACTTCATTTCCAAAATTATCACTTCTATATTTTTTATACATTTTTATAATATTTTTATATTTTTTATGTTTTATACCAAATCTTATACCATCAAATCTAGATAAATTAGAATATGCTTCAGCTGAAGAAATTATATAATATGTGGGAATATAAAGTTCAGTTTTATATAATTTAATATTTATTAAATTAGCTCCTAATTTTTTAAATTCATTTAATGCATTTTCTATATTTATTTTTATATCTTCCGAAATATTTTGATTAAAAAATTCCTTTGGAATTCCAATTTTAATATTTTGTAAATTACAATTTAAATTTTTATAAAAATTTTCTTTTGGTCTTTTAATATTTGTTAAATCTGATTTATCTTTACAAATAATACTATTTAATAATAATGCACAATCTTCAGCGTTTTTTGCAATTATTCCTGCTTGATCTAAAGAAGAAGCAAAACTTATTATTCCAAATCTTGATACACTTCCATAAGTTGGTTTAATCCCTGTTACTCCACAAAAACTTGAAGGTTGTCTTATAGAACCACCAGTATCTGTGGCTGTAGCAACAGGAGTTAATCTAGCAGCTACTGCTGCTGCTGATCCCCCAGAAGAACCACCAGAAACAGCTTTTTTATCCCATGGATTTTTTACTGGTCCAAAAAAAGAATTTTCATTACTAGAACCCATAGCAAATTCATCACAATTTAATTTTCCTAATGTTATCATACCTTCAAAATTTAATTTTTTAATTATAAAAGCATCAAATGGACTAATATAATTTTTTAAAATTTTTGATCCCGCTGTTGTTTTCCAACCTTTTGTTACAAAAACATCTTTATGTGCTATTGGTATTCCTGTTAAAATTGTATTTTCTTTATTAAAAAATTTTTTTTCTGCAATTTTTGCTTGCTTTAAAGTTAATTCTTCATTGATATTTATAAAAGCATTTATATTATTTTTATAAATTTTTTTTAAAAATAATATAGTTAATTCTGTAATAGAAATTTTTTTTTTTTTTAATAAAATTGATAATTCTTTTATAGTTTTATTATACATTTTTTTTAAAAAAAAAATTTAATTTAGTCTAAAATTTTAGATGCTAAATAAATATTATTTTTAATATTTTTTGATAAAATTTGAAATTTTTTATATTTAATATTTTTTTTTAAAATATCTTTTTTTAAATGTTTAAAATATGTAAAAAAAGATTTTTTTATTGGATGATTCATAGGTTTAATATTATTAGTTTTAATTTTTTTTATTTTTTTAATAATATTAAAAATATCATTTATTTTTATTAAAAATTTTTTAATTTCTTTATCTGTAAATTTTAAATAAGCAATTTTAGCCATTTTGTGAATATCTTTAATATTAAATTTCATAATTATAAAATATATTTTATATTGAAAAATTATTTTTTTTTAAAATTATTTTTTAAATTTATTGCATATTTATATATATCTTTTTTTTTATTTTTAGTAATATTGTAAGTAATATTTATTAATTTTTTAAAAGTTAATTCTTTAAATAATATTTTTAAAATATTTTTATATTTTTCTTCTTTTTTTTTAATTATAACAGAATTTAATAAAATTACAAATTCTCCTTTTTGGTTATATTTATTTTTTTTAATCCAAGATAAAGCTTTTTTTAATTTACATTTATAAATATTTTCAAAAATTTTTGTAAGTTCTTTAGCAAAAATAATTGATGTTTCATTATTAAAAAATTTTATAAATAATTTAATTGTTTTTTTTATTCTATGAGGTGTTTCATAAAAAACTAAAATTATTTTTTCATTTTTTAAATTTTGTAAAATTTTTTCTTTTTCTTTTTTTTCTTTAGGTAAAAAACCTATAAATTTAAATTGTTTATTATTTAAACCACTTACTGATAGAGCAGTAATTACAGCTGATACTCCTGGTATTGGGATAATTTTAAATTTATATTTATAAATGTATTTAATAAGTTTATAACCTGGATCAGAAATTGTTGGTGTTCCTGAATTTGATACTAAAGATATTCTTTCATTATTTATTAATCTTTTAATAATAAAATTAATATTTTTTTTTTCATTAAATTTATGTAATGTAATTAAATTTTTTTTTAATTTATAAAAATTAAGTAATTTTTTTATTTGTTTTATATTTTCACATACAATAGTATCAGAAATAGATAAAACGTATAAAGCTCTTAATGTTATATCATACATATTTCCTATAGGCGTTGCTAACACATATAATGCTGATTTAGGAAAATTCTGTTCTTTTATTTTATTTGGAATATTAAAAATCATATTTTTTAAAAAATTATTTTTTATATTTTTTAAAAAATATTATTTAATAATATATTTTTAAAAAAATTTAATTTAATTTTAATATGTTAAAAAATTATATTTGTAGTTTTGTTAAAAGATCAAGAAAATTATCTTTAAACCAAAAAAAAATTTTTTTTTTAGAAAAAAAAAATATATTACCTTATAGTAATAAAAATATTAATTTAAATAATATTTTTACTAAAAAAAAAAAAAATATTTTAGAAATTGGTTTTGGAAAAGGAGAAGCAAGTATTAAAATTGCTAAATTTATGCCTGAAAAAAATTTTATCTGTGTTGATACTTATGAAAAAGGAATTATAAATTTATTAAAATTAATTAAAAAAAATTTTTTATCTAATATAAAAATAATAAATTATGATGCAATTTATGTATTATATAATATGTTTAAATTTTTTTCATTTTTTGGTATACATATTTTTTTCCCTGATCCATGGCCTAAAAAAAAACATAAAAAAAGAAGATTTATTAATAAATTTTCTATAAAATTAATAATTTTAAATTTAAAAAAAAAAGGTTATTTACATATTGTTACAGATTGTGAAGATTATGCAAATTATATGTTAAAAATTTTAAATAAAAATATTTATTTTAAAAATTTTTCTAAAGAAAAATCTTTTATTAAAGAAGAATTTAAACCTAAATATCGTTTTATTACTTCATATGAAAAAAAAGCTTTAAATTTTAAAAGAAAAATTTTTGATTTAATATTTATTAAAAAATAAATATTTTATATTTTTAAAAAAAATAAAATTTATATAATATATAATAATTTTTATTAATATATAAAAAATTTTTAAAAATTTATAGATTTTTTATCTATTGATAATATTACTTCTTTTATTATTTCTGATAATGTAGGATGTGCATAACAAATTTTAGATATTTCTTTATATTTAATTTTTAAGTCAATAATAATTGTAGCTATTGCTATTAATTCTGAAGCTAAAGGACCTATTATATGTATACCTAAAATCTCTTTAGTATTTTTTTCAGCTAATATTTTTATAATCCCATCTGTACTATCTAAAATTCTTGCTTTAGCATTTGCTATAAATGGAAAAATTCCTTTTTTATAATTAATTTTATTTTTTATTAATTCTTCTTCATTTTTACCAACCCAAGCTATTTCTGGATAAGTATATATAATAGAAGGTATTAAACTTAATTTTTTATTTTTTTTATTTTTATTTTTATTAAATATATATTCTGCTACATATATTCCTTCTTTTTCTGATTTATGTGCTAACATATTTCCTCCTATTACATCTCCTATAGCCCATACATTTTTTAAATTTGTTTCAAAATTTTTATTTACTTTTATAAAACCATTTTTATTAATTAATAAATTAATATTTTTAATATTTAAATTTTTAAAATTTGCTTTTCTCCCTACACAAATCATCACTTTATCAAAAATTTTATTTTTAATATAATTTGTTGAGTCTGAATATTTAATTAAAACATTATTTTTATTTTTTTTAATTTTGTAAATTTTAGTATTTAAAATTATTTTTAATTTTTGTTTTATTAAAATTTGAAATGCTTTTTGAGAAATTTCTTTATCTATTCTAGATAAAAAATTAGATGATTGTTCAAATATAGTAATATCTATATTTAATCTATTCCATATAGAACCTATTTCTAAACCTATTGCCCCTGCACCAATAATACAAATTTTTTTTGTTTCTTTTTTAATAGAAGAGAGACCACCTATATTAGATAATATTAATTTTTCATCAAATGAAATATTATTTAATTTTTTAGGTTTAGAACCTGTTGCTAAAATTATATATTTTGCTTTTATTATTTTATTTTCTTTATTAATATTTTTAATATTTATTAAATATTTTTTTTTTTTTTTTAAAAAACTTCCTATACCATGAAAAAAATGAATTTTATTTTTTTTAAATAAATATTTAATACCTTGATTAATTTGTTTTATAATAATATTTTTTTTTTTTTGCATAAGATTTAAATCTATATTAATATTATCTATTAAAATTCCATATTCTTTAAAATTTTGTATGGCATTTTTATATTCTTGAGAATATTTTAATAATGTTTTAGATGGAATACATCCTACATTTGCGCATGTTCCTCCTAAAGCTGATTCATTGTTTATGTTGTTCCAATTATCAATACAAGCAACTTTAAAACCTAATTGTGACATTCTAATTGAAGTAGTATACCCTGCAGGGCCACCACCGATAATAATAACATCAAATTTTTTTATCATATTTTTTTTTTAAAAAAAGTTAAAATTTTAAATTTTTTTATATTTTTAACATCATTCTTAATGGATCTTCTAAATTTTTTTTAATAGTTAATAAACTTAAGATTGCTTCTTTACCATCTATAATACGATGATCATAAGAAAGTGCTAAATAATTCATTGGTCTTATTACTATTTTTCCTGATTCAACTATTACTCTATCTTTATTAGTATGAATTCCTAAAATTGCTGATTGAGGAGGATTTATTATTGGTGTTGAAAATAAAGAACCAAAAATTCCTCCATTAGAAATGGTAAATGTACCACCTATTAATTCATCTATTGATAATTTACTATTATTTGCATTTATTTTAAATAAATTTATTTTTTTTTCAATTTCTGATATTGATAATTTATCAGCATTTTTTAAAATAGGCACAATTAATCCTTTTTTAGTACTTACTGCTATACCTATATCATAATAATAATGATAAATAATATTATTATTTTCAATTGATGCATTAATTATAGGATATTTTTTTAAAGCTTGAATAACAGCTTTAATAAAAAATGGCATAAATCCTAATTTAATTTTATATTCTTTTTCAAATTCTTCCTTATATTTATTTCGTAAATCAATTATTGGTTTCATATTTACTTCATTAAATGTAGTTAAAATAGCATTATTTGCTTGTGATTCTAATAATCTTTCTGCTATTTTAATGCGTATTTTACTCATTGGTATATATTCAATTTTTTTTGAATTATATTTTTGTTTATTTTTTTCTTCAAATTTAAAATTTTCTTGTTTTTTTTTATTTATTAAAGAAAATTTATTTTCTTTAATATTAGAATTTAATTTTATTTTTGATATTTTATTTTTTTTTTCTTTTAAAATTTCATTTTTTTTAAAAATTTTTATAATTCCTATTATTTCATTTGTTTTAACATTTTCTCCATTTTTTTTTATAATATTTTTTATTATTCCTTTTTTAGGTGAAGGTATTTCCATTACTATCTTATCAGTTTCTATATCAACTAAGTTTTCTCCTTCATTAACTATATCACCAATTTTTTTATGCCATTTTATTAATGTTGCTTCTGATATAGATTCTGATAATTGAGGAACTAAAATATTAATATTTTCCATATTTTTTATATATTTTATAAAATATTTTTATTTTTTTGAAAAAATTTTTTTTAAAATTTTTTTTTGTTCTAAACAATGTTGTTTATAACAACCTGTAGCTGTAGAAGAACTAGAAATACGACCAATATAAGAAATTTTTTGATTTTTTTTAAGTTTTTTAGAAATTTTTTCTTTAATATATAACCATGCTCCTTGATTTTTAGGTTCTTCTTGTACCCAAATTATTTTTTTAAGATTTTTAATTTTTTTTATAAATTTAAAAAAATCTTTTTTAGGAAAAGGATATAATTGTTCTATTCTAATTATAAAAATATTTTTTAAATTATATTTTTCATTTTTTTTAATTATATCAAAATATATCTTTCCAGAACAAATTATTAAATTTGTAATATTAGAAATAATATTATTACATTTATTTTTTATAATATTCTCAAATTTACCATTAGCTAATTCTTCTAAATTAGAACTAGAATTCTCATTTCTTAATAAAGATTTAGGCATTATTAAAATTAATGGTTTTCTAAAATTTCCTATTACTTGACGACGTAATAAATGAAATAATTGTTTTGAAGTTGTAGGTTGTATTATTTGTAAATTTTGATTAGAACATAATTGTAAATATCTTTCTAATCTTGCAGAAGAATGTTCAGGTCCCTGTCCTTCAAAACCATGTGGTAACATTAAAACAATCCCCGATATTAATCCCCATTTTTTTTCTCCTGAACTTATAAATTGATCTATAATAACTTGTGCTTCATTAGCAAAATCTCCAAATTGAGCTTCCCAAATTGTTAAATTATTTGGTTCTACTAATGAAAATCCATATTCAAAACCTAATATTGCTTTTTCAGATAAAACTGAATTTATAATTTCAAATTTTGATTGATTTTTTTGAATATTTTGTAAAGGAATATATTCACCATTATTATATTTTTTAATATTTTGATCATGTATTACAGCATGTCTATGAGAAAAAGTTCCTCTTTCTGAATCTTGTCCACTTAATCTTATATTATATCCAGATATTAATAATGATGCATATGCTAAATGTTCACTCATACCCCAATCAATTTTTTTTTTACCATTACCCATTAAAATTCTATTTTTTATTATTTTTTTAATTAAATTATGTAATTTAAATTTTTTTGGTATAGTAGTAATTTTTTTTGAAAGTTCTTTAATTTTTTTTATTTCTATAGATGTAATAACATTATTATTTTGTTTTTTATTTAAAAAAAATTTCCAATTTTTATTATACATAAATAAATTTTTTTTTAAAAAATACCCAGTAATTTGTTTTTTTTGTATATTAATTAAATTTTTATAATCATCTATAATTTTATTAACTTCTTGTTTAGAAATTATTTTTTCATTAACTAATTTATTAATATATAAATTTTTAATACCTATATGTTTATTAATTTTTTCATACATTAAAGGTTGTGTTAAAGATGGAGTATCTTGTTCATTATGTCCTAATTTTCTAAAACAAATAATATCTAAAACAATATCTTTTTTAAATTTTATTTTATAATCTATAGCTATTTGTATAGCTAAAATTATTGATTTTAAATTTTCTACATTAATATGTAATACAGGTGCTTCAATCATTTTAACAATATCTGTACAAAAAATATTAGATCTAGATTCTTTAATTTTTGAAGTAGTAAAACCTATTTGATTATTAATAATAATATGTATTGTACCATTAGTAGTATAACCTTTAGTTTGTGATAAATTAAGTGTTTCCATAACTATTCCTTGTCCAGAAAAAGCCGCATCACCATGTATTAAAATTGGTAAAATATTTTCTTGTTTTTTATTCATAAAAGCTTTTGTAATTCCTTCTACTACTGGATTTACTGCTTCTAAATGTGAAGGATTAAAAGATAAATATAAATTTATATTTCCTTTTGAAGTAAAAATTTTAGAAGAAAATCCTTTATGATATTTTACATCTCCAAAAATATTTTTAAAAGATATTTCATTAAATTCATTGAAAATTTTTTTAGGTTTTTTACCTAAAATATTTGCTAAAACATTTAATCTTCCTCTATGTGACATTCCTATTATAATTTTTTTAATTTTTTTTTTTAATGAATAAAAAATTATTTCATCTAATAAAGGTATTATACTTTCTGCACCTTCTAATGAGAATCTTTTTTGTCCTATAAAGTTTTTACTTAAATATATTTCCCATTCTTCTGCAGCTATTATTTTTTTTAAAATATTTATTTTTTTTTCTTTTGATAAAAAGAAACTTTGATATGATTCTTCAATTTTTTTTTGTATCCAAGAAACTTCCTTTTTTTTATTAATATAAGAAAATTCTATACCAATAAATTTAGAATAAATTTTATTTAGAGCATTATATAATTCATGTAAAAATAATTTTTTATTTTTTAAAAAAATATTTTTAATATTAATTTTTTTTTTAAAATCATTTTCTTTAAAATTATAAAAATTTAAATCTAATTTTTTTAATTTACATTTATTTATTTTTAATGGATTAATATTTGATTTTTTAAATCCTAGATTTCTATAATTATTAATTAATTTTTTAATTTTTAAATGTAATATTTTTTTTTTTATATTTTTTTCTATGTTTTTTTCTATGTTTTTTTCTATGTTTTTTTTTATATTTTTTTTTGTAATTTTAGTATTTTTATTTAATAAATATTCTAAATATTTAATATTTTCACTAAAAAGATATGAATAAGAAATATTTTTATATTTATTTTTTTTTTTTAAAATAATTTTATTTATCATTATATTATTATTAATAATTTTATAATTATAATTTATTTATTATAAATAATATATATTATATATAAATATATAAAAATTAAAAAAAATTTAATTTTAAATTTTTTATTTTTTTTAAAATTTTTTTTATATTAGGATGAAATGTTTTTTTAATTTTTTTTTTAAAAATTAAATTTAATAATTTAAAATCAGAAAAATTTGTTAATATTAAAAAAGCATATTTATCTTTAATAGACATTTTTTTTTCATATTTATCTAAATATTTATTTAAAATAAGATCATTTTCTAATATTCCTCTTTTAATATTTAATTTTAATATTTTTTTAGTTAACTTCATTTTTTAAAAAATGTTTTTATTTTATTAATAAAAATTAATTTTTTAATTTTTAATATAGCTTTTGTAGGATTTAAATTTTTAGGACATACATTTAAACAATTCATTATTGTTTTACATTTTAATAATTTATATTTATCATTTAAAAAATTTAATCTTTCTTCAAAATTAGTATCTCTACTATCTATTATAAATCTATAAGCTTGTAATAATCCAGCAGGACCTATAAATTTTTTAGGATGCCACCAAAATGATGGACAAGAAGAAGTACAACAAGCACATAAAATACATTCATAAAGTCCATTTATTAATTCTCGTTCTTCTTGAGATTGTAATCTTTCTTTTTTAGGAAGAATATTTTTATTAATTAAATATGGTTTTATTAAATAATATTGTTTAAAAAAAATTTTCATATCTACAACTAAATCTTTTATTACTGGTAAACCAGGTAATGGTTTTAAAATTATAGGATTTTTTAATTTTTTTAAATTTGTTATACAAGCTAATCCATTTTTACCATTTATATTTATAGCATCTGAACCACATATTCCTTCTCTACAAGATTTTCTAAATGTTATAGAATTATCTATTTCTGATTTAATTCTTATCATAACATCTAACAACATTTTATCAGTTTTTTTAAAATTTATAGAAAAAGTTTCCATATATGGATATTTATTTTTTTCCGGATTATATCTATATATTTTAAAAATTTTTTTTTTCATATTTTAAAAAATTCTTTGTTTAGGTTTAAATGGTTTAATAAATTTAGTATTAATATTTACTGGTTTATATTTAATTTTATTATTTTTTGAAAACCATAAACTATGCTTTAACCAATTTTTATCATCTCTATTTTCAAAATCTTGACGAGCATGAGCACCTCTAGATTCTTCTCTAGCTTCTGCTGAAATTATAGTGGCTTTTGCTACTTCTAATAAATTATATATTTCTAAAATTTCTACACGAGTAGTATTAAAAAGTTTTGATTTATCTTTTAAAAAAATATTTTGACATTTTTTTTCTAATTTTAAAATTTTTTTTATTCCTTTTTTTAAAATTTTTTTATTTCTAAAAACTCCACAATAATTTTGCATTATTTTTCTTATTTTATTAGATAAAAAGAAAACATTTTCTCCATTTTTATTTGTTTCTATTTTTTTTAATTTATTAATAATTTTTATTATTTTTTTTTTAGGTATAATTTTATAATTATAATTTTTAATATTTTTTATTATATGATTTGCAGTTTTACGTCCAAAAACTACTAAATCTAATAATGAATTTGTACCTAAACGATTTGCTCCATGCACAGATACACAAGCGCATTCTCCTATTGCATATATTCCTGGAATTATATTTTCTTTAATACTATTATAATTATTAATTACTTCTCCATTAATATTAGTAGGAATACCTCCCATTTGATAATGAATTGTAGGTATAATAGGTATTGGTTCTTTAATAGCATTTATATTTGCAAATTTATTAGCTATTTCTAAAATTGTAGGAAGTTTTTTTTTTATTTTATTTTCTCCTAAATGTCTTAAATCTAAAAAAATATGATCTTTATTTTTTCCTACTCCTCTTCCTTCTTTTATTTCTTGATCTATTGATCTAGAAACAAAATCTCTTGGTGCTAAATCTTTCATTTTAGGTGCATATTTTTTCATAAATTTTTCACCATTTTTATTTATTAAAATACCTCCTTCACCTCTTGCTGCTTCTGTTATTAAAACCCCTGAACCGAAAATTCCTGTAGGATGAAATTGCCAAAATTCCATATCTTGTAAAGGTATACCAGCTCTTGCAGCCATTCCTAAACCATCTCCAGTATTAATAAAAGCATTAGTAGAAGCAGCCCATATTCTACCAGCCCCTCCAGTTGCTAAAACTGTTATTTTAGATTTAAAAATATTAATTTTACCAGTTTTTATATTTAAAGCTATCACTCCTGCTATTGATTTATCTTCATATTTTAAAATATCTATACATATCCATTCTATAAAAAAATTTGTTTTTACTAAAATATTATGTTGAAATAATGTATGTAATAATGCATGTCCTGTTCTATCTGCTACTGAACATGCTCTTTGTATAGGTTTTTCTCCAAAATTAGAAGTATGTCCACCAAAAGATCTTTGATAAATTGTGCCATTTTGATTTCTATCAAAAGGCATTCCTAAATGTTCTAAATAATATATTAATTTTGGAGCTTTTTTACACATAAATTCTATTGCATTTTGATCACCTAAATAATCAGATCCTTTAATCGTATCAAACATATGCCAATACCAATTATCTTTTGACATATTTCCTAAAGATGCACTAATACCTCCTTGTGCTGCTACAGTATGTGATCTAGTAGGAAATACTTTTGATAAAACAGCAACATTTAAATTTGCTTTTGATAATTCTAATGATGCCATCATCCCTGCTCCACCTGCTCCAATAATAACTACATCAAAAAAATTAGTTTTAATTTTATTAAAATTCATTTTTAAATTTTAAAAAAAATATATAAAATATTTTTTATAACAAATATTATCCAAAAAAATAAAATAATTTTAAAAATATATAAAATATTTTTTTTTTTTAAATAATCATTAAAAATATCATGTATTCCTAATATTACATGATATATAATATTAATTATTAAAAAAATAATTAATATTTTAAAATAAATATTATTTATAATATTTATTATATATTTAAAAGAATTTTTTTTTTTTAAAAAAAAAATTATATAAGATAATAATAAATATATTCCTATTATTATACCTGTAGTTTTTTGTAAAAACCAATCTTTAATATCATTATTTTTTTTTTTTTTTTTAATAAAAATCATAAAATTATTTTCAGTAATTAGTTATTAAAAAAAAATTTAGTAAAATACTAATAATTATTGTTATATAAGAAAAAATTTTAGAACTTTTTTTTTCAATTCCTAAATTTATATCCATAATAATATATCTAAAACCTGAAAATATATGATATAAAAAAATTTCATTTATAAAAAAAAATATTATTTTAATATATATATTATGTGTTAAAAAAATAAATTTATTAAAATTTTTTTTATTTTTTAAAATAAATTGAAAAAATATTAAAAATATTGGTATTAAAATAACCATTAAAATACCAGTAATTCTATGTAAAATAGAAATTTTACCAGTAATTGGTAGATAATATTTAATTATTTGTGATATATTTATATTACGTATTTTTTTTTTTTTATTCATTTTATTTTTTATAAAAAATTTTATTTTTTTTAAAAAAAATATTAATATTTATATATAATGTAGTTATTTATTAAAAATATATTTTATATTTATTATAATATAAAAATATGATTTATCGTGTATTAGCATTAAAATATCGTCCTAGTATTTTTGAAGAAGTTGTTGGTCAAAAATATATAATTACTGCTTTAATAAATTCTTTAAAATTTAAAATGTTACATCATGCTTATTTATTTATTGGTACTCGTGGTGTAGGAAAAACTACTATTTCTCGTATTTTAGCAAAAGCTTTAAATTGTAAAAAAAATAAAAATAATAATATTATTACTACTTTTCCTTGTAATTTATGTAAAACTTGTATTGCTATTAATAAAGATAGATTAATTGATTATATAGAAATAGATGCAGCTTCTAATAGAGGAATAGAAAATATGACTTCTTTATTAAATCAAGCTATTTATATTCCATCTTTTGCAAAATATAAAATATATATGATAGATGAAGTTCATATGTTGACAATATATGCTTTTAATTCTATGTTAAAAATTTTAGAAAATCCTCCTAAACATGTTAAATTTATTTTAGCTACTACAGAACCACAAAAAATTCCTCTTACAATACTTTCAAGATGTTTACAATTTCATTTAAAGAAAATATCTATTAAAGATATTATTAAACATATTAAATATATTTTAAAAAAAGAAAAAATAGAATTTGAAGAATCAGCTTTATTATTTTTATCAAAAAATTCTTATGGATCTATGCGAGATGCATTATCTTTAGTAGATCAAGCTATTTATTTTTCAAAAAAAAAAATTACATTAAAAATTGTACAAAATATGTTAGGTTCATTAAATAATTTTTATTTAATAGAATTATTATATGCTTTATTAATTAAAAATAAAAAAAAAATATTTTCTATAATTTCAATTATTAATAAATTTTGTATATCTTATGATATTGTTTTACAAAACTTTTCAAGTTTAATATATACTATTAATTTAGTTCAAATTACATCTTATATAAATTTTGAATTTTTACAATATAAAAAAGAAATTTTTTTTTTAGCTTCTAAATTTTCTAAAGAAGAAATTCATTTTTTTTATCAAATTGTTATACATGGTAGAGAAGAATTATCTTTAGCACCTGATGAACAAATAGGTTTTAGTATGATATTATTAAGAATGTTAATTTTTTATCCATATACTTTAAATAATATTAAAAATATTTTTTTAAAAGAATTTAATTTTTTTAAAAAAAATATTTAATTTTTTAAAAAGGAATATAAAATGAAAAAAAATTTTTTAGATTTAATAAAAAAAACAAAAATTATGCAAGAAAGTTTAAAAAAAGTTAAAAAAGAATTATCTTTAATAGAAGTAGAAGGTAAATCTTTTTCAGGTTTAGTAAAAATTTATTTAACATGTAGAAATAAAGTTAATAAAATTTTTATTGATCCTTCTTTATTTAAAAAAGATAAGGATATGTTAGAAGATTTAATTATAATAGCTTTTAATGATGCAATAAATAAAGCAAAATTAAAATCTAAAGAAAAAATAAATACCATTACAAATGGTATTAAATTACCATTTGATTTTTAAAATTTATTAAATAAAAAATTATTTAAAATTTATATTTTATATATAATTTTATATATTTATTAAATAGATATTTTTGCTTTTATATATTCTTGTGGGTTATAATTAATTAATTTAAAATTTTCAAATTTATAATTAAATATACTTTTAGGTTTATTAATAATCTTTAATTTTGGTAATAATGTTGGAGTTCTTTTTAATTGTATTTTAGCTTGTTTTAAATGTGTTTTATATAAATGACAATCTCCACCTGTCCAAATAAATTCTCCTACTTTTAATTTTGTTTGTTGAGCAATCATATGAATAAGTAAAGCATATGATGTAATATTAAAAGGAAGTCCTATAAAAACATCAGCACTTCTTTGATATAATTGACAAGATAAATTATTATTAGAAACATAAAATTGAAATAGTACATGACATGGTGGAAGTTTTGTTTTTTTAATATCTGCAACATTCCAAGCTGATACTATTAAACGTCTTGAATTTGGATTTTTTTTAATTTTATTTATAATTTTTTTTATTTGATTTATATGTTTATTATTATTAGTAGGCCAATATATCCATTGATATCCATATGATGGTCCTATATTATCATTTTCATCAGCCCAATTATTCCAAATATTAATATTATTTTTTTTTAAATATTTTATATTTTTTGAACCTGTTAAAAACCATATTAATTCATATATTATACTTTTAAAATATATTTTTTTAGTTGTTAAAATTGGAAAACCTTTTTTTAAATTAAATCTCATTTGATAACCAAAAATTGATTTTGTTCCTGTATTAGTTCTGTCAGATTTTTTTATTCCATTTTTTAAAATGAATTTTATTAAATTTAAATATTGAATCATATAGTTTTATAAATATTTTATATGGCTTGGAGTGGAATTGAACCACTGACACAAGGATTTTCAGTCCTTTGCTCTACCAACTGAGCTACCAAGCCTTTTATAAATTAATTAATATATTATATATAAAAAAAAATTAAAAATAAACAAATTATATTAATATAATATATTTATAAAAGTATATATTATATATATATTATATATATATTATATATATATTATATATATATTATATATATATTATATATATATTATATATATATTATATATATATTATATATATATTATATATATATTATATATATATTATATATATATTATACATATAGTATACATATAGTATACATATAGTATACATATAGTATACATATAGTATACATATAGTATACATATAGTATACATATAGTATACATATAGTATACATATAGTATACATATAGTATACATATAGTATACATATAGTATACATATAGTATACATATAGTATACATATAGTATACATATAGTATACATATAGTATACATATAGTATACATATAGTATACATATAGTATACATATAGTATACATATAGTATACATATAGTATACATATAGTATATGTATAGTATATGTATAGTATATGTATAGTATATGTATAGTATATGTATAGTATATGTATAGTATATGTATAGTATATGTATAGTATATGTATAGTATATGTATAGTATATGTATAGTATATGTATAGTATATGTATAGTATATGTATAGTATATGTATAGTATATGTATAGTATATGTATAGTATATGTATAGTATATGTATAGTATATGTATAGTATATGTATAGTATATGTATAGTATATGTATAGTATATGTATAGTATATGTATAGTATATGTATAGTATATGTATAGTATATGTATAGTATATGTATAGTATATGTATAGTATATGTATAGTATATGTATAGTATATGTATAGTATATGTATAGTATATGTATAGTATATGTATAGTATATGTATAGTATATGTATAGTATATGTATAGTATATGTATAGTATATGTATAGTATATGTATAGTATATGTATAGTATATGTATAGTATATGTATAGTATATGTATAGTATATGTATAGTATATGTATAGTATATGTATAGTATATGTATAGTATATGTATAGTATATGTATAGTATATGTATAGTATATGTATAGTATATGTATAGTATATGTATAGTATATGTATAGTATATGTATAGTATATGTATAGTATATGTATAGTATATGTATAGTATATGTATAGTATATGTATAGTATATGTATAGTATATGTATAGTATATGTATAGTATATGTATAGTATATGTATAGTATATGTATAGTATATGTATAGTATATATGTAGTATATATGTAGTATATATGTAGTATATATGTAGTATATATGTAGTATATATGTAGTATATATGTAGTATATATGTAGTATATATGTAGTATATATGTAGTATATATGTAGTATATATGTAGTATATATGTAGTATATATGTAGTATATATGTAGTATATATGTAGTATATATGTAATATATATGTAATATATATGTAATATATATGTAATATATATGTAATATATATGTAATATATATGTAATATATATGTAATATATATGTAATATATATGTAATATATATGTAATATATATGTAATATATATGTAATATATATGTAATATATATGTAATATATATGTAATATATATGTAATATATATGTAATATATATGTAATATATATGTAATATATATGTAATATATATGTAATATATATATAATATATAATATATAATATATAATATATAATATATAATATATAATATATAATATATAATATATAATATATAATATATAATATATAATATATAATATATAATATATAATATATAATATATAATATATAATATATAATATATAATATATAATATATAATATATAATATATAATATATAATATATAATATATAATATATAATATATAATATATAATATATATTTTTTTATAAAAAATATTTTTTAAAATTAAAATAATATATTGAATTTAATTAATTAATTAATTATAATTATGAATATTAATTTTTTTTTAAAAAATATATTAACTTATTTAAAATAATTATATGGATAAAAATATTAAAAAAAATAGTAATATTTTTAAGAATTTAGAGGAGAGAAGTAAAAAAACTAATATTATAGATGAAAATATTGAAAAAAAAAAAAATAATAAAAAAAATAAAATTTCTTTATGTTTAATAAAAAAAAAAAAGTTAAAAAAAAAAATAATTAAAATTAAAAAAAAATTTAAAAAAGTTAAAGAAGCTTTTTTAAGAGCTAGAGCAGAAATAGAAAATAATAGTAAACGTTTTCAAAATGAGATTAAAAAAATATATAAATATTCTATATATAAATTTGCTAAATCTTTATTGCCTATTAGAGATAGTTTAGAAAGTTCTTTAAAAATAAATATTTCTTCAATAGAAGTTTTAAAAAGTGGTATTAATTTAACTTTAAAACAATTATCTAATATTTTTGATAAAAATAGTTTTATAGAAATTTCTCCAAAAATTGGAGAATGTTTAGACCCTATGAAACATCAAGCTATATCTATAATTATTTCTGAACAAGAAAATAATACTATAGTTGATGTTTTACAAAAAGGATATATGTTATATGATCGTTTATTACGCCCAGCTTTAGTAATAGTAGCAAAAAAAAAAGAATAATATTTTTTAAAATTAAATAAAAATTTTTATAAATATAAGGAAAAATATGACAAAAATTATTGGTATTGATTTAGGTACTACTAATTCATGTGTTTCTATTATGGAAAATAATAAATCAAAAGTTATAGAAAATTCTGAAGGTTCTAGAACTACACCTTCAGTTGTTGCTTATCAAGAGAATGGGGAAATTTTAGTAGGAGCTCCTGCAAAACGTCAAGCTGTTACTAATCCTCAAAATACAATTTATGCTGCAAAAAGATTAATTGGACGTAAATTTATTGAAAAAGAAGTACAAAAAGATATTAGTATGATGCCTTATAAAATAATTCAAGCAGAAAATGGTGATGCTTGGATTAATGTTAGAGGTAAAAAAATTGCTCCTCAACAAATTTCTGCTGAAGTTTTGCGTAAAATGAAAAAAACTGCTGAAGATTATATGGGAGAAGTAATTTTAGAAGCAGTTATAACTGTACCAGCTTATTTTAATGATGCTCAACGTCAAGCTACTAAAGATGCTGGTAGAATTGCTGGATTAGAAGTAAAAAGAATTATTAATGAACCTACTGCTGCTGCTTTAGCATTTGGTTTAGATAAATCTGAAAGAGGTGATAAAAAAATTGTTGTTTATGATTTAGGAGGTGGGACTTTTGATGTTTCTGTGATTGAAATTGCAGATGTAGAAGGTGAAAAACAATTTGAAGTGTTATCTACTAATGGAGATACATTTTTAGGTGGAGAAGATTTTGATCAAAGAATAATAGATTATATTATTAAAGAATTTAAAAAAAATAATGGAATAGATTTATCAAAAGATGCAATAGCTTTACAACGTATTAAAGCTTCAGCAGAAAGAGCGAAAATTGAATTATCTTCTTCTCAACAAACAGAAATTAATGAACCTTATATTGCTATGAATAATAATGTTCCTGCACATTTAAATTTAAAAATTACAAGAGCAAAATTAGAATCTTTAGTAGAAGATTTAATTGATAAAACTATTAAACCTTGTTCAATAGCTATTAATGATGCAAAAATAAAAATTTCTGAGATTTCCGATATAATACTTGTTGGTGGTATGACTCGTATGCCTAAAGTTCAAGAAAAAGTAAGAAATTTTTTTAAAAAAGAACCTAGGAAAGATGTAAATCCTGATGAAGCAGTAGCTGTAGGAGCTGCTATTCAAGGTTCTGTATTATCTGGAGATAGAAAAGATTTATTATTATTAGATGTTACTCCTCTTTCTTTAGGAATTGAAACTTTAGGAAGTGTTATGACAAAAATGATTAATAAAAATACTACTATACCTACAAAATTTAGTCAAGTATTTTCTACTGCGGAAGATAATCAAGCAGCTGTAACTGTAAAAATATATCAAGGTGAAAGAAGTATAGCAACTTATAATAAATTTTTAGGAGAATTTAATTTAGAAGGAATTCCAAGTGCTCCTAGAGGAGTACCACAAATTGAAGTAACTTTTGATATTGATGCAAATGGAATTTTACATGTTACTGCTAAAGATAAAGCTACAGGAAAAGAAAATAAAATTACTATTAGAGCGAATTCTGGTTTAAAAGAAGAGGAAATTAAAAAAATGATTCGTGATGCTGAAATTAATTCTAAAGAAGATCTTCGTTTAAAAGAATTAGCGGAAGTTCGTAATCAAGGTGAATCTTTAGTACATTCTACAAAAAAAATGCTTTCAAAATTTATTGATAAATTAACTAATTCAGAAAAAAAACAAGTAGAAACTTCTATTAAAGAATTAGAAGAAATTCTTAAAACTGATCAAAAAGATTCTATAAATATAAAAATTAATACTTTAATGAAAATAGTTGATAAATTAAGTAAAAAATATAAAGAAGATTTATCTAAAGAAGAATCTACACCTTCTTCAACAGAAGATATAAATAATTCTACTAAAAATAATGCTGAAGATACTGATTATAAGGAAGTAAAATAATTTATTAAATTTTTATATTACAAATACAAAATTTTTTTAAAATAATAAAGGAGAAAATTTTTTTATATGATTAAACGTGATTTTTATCATGTATTAGGTTTGCCTAGAGGGGCAACTAATATTGATATAAAAAAAACTTATCGTAGATTAGCAATGAAATATCATCCAGATCGTAATTTAAATAATAAAGAAGCAGAAGAAAAATTTAAAGAAGCTTATGAAGTATTATCTGATCCTCAAAAAAGAAGATCTTATGATAGATTTGGACATTCTGGTGGAAATTTTAATAGAGATTCTAATGTTGATAATACTAATTTTTCTGATATTTTTGGTGATATTTTTAGTGATATTTTTAGTGGCACTAGTAGTAATAATTTTAATAAAAAAAATACTAATGTTAGAAAACCAAGGCCTCGTAGAGGTTCTGATACATCTTTTAAAATTAAAATAACTTTAGAACAATCTGCTAAAGGAGCAACTTTAAAAGTTGATGTTCCTATTTGGGTAAGATGTAAACCTTGTAATGGTTCTGGTTCTACTGGTTCTAAATTTAATGCACCTTTAGTTAATTGTATTCATTGTAATGGTTGTGGAGAAGTTCGTATGCAACAAGGTTTTTTTAGTATTCAACAAAGTTGTCATAAATGTAATGGAAAAGGAAAAGTTATATTAACAAAATGCCCTATATGTATAGGACGAGGATTTTCTAAAATAAAAAAAACTTTAGATGTTAAAATTCCTGTAGGTATTAATAATGGTGCTCGAATTTGTTTTAAAGGTGAAGGTAATTTAGGTTCTAATGGTGGTTCTAGAGGTGATTTATATATAGAAATAAATATTTTAAATCATGATGTTTTTAGAAGAGAAGGAGATAATTTACATTGTATAACTCCTATATCTTTTGTTAAAGCAACATTAGGTGGAGAAATAGAAATTCCTACTCTTGATAAAAAAATTAAATTTAATATTTCTGAAGGTACACAATCTGGGAAAATTTTTCGTATAAGAGGAAAAGGTATAAAAAATGTAAATTCTAATTTTTTTGGTGATTTATTATGTCAAATAATTATTGAAACTCCTATACGTTTAACACAAAAACAAAAAAAAATATTAATTGAATTTGAAAAATCTATTAATAGTAAAATGAAACATTCTCCAGCAATTAAAACTTGGTTAGATAAAGTTAAGGAATTTTTTGAATAATTATTAAATTTAAATTTAAAAAAATATTTTTAATTAAATTTAATATTTAAATATATTATATTTTTAAATTATAAATATTTTTAATTAAATAAAAAATTAAATAAAAAAATTTTGAAATAATAAATAACTTTATTAACTTTATTAACTTTATTAACTTTATTAACTTTATTAACTTTATTAACTTTATTAACTTTATTAACTTTATTAACTTTATTAAGTTTATTAAGTTTATTAAGTTTATTAAGTTTATTAAGTTTATTAAGTTTATTAAGTTTATTAAGTTTATTAAGTTTATTAAGTTTATTAAGTTTATTAAGTTTATTAAGTTTATTAAGTTTATTAAGTTTATTAAGTTTATTAAGTTTATTAAGTTTATTAAGTTTATTAAATATATAAATAAATATTTTTTTTTTAAAAAATTAATATATTTTAAAAATTAAAATTTTTTTCAAATTATAAAAAAATTTAAAAATTAATTTAATAAAAAAAAATTAAAAAAATTTAATTTTTTTAAAAAAATTTATTATTAAATTATTAAATAATATAAAAAATAATTTTTATTTTAATAATAAAATTATTAATTTAAATTTTTATGAATATTTATAATATTTTTGAAAAAAATTTAATAAATTCTTTTTATAAATTTTATAATAAATTTTATTTAATTTTTAAAGATAAAAAATTTTTTTCTATATATAATAAAATAGCGTTATCTTATAGTGGTGGTTTAGATTCTTCTTGTTTGTTAGATATGTTAATAATATTTACAAAAAAATTTAAAATTAAATTATTTGTTTTTTATATAAATCATAATATAAATATTAATTCTAATTTATGGCAAAATTTTTGTAAAAAAAAATGTTTATTTTTAAATATTTTTTTCGAATCTTATTCTTTAAAAATTAATATTAATAATAAAAAAAAATCAGAAGAAATTTTACGTATTAAAAGATATTTTGCTTTAAAAAAATTATGTAAAAAAAATAATATTAAATTGCTTTTAACTGCACATCATAAAAATGATCAAATAGAAACAATTTTATTTAGAATCTTAAGAGGTTCTGGAATTTTAGGAATTTCTGGTATGCATAAATTTTCAAAAATTCCTATTTTTATTAAAAATATAAAAATTTTTATTTTTCGTCCTTTATTAAATATATCTAGAAAATCTTTAGAAAATTATGTTAATAATAAAAATATATCTTATATAAAAGATAATTCTAATAAAAATAATAAATATAAAAGAAATTTGTTAAGAAATAAAATAATACCTTTTTTTATAAAAAAGTTTCCTGGGTTTAAAAAATCTATTTTACGTATTTTATATCATTCAAAAACAACAGAAAAATTATTAAAAAATTTAGCAAAAAATGATTTAAAAAAATGTATTAAAAATAATAATTTAAATATTTTAAAAGTTAAAAATTTATTAAATATAAAAAGAATTGATAATTTATTACGTTATTGGTTTAAATTTAATAATTTATATTTACCTTCAACAGCTTTTTTGAAAGAATTTAGAAGACAAATAATAAATTTTAAATTAAATTCTAACATTTTTATAAAATATCAAAATATTTATATACGTAGTTATCAAAATTATATTTTTATTACTAATATTTCATATAATTTTAAAAAAAAAATTTTATTACAAACTTTTTATTGGAAAGGAGAAATAAAAATAAATTTTCCTAATTTTTTTGGTTTACTTTATTTTAAAAAAAATAATTATGGAATATCTATAAATTGGTTACTTAAACAAAAATTATTTATTAGATATAAAAATAATAAAGATAAAATAAAATTATATAAAAAAAAATTTACAAAAAAATTAAAAAAAATTTATCAAGAAAATAAAATTCCTAGTTGGGAGAGAAATTATTTACCAATAATTTCTTTAAAAAATAATAAAATTATTTATGCTTCTGGTATAGGTATAAATTTTATTTTTAAATCTATTTTAGATCCTAAAAATAATTATGTTATTTTATATTGGAAAAATATTTTTCCAAAAAAATAATAATTAATATTATATTTTATATATAAAATATATTTATTTTAAAATATAATAAATTTATTTAAAAATATTATTTTTTAAAGGTACAATTCTATTAAAAACTGGGTTTTCAATTGTATGATTTATTTTATCATAAATAAAATAACCTTGTCTTTCAAATTGAAAAATTTTTTTAAATTTTGTTTTTTTTAAAGTTATTTCCGAATAAGATTTTAATATTTCTATTGAATTTTTATTAATTTTATCATTTAAATTTGGTTTAGGATTTTTAAATAAATGATTAAATAATCTAACTTCTATTTTAATTGCAAATTTTTTACTAACCCAATGAATATTACTTTTAACTTTATATTTATTTTTATTTAAATTATTTATATTACTATTAGGATAATATATACAATGTATAGCAAGAATATTATTATTATTATCTTTATCAATTTTTGTACATTTTATTATATATGAATATTTTAATCTAACTTTATTTCCTAAAGATAATCTAAAAAAATCTTTTGAAGGATTTTCTGAAAAATCTTCTTTTTCTATCCATATATTTTTAGTTAATAAAAATTTTCTATATTTTTTTTTATATAAAATATGATTTTTAGGATAACTTGGAGCTATACAATTAATAATTTTATCTTTTTCTAAATTATCTATAATAAGTTTTATAGGTTTTAAAACAACCATAATTCTAGGAACTTTATGTTCTAAATCTTCTCTTAAAGAATTTTCTAAAATTTTATATTCAATAAAACTATTATTTTTAGTAATACCAATTTTTTCACATAATATTTTAATTGATTTTGGTGTATATCCTCTTCTACGTAAACCAGAAATTGTTGGTAAACGAGGATCATCCCAACCAGAAACAATATTTTGTTTTATTAATTGTTTTAATTTTCGTTTACTTGTTAAAGTATGTGTTAAATTTAATCTAGAAAATTCATATTGTTTTGGAAGTGGTTTTTTAAAAATTTTTAATTTATATAAATTTTTTAATACCCAATTATAAAATGGTCTTTGATCTGCAAATTCTAATGTACAAAATGAATGAGTAATATATTCTAAAGCATCTTCTATTGGATGTGCATAAATATATGTGGGATAAATACACCATTTATTTTTTGTTTTATAATGATAAATATGACGAATTCTATATATAACTGGATCTCTTAAATTAATATTTGAATTTAACATATCTATTTTGGCTCTTACACATAAACTTCCATTTTTATATTTTCCTTTACGCATTTTTTTAAAAAGATTTAATGATTCTTCTATTGGTCTATTTCTCCAAGGAGAATTAATACCTTTTTTAATTAAAGTCCCGCGAGTTTTTTGTATTTCTTTAATATTTTGTTCATCTATATAAGCTTTATTAAAAAGTATTAATTTTTTTGTAATATTATATATTTTTTTAAAATAATCACTTGCATAAAATATATTTTTTTTTTTTTTATATTTTAAATTAAAACCTAACCATTTTATTGAATTTATTATATCAAGAATATATTCTTTTTTTTCTTTTTCAGGATTAGTATCGTCAAATCTTAAATTACATTTTCCTTTATATAATTTTGCTAAACCAAAATTTATAAAAATAGATTTTGCATGACCTATATGTAAATAACCATTAGGTTCTGGAGGAAATCTAGTGATTATTTTAGGTAAAATTTTTCCTTTATTATCTAAACGATTAATAAATTTTTTAGAAAATAAATTAGAATTTATGATTTTTTTTAAAAAATTATTAGATTTCATTTTTATTATTGAATTTTTATATAAAATAATACGGTTGGTAGGAATTGAACCTACGACCTCTTGGTTCGTAGCCAAGAACTCTATTCCACTGAGCTACAACCGTAATAATTTATTATATTATTTAATTTTTAATTAAATTTTATTAAATTAAATAATTTTATATAAAAATTATAAATAAAAATTTTATTTATATTTAATATTTTTTTTTATTTATATTTTTTATAAAAAAATTATTTTTAATAAAATATATTTTAAATTTTATGAAAAAAATATTAAATTAATTTTTTAAAAAATATTATAATTTTTGTTATATATATATTTTTTATATATATTATTTTTTAAATAATTTAATATTATTATTTTTAAATATTTTTAATTTTAAAATTAATATTTTTAATAATTATTTTAAAAATAAAAAAATATTAATTTTTATTTTTTTAAATATAAATATAAATATAAATATTTATATTTATTATTTATATAAAATAAATTTTTTTAAAATTTAAATAAATGAAATATATATTTATTAAAATTTTTATAATTTTTAAATAATAATTTATATATGATTTATTTTATAAATATTATTTAAAAAAAATAAAATTTTTAATTTTTTTTATATATTTATTTTTATAAAATATAAAAAAAAAATTATAAATTTTTTTTAAAAAAATTTATTTTTATATTTTTTAAATAATAAAATTTTTATTAAAATATTTAAATTATTTTTTATAATATTATAAATTAATAAATTAAATTTATATTTTAATAAAATTGAAATATATAAATTTTTTAAAATTAAATTATTTTTTAATTACATTATTATTATTTTAAATATTAATATTTTAATATAATTTTATATAAATATAAATATATTTTTATATTTTATTATTATTTAAATAATATAAAATATTTTTATATATTATATATAAATATTTTATTTATATTAAATATTAAACTATTTATATAATTTTATATAAAAATATTTACATATTAATATAATTAGGTCCACCACCACCTTCTGGGGGTATCCAAGTAATATTTTGAAAAGGATCTTTAATATCACAAGTTTTACAATGTATACAATTTTGAAAATTAATTTTTAATTTATTTATATTATTTTTAATAGTATATTCATAAACATTTGCTGGACAATATTTTTCTTCTGGCCCTCCATATACTTTAAAACTTATTTTTTCTTGTAATTTATAATTTTTTATTATTAAATGTGAAGGTTGATTTTCTGTATGATTAACATTTGAATAAAAAATAGAAGATAATTTACTAAAAGTTAATTTTTCATCATGTTTTAAATATTTAATTTTTTTAAAATTTGAAATTGGTTTTAAATATTTATAATCTTCTTTTTTTATATGTAAAGTATAAGGAATTTTTCCTTGAAAAATTTTTTGTTCTATACCAATTAAAATTTTACCTATAAAACCTTTATTTATTAATGAATTAAAATTTCTAACTTTATATAATTCTTCATATAACCAAGAATTTTTAAAAATATTATTAAATGATTTTAATTTGTCATGTTTTCTAAAATTTTTTATAGCATCATTAACTGATTTTGCTGCTAACATTCCGCTTTTAATAGAAGTATGAATTCCTTTAGCACTAGAAGCATTTAAAAAGCCTGCATTACACCCAATAATAATTCCTCCTGGAAAAATTAAATTTGGTATAGAATTTATACCACCAATATTTATAGATCTTGCTCCATATGCTATTCTTTTAGCATTAATAAGAATTTTTTTAATTTTAGGATGTGTTTTATATTTTTGAAATTCTTCATGTGGAGAAATATATGGATTATTATAAGATAAACTTATTATACAACCTATAGAAATTTGTTGATTTTTTATATGATATAAAAATGAACCACCATTTAAATTTTTATTAAAAGGCCATCCAAATGTATGAATTATAGTTCCAGGTTTATAAAAATTTTTATTAATTTCCCAAATTTCTTTTATACCTAAAGAATATTTTTGAGGATCTTTATTTTTATTTAAATTATATTTTTTTATTAATTGTTTTGCTAAATTACCTCTTGCACCTTCAGCAAAAAAAGTATATTTTGCATGTAATTCTATTCCTAATTGAAATTTTTTTGTTTTTATATTATTTTTATCAATTCCTAAATCTTTAGTTATTACACCTTTTACAATTTGATTTTTATTAAATAAAATTTTTGTTACTGAAAACCCTGGAAAAATTTCTATACCTAAATTTTCTGCTTTTTTTCCTAACCATTGAGTAACTTTTGTTAAAGACACTATATAATTATTTTTATTTTTAAAAGATTTAGGCAAAAACCAAATTGGTAATTTATAAGATTTTGTTTTACTTAAAAAAAAAAATTTTTCATTTATAACTTTTTTTTCAATAGGAAATTGAAGTTTTAACCAATTAGGAAATAATTCAGAAATAGATATTGGATTCATAATTGCTCCAGAAATAATATGTGAACCAATATAATTTCCTTTTTCTAAAATACAAACTGTAATTTTTTGTCTTGAAATATTTGCTAATTGTTTAATATGTATAGCAGCAGATAATCCTGCTACTCCTCCTCCAATAATTATCACATCAAATTTTATTTTTTCTCTTTTAATATTTTTCATATTTTTATTAAAAATAAATATAAAAAAATATTATTTTTTATAAATTCATATTTATAATATAATAAAAAAAATTACTTTATTAAATTTATTATTAATAATATAATAGCTTCCCAAGGATTTGTATAAAAATTTTTAATTTTAATACCTTTGATAATTTTTTCTATTTTAAATATTTCTAAAATTGTTTTTTTTAAATTAATTAATTTAACTTTATTAAGTATTAATTTATATTTTTTTTTAATAAAAATATTTTTTTTAAAATTTAATTTTTCTATTTTATATTTTATTAAAATTCTAATTTCTTTTAATAAATCCCATAGTATTATTAAAATTGAAATTTTTTTTTTTTTTAAAAAAAAAATAGTTTTTATTATTTTTATAATATTAGCAGTAATAAAAACTTTATTAAATTTTAATTTATTAATGAAAATTTTTTTATTTGAAAAAAAATTTTTTACATCTTCAAAAGAAATTTTCCCAGATTTATATATAAAAAAAAAATTTTTAATTTCTTGATTTGCAAATAATAAATTAAAATTTATTTTTTTTGAAAAATATTCTACAGTTTTATTATTTATAATTTGTTTTTGATTTTTAAAATTATTTTTAACCCATTTTTGAAATTTTTTTTTTTTAATATTTGAAATATTAATATAAGAATATTTATTTTTTAAATAAATTAAATCTTTATTTTTTTGTTCTTTTAATGTTAATTTAGGAAAACTAATAATAAATAAATTATTAATATTAATATTAGATACTAATTTTTTTAATAAACAATAATATTTATTATTAATTTTTTCTTCTATAAAAATTAATTCAATAATTTTTTTTTTTTCAAATAATGTTTGAAAATTATTAATTAAAAATAATTTTTCCCATTGAAATTTTTTATCTATTATAAAAATATATTTTTTTTTATAATTTTTTTTTTTATAAAATTTTTTTATTTTTTTAATTATTTTTTTTAATAAAATATGTTCATTACTAAAAAGTATATATATAGGTTTTATATTTTTTTTTAAATATTTTTTTAAATCAGGAATTTTTATTTGCATATAAAATATTAAAATAAATAAAATTATTTATTTATTAATAATTATTTATATAATAACAATATTAAAAATTTTATTAGGAATAAAAATTATTTTTAAAATTTTTTTTTTTTTTATTTTATCTAAAATTTTTTTACTATTAAAAATAATTTTTTTTATTTCATTTTTATTTAAATTTTTTAAAATTAAAATATTTTTTTGAAATTTTCCGTTTATATATATTGGAAAAATAATATTTTTTTTATATTTTAAAATATCTTTATTTATTTTTGGCCATGGTGCATCTAATATATCACCATATTCTTTAGTAAATTTTAAATTTATCCATAAAGTAGATGTTATATGAGGAGATATGGGATATAATATCCTTAATAAAATAGATAAATTTTTTTTTAAATTAGGTAAATTTTCTTTTTTACAATTTTTAGAAAATTTATTTATAATAGTTAACATTTTCATACAATTTGAAACAATTGTATTATATTTATTATGTTTATAATTAAAATTAGAATTTTGTAAAATTTTATGAATTTTATAATTAAATTTTTTATTTTTATTTATATTATTATTAAATAAATTTACTTTTATATTTTTTATATATTTTAAATTTTCAAAACAAAATTTCCATAATTTTTCAAGAAATTTAAATGATCCATTTATACCATTAGTAGACCAAATTAAATCTTGATTTAAAGGTGCTGCAAAAATTATAAATAAACGAATTGTATCTGCTCCATAAATTTTAATTTTTTTTTGTGGATCTATACCATTATTTTTAGATTTAGACATTTTTTCTATTTTACCTATAAAAACATTTTTACCATTTTTTTTAAGTTTTAAAGAAATTATTTTTTTATTATTATTATATTTTATATCTATTTCTTCTTTATTAAACCATATTTTTTTTCCAGTTTTTTTACATTTTTTATAAAAAGTTTCATTTAAAATCATTCCTTGAGTTATTAATTTTTTGAAAGGTTCATCAAATTTAACTAAATTTAAATCTTTCATTACTTTTGTCCAAAATCTTGCATATAATAAATGTAATATTGCATGCTCAATACCACCAATATATTGATCAACTGGCATCCAAAATTCATTTTTCTTTTTTATTAAAAATTTATTTTTTTCTGGAGATGAATATTTCATATAATACCAAGAAGAATCTATAAATGTATCCATAGTATCAGTTTCTCTAATAGCATTTTTTTTACATTTATAACAAATTACATTTAAAAAATTTTTATTTTTTTTTAATGGATTATTTATTCCATCTAAAAAACATTTTTTAGGTAAAATTATTGGTAAATCTTTTTCAAGTACAGGTATTTCACCACATTGCTTACAATGTATAATAGGAATAGGAGTCCCCCAATATCTTTGTCTAGAAATCCCCCAATCATGTAAACGAAAAATTATATTTTTTTTATAAATATTTTTATATTTTAAATATTTTAAAAAAATTTTTTTAATTTTTTTTATAAATAAAAAATTATATTTATTATTAAATTTTAATATTTTATTTTTATGCCAATTTTTATATAAATAATAATTATATTTTTTATTTTTAAAATTTATTATTTGTTTAATAGGTAAATTATATTTTTTAGCAAAAAAAAAATCTTCTTTATTATAAGTTGGAACACATATTTTTGCATTACAATTATAATCTGAAAAAACATAATTACTTATCCAAATTTCTATTTTTTTTTTAGTTAATGGATGATAAATATATATTCCAGAATATATTCCTTTTTTAAAAATATTTTTTTTATTTTTTATTTGATTTTTTAATTCTTTTTTTATAAATGTTTTAATATAAATATTATTTTTAATTATTTTTTTTATTAATTTATGATTAATAGAAATTAAACAAAATGTTGCTCCCATTAATATTTCTATTTTTTCTATAAAAAACCATATTTTTCTTTTTTTTTTATTTATTTTATAAAATAATTTTATATTAAAACCTTTTAATTTACCAATCCATTTTTTTTGCATTTCTATTACTTTTTTTGGCCATCCTTGTAATTTTTTTTCTATATTTTCTAATAATTTTGGAGCATATTTAGTAATTTTTGCAAAATACATAGAAATTTTTTTTTTTTTTATTAAAGCTCCAGATCTCCAACCTTTACCATTTATTATTTGTTCATTTGCTAAAACTGTTTTATCAATTGGATCCCAATTTACAAATTCTTTTTTTTTATAAATAATACCTTTTTTTAACATTTTTAAAAACATCAATTGATTCCAACGATAATATTCAGGTTTACATGTAATTATTTCTCTTGACCAATCTATAGAAAATCCCATAGATTTCATTTGTTTTTTCATATATTTAATATTTTCAAATGTCCATTGATATGGAGATTTTCTATTTATTATAGCAGCATTTTCTGCTGGCATCCCAAATGCATCCCATCCCATTGGCATTAAAACATTAAATTTATTCATTCTTAAATAACGATACAAAATATCATTAATAGTATAATTTCTTATATGACCCATATGCAATTTTCCTGAAGGATAAGGTATCATAGAACATGTAAAAAATTTTTTTTTTATTTCACCTTTTTTATTTTTACTATTTTCATAAACTTTAAAAACATTTTTTTTTTTCCAATTTTTTTGAACTTTCTTTTCAATTATTAATGGTTCATATTTATATTGCATAATATATAATATATTTATATTTTAAAATTTTAATTTAAAAATATTTTATTAAAAATTATTTAATATATTTTTTTAAAATAAAAATTAAAAAATTACAAGAAAAACTATTACCAATAGTAATTCTTAAAAAATTATTAATTCTATTTTTAGGAAAATGACGTATTAAAATTTTATTTTTTTTTAATAAATTAAATAATTCATAAGAATTATATTTAAAATGTCTTATAAAAATAAAATTCGCCATAGATGGTAATATTTCAAAATTTAATTTAATTAATTCTTTTTTTAATTTTTCTCTATTAAAAATAATTTTTAATCTAGTTTTATTAAAATATTTTTCATCTTTTATAGAAGCAGTAGCTCCTGCAATACCTATTTTACTTATTGGATATGAATTAAAACTATTTTTAATTTTTTCTAATGCTAAAATAAGATTAGAATTTCCAATAGCAAAACCTATTCTTAAACCAGCTAATGAACGAGATTTTGAAAAAGTTTGAATAATTAATAAATTATCATATTTTTTAATTAATGAAATAGCACTTTTACCTCCAAAATCTATATATGCTTCATCTATTATAATAACGATATTTAAATTATTATTTAAAATAGTTTTTATTTTTTTTAAAGATAATAAACAACCAGTAGGAGCATTAGGATTAGCAAAAATTATTCCTCCTATTTTATTTTTATATTTTAAATAGTCATTAATATTAATAGTAAAATTAGTTTGTAATGGTATTAAAATATAATTTATATTGTATAATTTTGAATAAGTTAAATAAAATTCATAAGTTATATCTGGAAATAAAATAGGTAATTTTTTTTTAAAAAAAGCTTTAAAAGAATGTGCTAATACTTCATCTGAACCATTACCAATAAAAATTTCTGAAATTTTTATTTTATACATTTTAGATATAGCTTTTTTTAAAGAAAATGATTCTGGATCAGGATATAATTTAAGATTATTATTAATAGTTCTTAACATAGCATTTATAACTTTTATAGAAGGACCAAAAGGGTTTTCATTTGTATTAAGTTTTATTAAATTTTTTATTCTAGGTTGTTCCCCAGGTTTATAAGGTATTAAATTATTAATAATAGGACTCCAAAATTTATTCATTATAAAATTTTTAAAAAAATTATAAATATATATATAATAAAATAAAATATTATATATCAATATTTTTTGCTAAAATTGCATTCAATTTTATAAATTCTTTTCTAGGTTCTACTTTTTCTCCCATTAATATATTAAATATTTTATCAACTGATTTTAAATTTTCAATTTTTACTCTTAATAAACATCTTTTTTCAGGATTCATAGTTGTTTCCCATAATTGATTAGGATTCATTTCTCCTAAACCTTTATATCTTTGTTTTATAATATTTTGCTCTATAAACAAAAGAATATCTTTTATTTTTTTATAAAAATTATATATAAAAATTTTTTCTATTTTTTTTGTTTTTTTATTTTTAATTAAAATACCTTTTCCTATTATTTTTATAAAAAAATCTGAAAAATTAATTATCAATTTATAATTTTCATCATTAATAATATTATTATTAATAACAGTTTTTTTAATTTCACCATTTAAAAAATTTTTTATTTTTAAAATATTTTTATTATTTTTTTTTTTTATTTTAATTTTTATATTTTTATTATTTATTTTTTTTTTTAAATTTAAATAAGTTTCATAAATTTCTTTAGTAGAATTTATTTTTAATTTTATTCCTGATAATATTAATATTAATATTGAATAATCAATTTTTTTTGATAATTTAAATAAAATTTTTTGTAATATTTTATATTTTTTAAAAAAAATTTTTATTATATTTTTTTCTATTTCTTTATAATTTTCTTTTAATATATAATCATAATTATAAATTATTTTTTTAAAAATATATTTTTCTTTTTCTAAATCATCTTTTAAAAATAATTCTTTATTTTGAAATTTTATTTTATATAAAGGAGGTTGTGCTATATATATAAAACCATTTTTTATTAATTTTGGCATATATCTAAAAAATAAAGTTAATAATAATGTTTTTATATGTGCACCATCTATATCAGCGTCAGTCATAATAATAATCTTATGATATTTTAATTTTTTAATATTAAATTTTTTTTTTTGTATATTTATACCTAATGTAGCAATTAATGTAGTTATTTGTTCAGAAGAAATTATTTTTTCAAAAGTAGCTTTTTCTACATTTAAAATTTTTCCACGTAATGGTAATATTGCCTGAAATTTTCTATCTCTTCCTTGTTTTGCTGATCCTCCAGCAGAATCTCCTTCTACTAAAAATAATTCAGCTAAATATGGGTTTTTTTCTTGACAATCAGCTAATTTTGAAGATAAAAAAATTTCTTTTATATTTTTTTTTTTTTTTAAAATATCTCTAGTTTTTTTTAAAGATTTTTTAATTTTTGCTATATTAATTATTTTATTACATATAATTTTTGCATCATAGAAATTTTCTAATAAAAATTTTAATAAGTTTTTAGTTATAACTTCTTCTATAGGACTTCTAATTTCACTAGAAATTAATTTATTTTTTGTTTGTGAACTAAATTTTGGTTCAGGAAATTTTATAGATAATATACAAACTAATCCTTCACGTATATCTTCACTAGTTATTTCTAATTTTTTATCTTTTAAAAAATTATTATTAATAATAAATTTATTAATTACTTTTGTTATAGCTGTTTTAAGTCCTGTTAAATGTGTACCTCCTTCTTTTTGAGGAATATTATTTGTAAAACATAAAATTTTTTCTTTATAAGAGTTATTCCATAACATAGATACATCTATAAAAATTTTTTTTTTTTTTATTTTTTTTTTTTTTTTTATTTGAAAAATTTTTTTATTTATAATTTTTTTATTTTTATTTATATATTTCAAAAATTCTTTTGTTCCACCTTTAAAAGAAAAACTTTTAATTTTATTAATTCTTTCATCTTTTAATATTATTAATATTCCATTATTTAAAAATGATAATTCTTTTATTCGATTTTTTAAAATTTTATAATTAAAATTAATATTTTTAAAAATTTTTTTATCTACTTTAAATTTTATTTTAGTTCCCGTTTTTTTTGTTTTACATATACTTTCAATTGGTGATATTTTTATATTATTAATTATTTTTATTTTTTTATTTTGCAATATACCTCTTTTAAAATTCATTATATATTTTTTACTATTTTTATAAATAGTTAATTCTAAAAATTTAGATAAACTGTTAACACAAGAAACACCTAATCCATGTAACCCACCTGATACTTTATAAGAATCTTGATTAAATTTTCCTCCTGCATGTAATTCTGTCATTACTATTTCAGCAGCACTTCTTTTAGGAGAATTTTTATCATCCATTTTAATATCTATAGGAATACCTCTACCATTATCAATAATAGATATTAAATCATTTGAATGAATAATAACATAAATTTTATTACAATATCCAGCTAAAACTTCATCAATAGAATTATCTAAAACTTCAAAAACTAAATGATGCAATCCACTCCCATCAGAAGTATCTCCAATATACATACCAGGTCTTTTTCTAACTGCTTCTAAACTATTTAATATTTTTATAGAAGAAGCTTGATATTTATTTTCTTTTAAATTCATAAATTATTTTTTTTTAATATAATAAATTGTATAAATAATAATATTAATTATTAATATATTTTTTTAAATATATATTAATATTTTAATACAATAAATTATATAAATAATAATAATATTTATTTACATATTTTTTAAATATACATTGGCATTATAATATAAAAAAATTTTTTTTTATTTGGAATATTTATTAATATAGAAGAATTTATATTTTTATTTAAAAAAAAATTTATTTCTTTACTATTCAAATTATTTAAAACATCTAATAAAAAATTTATATTAAATCCTATTTTTAAAGTTTTTCCAATATATTTTATATTTATTATTTCTTCACTTGTTTCTTGTAAAGAATTAATAGAAAATAATTTTAAAAAATTATTTTTTATTATCCATTGTACTCCTTGAAAATTTTCACTTGTTAAAATAGAAATTCTTTCTAAAGATTTTAATAATTTTTTTCTATTAATAATAATTAAAATTTTATTATTAGGTATAATACTTTTATAATCTGGATATTTACCTTTTATTAATTTTGATATTAATTTTATTTTTAAAAAAATAAATTTTATTTTATTTTCATAAATTTTTATTTTTACTAATGAATCTATATCTTTTAATAAATATTGAAGTTGAATTATAGTTTTTTTAGGAATAATAATAGATTTTTTAAATAAATTATTATTTATTTTTTCTTTATAAATAGCTAATCTATAACCATCAGTAGCTACAGTATATATTTTATTATTTTTTATTTTTAATAAAACTCCATTTAAATAAGGTCTTATATCTTGTTGAGCCATTGCAAAATAAACCATATTAAATAATTTTTTTAATTTTTTTTGTGTTATTTTAAATTTAAAATTAAAATTTTTAATTTCTTTAATTATAGGAAAATTTTTAGGATTTATTATTTGTAAAGAAAATTTTGAATTTTTTGATTTTAAAATTAACTTTTTATTTTTAATTTTTAAAAAAATATTTTTATTTTTAGAAAAAGATTTTAAAATATTTAATAATTTTTTACCATTTACTGTTATATATAAATTATTATTTTCTTCTTCTAATTTAATATAAGTTATAATTTGTATATTTATATTTGTTGATAAAAAAAATAATTTTTTTTTTATACTTTTAATTAAAACATTTTCTAAAATTGGTAATGTTTGTTTTTTTTCTAAAATTCTTGTTATTATTTGTAATATTTTAATTAAAATATCTTTTTTTTTTATAATTAATTTCATAAAATAATAAAAATTATTAATATATATAAAATATATTTATTTTTTTATAATTTTTTTCAAATTATATAATTCTTTTTTAAAATTTTTATCATTTTTTTTTAAAAATTTAATTTTTTTAATAGCATATAATACTGAAGTATGATTTTTATATTTAAATTCTAAACTTATCTCTTTTAAACTTTTATTAGTAAATTTTTTTGAAAAATATATAGCTATTTGTTTATATTTTATAATATTTATATATCTTTTTTTTGAATTTAAATCAATTTTTTTAAAATTGTAAAATTTAGTAATTATTTTTTGTATATTTTTTATTAAAATTTGTTTTTTTTTTTTTTTAATTTTATTTATTAATAATTTTTTAATAATATTAATTGTTAAATTAGTTTTATATATTTTTAAAAAAATTTTTATACTTTTTAAAATCCCTAATAATTCATTTATATTAGAAGTAAAATTTTGAGCTATAAAAAAAGCTATTTCATAAGATAAATTTATTTTCATTAAATAAGCTTTTTTTAAAAGTAAATTTATTCTCATTTTTAATTCTGGAGGATTTATAAATATAATTAATCCTTCTTCTATTCTAGAAATTATTTTTTCATTTATCCCTAACATTTGTTTAGGTATTAGATTACTTGTTATAATAATTTGCCTATTTGTTTTTTTAAACCCCTCAAAAATATAAAAAAATTCTTCTTGTGTTTTGTTTTTTCCTATTAAAAATTCAAAATCATCAATTAATAAAAATTTTAAAGAATTATAAAAATATTTAAAATTATTAAAATTTTTATTAAAATTTGCTTTTACTACTTTATTAACTAATTCCTCTGAAGTAGAAAGTCTAATTTTAATATTAGGATTTTTTTTTAACATACTATTTCCTATAGCATTTATTAAATGAGTTTTTCCTAATCCAGTTTTTGCATATATAAATAATGGATTATAAATTTTTCCTGGATTATTAATTACTTGTTTTGAAGCTGCTATAGCAAATTCATTAGATTTTCCTAAAAAAAAATTTTTAAATGTCAAAAATGGATTAATTTTTGTTTTTATTTTTTCATTTTCATTTTTATTTTCTATTTTTTTTTTTTTTCTACATTTCA